>JAURGE010000002.1 GCA_030833925.1 Alphaproteobacteria bacterium
CGGTATGGCGCAATCCATTCGGGATTTTCATGCAAAATATGAACTGTAGTCATCACGAAGCAATTCCATAGGTCTACCAAAAAAAGAAGGGCCGCATGGAAAATCCACGCGGCCCTCCTTGTTGGTGCATATGCACCAGAAGAGGCTTTGGTTAGCCTGGACTTAGAAGTCCATGCCGCCCATTCCACCCATTCCGTCCATGCCTGGAGGCATACCGCCACCAGCACCCTTAGGCTCTGGCTTTTCAGCAACCATAGCTTCAGTGGTGATAAGCAAGGAAGCTACGGAAGCAGCGTCCTGAAGAGCTGTACGCACGACCTTAGTTGGGTCGATGATGCCAGCCTTCACGAGGTCAACATAGGTATCATTGGCAGCATTGTAGCCGAAGGTCTCGCCCTTTGAGTCACGCAATTTGCCAACAACTACAGATGCATCAGCACCGGCATTTGCAGCAATCTGGCGGCAAGGAGCTTCAAGAGCCTTACGAACAATGTTGATACCGACGGTCTGATCTTCGTTAGCACCTTTGAGCTTATCGAGCGCCTTAACAGCGTAGACAAGCGCAGCGCCACCACCAGGTACGATGCCTTCTTCAACAGCGGCACGGGTAGCGTTCAGTGCGTCGTCGACGCGATCTTTACGCTCCTTAACCTCTACTTCAGTAGCACCACCGACGCGGATTACTGCAACGCCGCCAGCTAACTTAGCGAGACGCTCTTGGAGCTTCTCACGGTCGTAGTCTGAGGAGGTTTGCTCGATCTGCTGACGGATCTGGCCACAACGGGCGGTAATGTCAGCCTTCTTGCCAGCGCCATCAACAAGGGTTGTGTTGTCCTTGTCGATCGAAACGCGCTTGCAAGTACCAAGCATGTTTAGCGACACATTCTCGAGCTTGATGCCGAGATCTTCGGAGATGACCTGACCACCGGTCAAAATGGCCATGTCTTCTAGCATTGCCTTGCGACGATCACCGAAGCCAGGAGCCTTAACTGCAGCGACTTTCAAACCGCCACGCAGCTTGTTGACAACGAGTGTTGCCAGCGCTTCGCCTTCGATGTCTTCAGCAACAATCAACAATGGACGGGTTGATTGAACAACTGCTTCCAGAACAGGAAGCATTGCCTGCAAAGAAGAGAGCTTCTTCTCGTGCAGAAGAATGTATGGGTTCTCCATCTCGCAGATCATCTTGTCTGCGTTTGTGATGAAGTAAGGTGACAGGTAGCCACGATCGAACTGCATACCTTCAACAACTTCGAGCTCTGTATCCAGGCTCTTGGCTTCCTCAACGGTGATAACACCTTCGTTACCAACCTTCTGCATTGCATCGGAAATCATCTTTCCAATGTCGGCTTCGCCGTTTGCAGAGATGGTACCGACCTGAGCGATTTCAGAAGAGTCTTTAACCTTCTTTGAACGCTTCTTGAGGTCAGCAACTACGGCTTCAACCGCAGCATCAATGCCGCGCTTCAGATCCATAGGGTTCATTCCGGCGGCAACCGACTTTGCACCTTCGCGCACGATTGCTTGAGCCAAAACGGTAGCAGTTGTGGTGCCGTCACCAGCCTCGTCGTTGGTCTTCGAGGCAACTTCACGCACCATCTGTGCGCCCATGTTTTCGAACTTGTCAGCAAGCTCGATTTCTTTAGCAACAGTTACACCGTCTTTGGTGATGCGAGGCGCACCAAACGCCTTGTCAATCACAACGTTACGGCCTTTCGGGCCAAGCGTCACTTTTACCGCATCGGCAAGAATGTTGACGCCTCTCAGCATCCGGTCACGCGCATCGGCGCTGAAGCGGACTTCTTTGGCAGCCATTGGCTAGCTCCTATTGTTTATACAGTGTTTATGCGTCGATTTGCGACGCACCTAAATCTTTAAAAGTGCGAAGAATTCAAAGTTCCGCTAGCGGATTACTTCTTCTTTGCACCTTTTGTTTCGATGATACCGAGGATGTCGCTCTCTTTCATGATGAGCAGATCTTCGCCACCAACCTTTACTTCTGTGCCGGACCATTTTCCGAAAAGGATCTTGTCGCCAGCTTTAACATCAAGCGCATGCACGCCACCGTTGTCATCGATACGACCACCGCCAACAGCGATGATTTCGCCCTCTGATGGTTTTTCCTGAGCGGTATCAGGAATGATGATGCCACCGGCACTTTTCTGGTCCTGGTCAACACGACGGACCAGAACGCGGTCATGCAGCGGCCGGAAATTCACAGCCATGGAAGCCCTCCTAAAAATTTGGCTATATTCACTCACACCAAACGGCGTCCTGAACAATTTCAAGGCCGGTGTGTGAAAGGGGATATAGGAAATCCTTCCCTGAGGTTCAAGAAAAAAATAGCACTCTCCCCTAGTGAGTGCTAATAATCTGCAAAAATATGAGATTTTAAATTAATATTTAATTATTTATTGCTGTTTTTATTTACTTTTTTCTCTTTCTCTTCAAATGCCCGTTGCATCGATATCACAGCAAAGTATTGCTGCGCCGTCGTTTTTGAAAAAATTGAAGCCAAAATACTTTTAAAAACCTATCACTGCTCCTTGCCACACGTCCCGGCCATAGTTAAGCGTTAAAGACACAGTTATTTTCCCTTGTGAGGATTAAAGACCATGGCCCGTCGCGGGATGCGTTTTGGTATTTTTCTGGCTCCATTCCATGCCGTTGGAGAAAATCCAACCTTATCCATGGATCGTGATATGGAGCTAATCGAATGGCTTGATCATCTCGGTTATGATGAGGCCTGGATTGGTGAGCACCACTCCGCAGGCTGGGAAACCATTGCTTCTCCAGAAATCTTTATTGGAGCAGCTATCCAGCGGACGAAGAATATCCGACTTGGTTCGGGCGTGACTTCCCTGCCCTACCACCATCCGTTTCTTGTGGCCCAACGCTTTGTTCAACTTGATCATATGAGCAAGGGTCGCGTTATGCTTGGCTGTGGCCCAGGAGCCCTTCCATCTGATGCGTACATGATGGGCATAAACCCAGTCGATCAGCGGCGACGCATGCTAGAGGCACTTGATGCAATCATGGGCCTGCTCAGGTGCGAAGAACCGGTCACAATGGAAACAGATTGGTTCACTCTTCGTGATGGTCGATTACACCTAGCACCCTGGTCCACCGAGTTGCCTGTCGCAGTTGCATCGACAATAACGCCGTTCGGGATGATGGCTGCGGGAAGGCACGGTATCGGGGTACTTTCTATAGGTGCAGGAATTCCCGGCGGACCAGAAATGCTTTCAAAGCAATGGGAAATTGCTGAAGACGAAGCGGCTAAGCATGGCAAGACCATGGACCGGAATAATTGGCGTGTCGTCGTCAACATGCATTGCGCCGAAGATGACGAAGAAGCACTACGCCAAGTCAAAGCCGGTGAGCGATTGGAAACAATTACTTACTTCGAGGAAACTCTAGGAAGGCCACCAGGCCGATCAGACGACCCGTTACGCGACGGTGTCAAAATGGGAACAACCTTGATCGGTTCGCCTGATACAATCGCAAAAGGCATCGAATATTTACTTGAGCTTTCAAAGGGTGGCTTCGGAGCCATCACATTCCGTGCGAACGAATGGGCCAATCGTGAGCAAATCATGAAAAGTTACGAGCTGTTTGCACGCTATGTAGCACCCCGCTTCCAGGGACAGCTCGAAACAGTTCATAAGTCCAATGCCTTCGTGAAAGCGAACAGAACCACCGTCCTGGCCGGAAACGTCGAGGCTGTAAAAAAAGCCTTTACTGATACAGGCCGTGCAGTCCCGGAAGAATTTGCTGCCCGGACCCTTGGCGCCAATGATGTGAAGGACCCAAATAGATGATCGGACGCCTTAACCACGTTGCGATAGTGGTGCCTGATCTGGAAGCTGCGGCAAACCAATACCGTTCTGCGCTTGGAGCGTCCGTATCACAACCAGAAGACCTCCCGGAACATGGTGTCACTGTCGTATTTGTTGAACTTCCGAACACCAAGATAGAGCTTCTACAACCCTTTGGAGAGGGCTCTCCAGTCGCTGCATTTCTGGAAAAGAATGCATCGGGCGGCATGCATCACATATGCTACGAGGTGGATGACATCATATCCGCGAGGGATAAACTAAAAGCCGAGGGAGCAAGGGTCCTTGGCGACGGAGAACCCAAAAACGGGGCTCACGGAAAGCCAGTTCTATTCCTTCACCCAAAAGACTTCTGCGGCACGTTGGTAGAACTCGAGCAAGCTTAAAGGAATTTCTTTTGGCTCTTTTCCAACTTTGTCTCCCAGTTACCTTATGACCAAGTTTCTTAGCACTTTAACATTGGGCATTTTTTTAACCTTGTCGGGCCAATCAGCATGGGCTGATCAGAATGACCCTCGACTTAGTGCTCTTTTTGATAAGCTTAAAAATGCTGAGAGTGCTGCAATAGCAAATACATTTGAGGAAAAGATCTGGCAGATTTGGCTGGAGCATTCAGATAAGCGTACTCAAGAAGTAACGCTCATAGGTATTTCATTCATGAATAGCGGACAGTTTGACCTCGCTGAATTAGCATTCACAGAAGCCATAGATAAAAACCCTAACTTTGCTGAAGCCTGGAACAAGCGTGCAACTTTGAGATACTTGGTTGGTGATCTTGAAGGTTCAGTTGCTGATTGCGCCAATGTCTTAAACTTAGAACCCAGGCACTATGGTGCAATGGCAGGGCTAGGTATGATCTCAGCTGCTCGCTCAAATTGGAAACAGGCGATAGAATGGTACCAACGTGCACTGACGATACATCCCAACTTTACTGGCGCAAAAATTGGACTGGAACAATCAATAGCCAATCTGAATGCCGAACAGATATAATGAGCTAGAAGATAAAGAGGAGACGACTGATGTCCGAGAACACCCCCACCCCAAAAGGCACTCTTGCCCATGCAACAAAAGAAAATGCCCCGCTGGTTGATGGGCGTCGCGACTTCTTCAAATATCGTGATCTCGGAGTGATGGCTGCTTCCAATGGTACGCTTCGCGCTCAAACAATGACCGCGGTCCGTGGAATGACAGAGCCAACCGGATGGCATTACCATCAATGCGATGGTCAGTTTGTTTACGTTCTAAAAGGCTGGGTTGATCTGGAATTTGAGACAGGTGAACAGCTGCGTGTGAAGGAAGGCGAGTCACTTTTCATACCTGGCGGAATGAAGCACAACGAGTTTGGTTGCTCAGAAGATCTCGATATTCTGGAGCTATCCACGCCTGGAGAAATGGGCACTGTTCCTTGTGCGCCCCCAGCATAGGGCAGAACCCACTTTATCCAGATTAAACGCAGTCGCTACTAACCAGGCTTTCTCCCCGCGGCGAGCACTGCGGGCATGTCTAGGTTCAAAATGCTGCCGCCACGCTTCTTCATGAGTGCTTGAGCGCGTTTTATGATGTCGGCCTCAATTTTTGGCTTAGCTTCTTCTGACTGAGCCTCGAAAAGCGCGCGGGTACGAACGGTTGCTTTGGAGAGATTTGCTAGAAGTGCTTCAGGGCTCGATTGACGAATTAAATTTAAGCGTCTGGCCTCAATATTGACAAACCCAGCGGCAGCCAATGCTTTAGATGCTTCGTCGTCACGGCCCAGTCTGAACATATCTGGCCCCGGCGGAATGGGTGCTTCCAAGCTACCGTGCGCAGCAATGGCGCCTCTGAAGATCTGAAAAGTCTCTACTTCGTCTGACGACCGCCAAACAGTGAAGGCATATCGACCGCCAGGTTTCAAAATACGGAACGCTTCAGCTATAGCCCTGTCGGGATCGGCAAAATGCAGAAGACCAAACGCGCAAACTGCAGCATCAAAGCTATGGTCCTGAAAAGGTAAACTCTCTGCATCACCTTGCTTGAAACGCGCTGTTGGATATAGCTCAGCCGCCTTTTTTACCATCGAGCTTGCGAAGTCGAGACCTATAGCCTCCGCCCCTCTTGAAGCTGCCAAACCAGCTGAATACCCAGGGCCGCACGCGATATCGAGTACTTTCATTTTACGCGAGTACTCACCTTCACAACCTACCATTCCTAAAAGCGCCTCAGCTGCTTTTGAGGTGGAGGCGTGAGTAACCTCATAATAGCTATCTGCCAGTTGTTCCCACCCTGCTTGCTCGAACTCTTTGAAGTCTTTGTACATCGCTCTCTAATCCCCTCGACGACTGAAAGCTTCGGCGGCATCATCTCAAAACGCAAGGGAGATCAACGAATGGCTGAGGTGCTTACTCTCACTGGCCAACTGACGCGTGCTGCACTCGCTGCTGGGCACAAAATGGCACTCATTCACGAGGGTGGTGAAACTACATTTTCTGAGCTTGAAGAGATGGCGCAGCGTTACGCGGCTGGATTGCAAGCGCTTGGTTTAGGGAGAGGCGACAGGATCGCTCTTTGGCTTCCAAACTCCCCAGAACATTACGCTCTTACCTATGCCATTTGGCGAATTGGCGCGATTAATGTCGGGGTTAATACTCGCTTCAAATCCAAGGAAGTCGAAGACATTGTTGGCCGGTCTGGCGCTAAACTTCTCGCATTTGAGCCAGGTTTTAAGGACATAGATTTTGCCGGTATTCTGGCCGGCGTAGATAGCAACGAGCTCAAGACGCTGAAAACGGTTATTCTTTTCGGCGAAACGTCACCTGGTGTGGTCCTAGGCCGCCCTGCTCTTCCACTGACAGAGCTATCTCAACATGGGAGAATGGCAGAAGATCAAGCCACCCCCGATACTCCATGCCAAATTTTCACGACCTCGGGCACCACATCCAAGCCAAAGTTTGTGCTGCATGCTCACCGCAGCCTGGCAATTCATTCTGAGCGCCTACCAGCCTTTTGGGGATTAGACCGACCAGACGGGGTTGCTTTTCAGGCTTCTCCTCTATGCGGCGTTGTTGGCCTCAACGTTGCCACTTTAGCCATCGCAGCAATGCGCCCGCAGATAATTCAATCGATTTATGAACCGGTTTCTGCGGCCGACTTATTTGTGCATCATGGAGTAACTCACATGATAGGCATGGATGCCATGTACGAACGCATGGTTGAGAGCCGTCCTGAAAAAATTCCATTCCCAAAACTCGCCCCAGCTCCTTCATTTGGAGCCAATCCACCCCTAGAGCCCTTCCGTCAAATTGCAAGAGAACGAGGCATTCCAATTTGTGCTGTTTATGGCATGAGCGAAGTGTGTGCCCTTTTCGCTTTTCAGGAAATGTCTCTACCTGAAGACGAACGCGTAATTGGTGGTGGGCAGCCCGTCCATCCCGAAACAGAAGTTCGAGTTAGCGATCCAGATACAGATGCCCCACTTCCTCTAGGTCAGGAAGGGGAAATACAGATTAAGAGCCCAACTAGAATGTTGGAGTATGCCGATAATCCAGACGCAACAGCGGCAGCCCTCACCTCAGACGGTTTCTTTAAAACTGGTGACCTTGGACGAATGCGTGAAGATGGCAGTTTTGTTTATCTTGCGCGGATGGGCGACGTACTACGGCTAGCCGGGTTTTTAACGAACCCAATGGATATTGAAAAAGAGCTTGAAGCTGACCCAGCTATCCACGAAGCACAGGTAGTTCAGACGCGTATCGGAGTGCGAGACAGAGCATTTGCATTTGTGCTGTTAACTGGTACGACCCCTTTCGATGAGACCAGGGCAATTACCCGTTGCCGAGAAAGGCTAGCGGACTACAAAGTTCCTGTTCGAGTAATACCTTTAGATGCCTTCCCCGTTACTGAAAGTGCCAATGCAATCAAGGTTCGAAAGACCGATTTGCGCCGTATGGCAGAAGAAATCCTCGCGAAGGAGGAACTGACTTGACTGGATGCCGATATGTGAATCCGCGCTCAGGCGCAGAGTGGGATATTGAGGAACCTCTTTGGCGCGCTCCCGATGATGGAAGCTATCTCAATCTTACACCTTCAACTTCCTTTGATGCGAAGGAAATTGAAACCCATGAACCGTCGATCTGGCGGTACAGGAAAATGCTTCGAATAGATGCACCGCCACTCTCGCTCGGAGAAGGTTGGACACCCCTGATTGAGGGTGAATGGGATGGCGTAAATGTTGCGTTTAAATGCGATCACATGATGCCTTCCGGTTCATTTAAGGACCGGGGGGTTTCTGTAATGATGGCTTATCTTAAAGGCCACGGAATTGATAAAATTCTGGAGGACTCTAGCGGAAATGCTGGCTCATCTGTTGCGACTTATGCCGCGCGTGCGGGCATGGAAGCCACAATCTTCTCACCAGCTTCGGCCCCTCCTGCAAAACTAACGCAGATGAGAGCAATGGGCGCCCAAGTTCGCGCTATAGAGGGACCACGACAAAATGCGGCAGATGCTGCCCTGAAGGAGGCTTTGGGAGGTACGTTTTACGCGGGTCATAATATCCAGGCCTTCTTCCTAGAAGGCTGTAAAACGGTTGCCTTTGAGATTTGGGAACAAATGGGTGGCTTTTCACCCGACCACGTCATCGTGGCCTGCGGTCAGGGTGGCAACGTTATGGGTCTGGACATTGGCTTTAAAGAATTGTCCGCCGCCAAACTCATTAAGAAAGTTCCAGCAATTCATGGTGTTCAGGCGTTAAACGCTGCACCTTACCTGGCCTCTTGGGAAGGCAACGGTGAGCCTGTGACGGTTAACCCAAAACCATCCGTTGCAGATGGCATAACTTCCTCAAAGGGCGTTCGGGTTGCTGAAGTCTTATCATCCTGCCGAGAAACTGGTGGCAGCCTGATTGGAGTTAGCGAAGCTGAGATCTTAGGCTCGATGCGCAGACTTCATCAGAAAGGCTTCTTCGTTGAGCCAACAACAGCGGCTGGTGCTGCGGGCCTTTCCAGACTTATTTCTTCGGGAGCAATTAAGAAGGGCGATAGCGTAGTCTTACTGCTAACGGGCATTGGACTGAAAGCTATAGATACGATCAGGAATAACGAAGCTTAGAGCCCCAGTCCCCCATCCACGTGAATAATCTGTCCGGTAACATAAGCGGCATCATCTGAGAGGAAGTAAGCTGTCGCAGCAGCACATTCTTCTGGTTTACCAAGGCGGGCTAGAGGTATGCGCTCTAAAATTCTAGTCCATCGTTCCGACGAAAGTGCAGCGTGAGCTCCCTTGTCTTTTTGAGTATAGCCAGGGGCCACTATATTCACGGTAACTTTTGCACTTGCGAGCTCTGCGGCCAATCCGCGAGCCAAAGCTTCTAATGCCGCTTTAGCCGCTGCCGATGCCGGGAAAAGATCTCCCGCAGGGGCATAGCGATGAGCAACAAATGACGAAATTGCCACTACGCGCCCACGGTCAGATGCCTTTAAATAAGGCAACGCTGACCTCGCCATTCGAAAAAAACTATCCGCTATCGGCGTTATGCTGGCATGGACACCATCATCTGGCAGTTCTGCAAATGACCGGGCATCAGCAAATCCGGCGTTAGCAACTAACCAGTCCAGCCCCCCCATAGAGGTCGCCGCACTCTCTACTAATTTTGCCGCATTGGTTGGATCCGTTAAATCGGCAATGAGCGTTGTTGCTTCAGCACCAGCTGCTCGAGCTTCATTAGCCACGGCCTCGAGACCATTCACATTTTTCCGGGTATGCAAAACGAGTTTCATACCCGGCGCCGCTAAGCGGCGCGCAATAGCGGCACCTATGCCAGAAGCTGCACCAGTAATTAAAACAGATGTCATTCGTGAGGCTTCAAATACCGCGCCTTTGTCTTGGGCTTTAAATTTTCATCAAGATCATAGACGAGCGGGTTACCAGTTGGGATTTCAAGCTGGGGTATTTCATCATCCGAGATACCGTCCAGATGTTTGACCAAGCTACGCAGACTATTACCGTGCGCAGAGATAAGTACACGCTGCCCAGACCGGATTTTTGGCGCAATTTCTGCCTCCCAGTAAGGTTGAACCCGGGCGATAGTGTCCTTTAGGCTTTCGGTCAGGGGAACAATTTCCTTTGGCAGGTTGCGATAACGAGGGTCATCAACAGGATAACGGCTGTCATCAGCCGTGAGGCTTGGTGGCGGAATATCAAAACTGCGACGCCAAATCATTACCTGCTCAAGACCATGCTTCTCTGCTGTCTCGGCTTTATTTAGGCCTTGCAGACCTCCATAACTTCGCTCATTCAAGCGCCAATCTTTGATCACTGGCAGCCAACGTCGATCCATTTCATCCAAGACAATCCAAAGAGTGCGGATCGCACGCGTTAAAACAGAAGTGTAACAAATATCAAAATCAAAGCCCTGTTCATGCAGCAGCCTGCCACCCTCGCGAGCCTCTTCCTCACCTGCTTTGGTAAGATCAACATCTTTCCAACCGGTAAAGCGATTTTCTAAATTCCACTGGCTTTGGCCGTGGCGAATGAGGACCAGATTTGACATTGGTTTAGTGATACTCCGTCATGACTTCTAAAGGACCCAAAAAAAGAAACATATAATAAGTTTTAAAGCTATCGGGCGAGGATGAGTTCAATCAACTCAGCACCAAGAATAGCGAACGGAAGAGCAATAAAACCTCCGGCGAGACGCCTGGCTGCCATGCTCATACCAACCAGTGGCACTTCCCATATTATGAATCGCTGCACGTTAACTAAGGTCCACGATGCATAGAGCGTCAGAATCTGAGCAAAACCAGCATCCGCCTGTAGTAATGCCGCTCCAAGGGGCAGAACAACCATTGGCCCCGTTGGAAGAATAGCACCAGCTACAGCTGCAAGTGCAAACCCAAGTATACCACTCTCAGGACCTACTAAACCTGACACCAACTCCCTTGGCAGAAGTTCTGCAAGAAAACCAGCAATGAACGCGGCAGGTATTACTATGGGCAACACCCTGATTGCCTGGCTTTTCGAAATCTGAATTGCTTCTCGAAAACTAACCCCTGGCTTTAAAGCGGTGGCAAGGCCAGCCGCCAAAACCAAAACTATCATTATGATGAGAGAGGCAGACATCAGCGCACAGCCACGTAGGGAAGGAAACGGCGCACCACAAGACCAGCTAAAATTGGCAGAGGTAATGCTAGCAGCCAACGAAGGGCGGCTGTTTCAAAACCTAGGAACGGCAATTCCCAAACAAGCAAACGGTTGAGACCGAGAGAAGACCAAGCCACAACGAATGCAACACACGCGCCAGCATCAGCTCCAGCACGCGCAATAGTGAGAGCCAGGGGCATGATTACCCATGGCCCACCAGGCAAAAGTGCTCCCGCTGCAGAAGCAAGCATCAAGCCCTTCATTCCTGAATTGCCGCCAAGGGTGCGTGCAACTGCTTCGCGAGGTGCTAAGACAGTCAAAAACCCGACTAAAGCCAAACCAAGAAGAAAACGTGGCGCCATGGTTTCAACTATTCCCATGTCGACCCAAAATGCCCGGATAAAGGCCTGCTCTCCTTTGATGGCATAGCAAAGCACTGCGAGCGAGATCGCCAAACACCAGATGAACAGCGCCGGCCCATGACCGCCAAAACGCTTTCCTTTAACCATAAGCCTACTGCTTTGAATCGGAATGAAGTTTGCGAAGATAATCGGTATGCCGCAGCACGGAAAGCACTTCGTATTCCATGAAAAAACTCAAATCAGGTGAGGACAGAATGAAAATTAAAACTCACTAGTCTGAGACCTAGTGCTCAAAAGAAAAATCAATGTTTAGCCTTTCCTGAACAGACTAAGATCCTTCACCGATATCCCAAAACAACCCGGTCATCAGGCTTAAACCTTCCTTTAAAATAGGAGCCAAAGCGTGCTCATTTGGGGCATGCTGTTGACACCCTGCATAGGAATGCGGAACCCAAACAGTTGGCATTCCCAATATATCTGTAAACACATCGTTTGGAATTGAACCACCAAGGCTGGGGAGGATTGCTGGCCTATGACCAGTGGTTCGCTCAAAAGATTTTACCACTCGCCCAACCCAAGGCTCGTCCAGTTCTGTTCTGGTTGCCATCATTGCCCCGCGAGCAGGCTTCACTTCAACCATACCATAACCATGCAATTTTAGATGATTACGGATAGCGGGAAGAAACTTTTCATGGTCCGAACCAGCAACGAAACGTATCTGACAGACGGCGAACGCACTTCCGGGAATAGCATTCACGGGCGCTGCGGGAATACCGGTCTCCATTGCTAGGATTTCTAATGTATTCCAAGCAAAGACCCGCTCATTAGGAGTTAAATCTTTAGCACCCCAGTCATTATCTATTTCTGGCGCGTCTGGCCCACCATCTACAATCAGGTCAGCTAAGGCCGCGCGGACAGCATTGGATATTGGAGGCGGTTTCAATCCATCAACGAGCAGCTGCCCGCGCCCGTCAACCAGCGTTGAAATTGCGTTCACCAACTGGACCGCTGGGTTGGAGATTAAACCACCCCAATTTCCTGAATGATGAGCTCCTTCACGAGCATTAATAGATAGCGTGAAATTTAAGTTGCCTCTGCTGCCAAGGAATAAGGTTGGTCGTTCTGGCTGCACTCGAGGTCCATCGGAGGCAATCAGAACGTCTGCTTGGAGCCGGGCCTTGTTCGCAGTGGCGAACTCTCGCAAACCCTTCGATCCCATCTCCTCGCCGGTTTCAATAAGAACACGTAAGTTAAAACCTAAGCGTCCCCTCTCAGCCAAAACTGCTTTCAGGGCCTCAAAATTTGTTGTGTGCTGTCCTTTGTTATCGGCAGTACCGCGCCCATACCATCTCTCACCCTCAACGGTGATTTTCCATGGAGTGATACCCTCTCGCCAAAGATCGGCCTGACCACGAACTGTGTCACCATGACCGTAGATAAGAATGGTCGGCAAATCCGATCCCTCATGCCGTTCGCCTATCAAAATTGGACCGGCATCAAGAGGATTAGGTTGGACTTCCCAAACAACATCCAGATCGTTTTCAAGGCGAGGCCCCATCTCCTCTCGAAGATATCTGTCCAATTCCGAGGCGTGGGCAGGATCTTGGCTAGTACTTTCTATTCGGACGCGGCGGTCCAGAACGTCGAAAAATTCGCCATTATCAAAAGCTGTAGTAGCGCGTGTGATAGCTGTGGAACGGTTAGTCACGTGCTCGAGCCTCAGGTTCGACGATATCCAGAATTTTTCGGGTCATTTCCTTCACCTGACGTCGTCGCTTAGCTACGTCTTTCCCACTCCAGTCGTAAAATCCTCGACCGGCGTCTGCTCCTGTAAATCCTTGTTTTGGTAAATTTTGAACGAAGGGTGCTGGCTCTTTAGTTAGTGTGAGTTTGGGAATGATTTCGGATTGAGAAGCAGCATGGACGACTAATCCCCCTAAGTCCTTTATCTCTATAAGACCGCCTGCGCACATCCGCGGCCCCATCGCCAGCCTTGCGAATTTGTCGACATCTTCAACTGAGCAAAGCCCCTGCTCAATCATCCAATAAGCTTCATGCAGCATTGCGTGCTGCAGACGATTGAATAGCGCACCGATGACTGGACGATTAAGAAGAACAACTTCTTTATCGGTCCGCTCTAAAGCATCCACCACCCGATCTTTGGTTTCATCCGAAGTTTCTGCAATCCGGATAGCCTCGACGCAGGCAAACGCATCTGCAGGCTGCAGATAATGCACGCCCATAAACATATTTTTATGCCGGAGTGGAGCTGCTAGCTCCTCTAAATCAAGACCTGAGGTATTAGAAGCTATGACACTTGCTCCCCCCCACTTTGCCTCTATCTCCACAAATAATTCCTGCTTCGGCGCGATTTCTTCTGGAAAATTTTCAGATACATAATCTGGTGGTTCATCAGGTAGCTTCGACACTGCCTTCACACCCTCTGGTGCATCGGCCAAAGCTCGTGCTGGATCTCGGGTAAGTATAGTGACGTCAAAGCCACCAGAATGAAATGAATTAGCAACACCCTTGCCCATCACGCCATAGCCAGCAACAAGGATCGTTTGAATAGTTTTGGGCACTAAATTAACTCCCGATATGAGCGCCGGCAGGACTAGTTTTTACACCTGGACGCAGCTTAGTGAAATTTAGATCTGCTGGATTAGCCGACATGGCGCCTGGTGCCGCCACATCTAGTACGGCCTCTGCTATTGGCTGAAAGTGACCACGAAAATGTGCGGAGCTTTTCAAAGCCAGAAGTTTTGTCCTTGCAGGTTCGATACCAAAATGCCGGAAACTCTCTTGGTCTGCCGCCTGCACCCTCTTCCCTACAACAACTATATCTAGCCCTCCAATGCGTATGCGGGCAGCTGGCGCGAGATCCATGCGTGCGCCTTTATAAAGCGGCCCCGATCCAATCATCTGCCCATCGGATGCAACAATAACTTTGAATTGACCTGCTAGCGGCTTATCGCCGGAAATTCCGTGCTTTCCACCAAGAGCAACCGCTATCTCTGATCCCTCTCCTGCACGCAGGGCAATGGTAGCTACGTGGGGATCGTAAACCAGTCCAGCTACAGAACCAGTTACGCCAGCAGCAAGCATTGCGTGGATCAAACCCATTGTATCGCCGGTACCGCCAGCGCCTGGATTATCTTGGATATCCGCTAATATAACGGGCCGGCAGGCTGTGGCCGAAATCTTTAAAGCCTTCGAAACAGCCTCTTCAGGTGTTAAGACAGCACCGCCCCAAGCAGGTTCAAAAGCTTCAATCAAATCGGCTATGCGGTTCACGGCGGCGGTAGCAGCTGGCCCATAGCCATAAACACTGGGGCCACAATCAGCGATATCAGCAGCTGGAAAGCCACCGGCAAAAGTTAGCAATACGTTTGTTTCTGCTTCGATTGCCTTTACGGCAGCAACGACATCAGATGCAGGCTGCCGCATGGTGCACCCTGCAAAAAGCGGTATCAGGAACGGAATTTGACGAAAAGCTGACTCCGGGCGAGCTTCTCCACCGTGAAGGTGCTTATCCAGCCATCGAGCCATGCGGCTACCAGTTTCAGCCATATCAGCGTGCGGATATGTTCTATAACCGGTTATCGCCGTTGCATGTTCCAACGCCGCCTGGGTCATGTTTGCGTGGTAATCAAGTGTGACAACGATTGGCAGATTGGGACCGAATTTCTGGCGAAGACGCCCCAGGAGCTCCCCTTCCCCATCCTCAAGATGTTCCGCAACCATAGCCCCATGCAGAGCTAGGTAGAGCGCGTCAAATTTCCCTGCACCTGCTAGCTCTTCAAAAATCATGGCTACGATATTCTCGTAGGCTTCTTCTGTAACCTCAGCGGATGGCGCTGCTGAGGCGAAAACCAAAGGCAAAATTTCATGACCCTGGGCCAGGGCTGTTTCGATAAAACCTGCGATTGCCAGATTGAAACCTTTAACTGCGGCAGGCAGCTCTTCACCCCTGACCAATGCCGGCCAACTGTAACCCGTCTCAAAATCAACCATGGCTGCTTTATGCGGCGCGAACGTATTCGTCTCGTGTCTAAAACTGGCAACAGCTATACGTGCCATTCGGTTATCTCCATCCCAAACCTCTTGCGAGCATAAACCCCGTTCCCGCATTCGCAATCCAGAGCATATAGTGTTCACCAAGGAGAATGCTTCATGGAATACAGACCAGATGCCGATTGCCCTTTAGACGGCGTGCGTGTGCTCGATCTGTCTCGACTTGTAGCGGGAAATATGTCGACGCACGTTTTGGCCGATCATGGCGCCGAGGTAATAAAAGTAGAACCTCCAGGCAAAGGTGATCCTCTGCGCGACTGGGGAGCTGATGGCATCAGCGTCCAATGGAAAATTTATGCCCGTAACAAGAAAAGCATCGTCCTGAATCTGAGAGACGAGAGAGCAAAGGCCATCTTGTTGAACTTGGTCGAAGGTGCGCAGGTTTTTGTAGAAAACTTCAGAACTGGTGGACTGGAAAAGATGGGGCTTGATCCTCAGACTTTGTGGTCTCGAAATCCAAATCTGATCATTTTGCGAGTTACCGGATTTGGTCAAACCGGCCCCTACAGTCACAAGCCGGGTTTCGGCACCCTTATAGAGGGCATGAGTGGCTTTGCTATGAAGACTGGATCAGCTGACCGGCCACCCTCACTGCCTAACATGGCGTTGGCCGATATGGTGGCTGGACTCTATGGCGCTTTCGCATGCATGACGGCCCTGCGTGAAGTGGAAACTAAGAGCAGAAAGGGACAGATTATTGATCTGTCACTTCTCGAACCTCTGATCTCAATTCTTGGAGGTGATGCCGCTATCCATCATGTGACGGGGAAAGCACCGATGAGATCTGGCAATCGCTCAATGACAGCCAGCCCGCGCAATACATACCAGACCAAAGATGGCCACTGGCTCGCGATCTCAGGCTCAATGCAAGCTATGGCAATGCGCCTTTTCCGAGCCATTGGGCGGGCGGACATGTGTGATGACCCACGCTACTCAACGAATGCAGCCCGAGTTGCTCACGCTGATGAAGTAGATGCGATTGTCCAAGGCTGGGTGGGTGCACGTACGCTGGCAGAAAATCTAATTTTCTTCGAAGAGACGGAAGTTACGGCAGGCCCAGTATATGATGCTGGACAACTCCGCCAGGACCCTCACGTTCAAGGCCGAGAAGCGCTTGTTAACATGACCGACAGTGACGCGCCCGACGGCTATCTTCCGATGCATAATATCGTTCCCAGGCTCTCCGAAACACCTGGCGCTATCCGAACACCTGCACCAAGACTTGGCGAACATACGAACGCTTTGCTGACCGAACTCGGATTATCAGAGGCGGAAATTATGGATCTTAAGACTGAAGGCGTTGTGGCTTAGTCAAACCATCCTCGTTTAATAAACACTCAAAAGGGAGAGCATTTTTTGGCGTTAGATGAGAGCATCGATGTTCTAGCCATCGAAGAGATCCGCCGCCTTAAAGCCAGGTACTGTCGGTTCGTTGATACAAAGGCATGGGATCGTCTAATTCGATTGTTCACACCCGAAGCAAAGCTTTCGGGGTTTGGCGCAGTTCCTGACGGAACCTCACCTCAAGGTTTTGTAGATGGCATTGCCGCTAACCTCAAAAAAGCGACCTCCATACACCACGTGCATCAACCTGAAATCGTTCTAGACAGCCCACAAAGAGCTAGAGGGGTCTGGGCAATGATGGACTATGTAGAATTTCCGCCTGATGCTCCGAGCCCATATGGAGCTCGTGGCTGGGTTGGATGGGGTTTCTATGAGGAAGAATATGTTTTGCAGGACGGTGCGTGGCTAATCGATGTTATGCGGCTCGCCCGTTTGCGCATGGATGAACTGGATCAAGCACGTCCAGCCATCAAACCAGGGAGATTAGCCCCCAATCCTGAGTGGCTTTGAGCAGCGATACACAGAACATTGATGTATCTGGCAGTTAGAGATCGCAGACAGTAACCGTCCTACCTATAATCAAATCTTTGTAGCGTTCACGCACATTTTCCAAACGTTTTGATTTGGAATGAATTATGTAGGCTGCCTCGTCCACATAGACCTCGTGCAGGTGGACAGCGTCACTACCATCCTTCACCGTCATAACATCAAAACGCTCGCAGCCTGGTTCTTCTGCCAAAGTTCCAGCTGCATGATCACGAATTATTTCCAAAAAGTGCTCCATGTGGCCTTCTTTTACCTGAAACGCCACAAGCACCACGGTTTTAGCCATTTTTTTGTCCCGACTTTAAAAAGTACAATGGCAGATGTACCAAAAGACAAGCGTCCTGTAATTCACACTAGAAAGAGATATGACCGTTTCTGGTGCTCAATCTTCTGGAAAAATAGCTTCTTCTAAAGCGTGGAATTCACTCTCCACTTCATGGTTTTTACCGGTCTCATCTTCGTAATCCCAGAGAGCTTCCCGAAGATCAATCAGCAGATCAACACATTCCGCAGTAGGTTTATTCAACTTAATTGAGGCAGCTAATTCAGCCCGTATCATTGTTATACGGGCTTCCTGAGATAAATTCATGTTCATGAGACTGATTGCGCCTGTCCGAGTATTCCTTGCGTTCTAATTAGATCGATAACAGCCAGAAGAAAGGGGCAACAGCATACTGATCCTAGGACCCAATTGTGATGCTCAAGCCTTTATCTTCGATCTACCAAAACGAAAAACGCGCACGCAATAATCTGTTAAAAACGCTCCGAATTGAGCCTTAACTTGACGCCTTAACAACTTTAACTAAATCATTAACTATTCTTTCTAAATGCTGAAGTGTATTCACTTCTCTCATAAGATTACAGTACGGCTTGTATCGATATATCTCGCTGTCGCCGGTTCCCCATAGCGGTGGTGGTTCAGGGTTGAGCCAGAGGATACGCTTAGACCGCTCCGATAATTCCTTAAGAATATCAGATCGAGGCTCAGTATTGTTTGATCGCCCATCTCCAAGGATAACAATGGTGGTGCGTTTATCGACATCCTCCAACCAGCCTTCTCGGAAATCCTCTAAGCTTTTTCCATAATCTGTAGACATATAGCCAACAGCGTTCATCACCTGATCAACGGCAACTTCCACATCATGGCGCTTAAAAAAATCAGAGGTTTCTATGAGCTTTCCAGAAAAGGCGAAGCTGCGAACATCATTCAAAATGTCATGAAGAGCGTACAGGAACTGAAGCAAGAAACGGGCAACAGCTGCCACAGAACCAGAGACGTCGCATATGGCCATAACTTTTGGCTTGGCTACTTTTTTTCGTTTCCATTCGAGATCAAACATAATCCCGTCATTTGCGTAGTTTTTCCGCATCGTGCGACGAAGGTCGAGCGTTCCTCGGTTTCGGCGCTTTGGTTTTCTGGAATGAAGAGCCGCTAACCGCTTGGCAATGCGCGTAACAAGTCGGCGCATCTCCTCTTGATCTCGCCGATCCAAATTACCAAGCTTTGAACGTCTGAGCCTACTTTCTTTTAAATCACGACTAGTCTCAGCCCCGTAAATTGAAAGCCGACGCTCAACAAGATCCTTAGCTGACTCGAACAATCGAGCCCGAGCAGCTTCAAGATCACCAGCAAGACCTGGGCGCTGTCCTGATCCTTGGCCATTTCCTAGCCCGTCACCAACCCCGCCTGCTTGCTGGGCTTCACGAATTGCCGCATCCAGTCCCTCAACACCCATTTCCCGGAGTATGCGCTGGGTATAGAGTCCACGTTGTGTGAAAAATCTTATTTCATTTAAATCCACAGCAGCGGCAGCTTCTTCTAAAGCAGCAATTATCTCTGCGCGATCGCCGTCCAGAAGGAGCCGAGCCAGACCATCATCTACATCATCGGATGAACTTGTCTCTTCGCTCTGATCAAATTCATCTTCATTATCTACTGTGTTTGCGACGGCAGAGAAAAACGCATCAAAGGTCGCATCAAACCGGGTTTTCTCCTCAACAGTTTTGGCAAGAGCGAGCCCAAGCCCCTGTTTCAAAGCATCACGATTTTCCCAGCCAACAAACCGAGCAACTTCCACTGCGTCAAGCGTCTCGGCAACAGATACCCTGACATCCGCACCTCTGACAGCACGCAAAAAATTTACGAGGGTCCGGTCAATCTCACCCGGCATCAGACGACCTACTTAGCCATAGCCAAGGGAGTTGCTTTCTCAGCTTGCCTGACGAGATCCAGCACCTGTCTGTCCACGGCGGCAATGTCTTCTTCAAATTTTAAGATAACATTTAAGGTTTCACGGACGAGGTCACCATCAAGTTCAGAGGCATTAAGTAGCATCAACGCCTTTGCCCAATCTATTGTTTCAGAGACACTTGGATGCTTTTTAAGATCAAGCTCCCGCACTCCTTGCACAAATGCAACGAGCTGACGCATCAAATGATCGGTGATTTCGGGCACGCGCGCCTTAAGAATATTTCGCTCCAACTTCGCATCGGGAAACGGCACGTAAAGGTGGAGACAGCGACGTTTTAAAGCGTCAGATAGCTCGCGAGTATTATTAGACGTCAGAAACA
Organism: Alphaproteobacteria bacterium; assembly: GCA_030833925.1. Lineage (GTDB taxonomy): Bacteria > Pseudomonadota > Alphaproteobacteria > Bin95 > Bin95 > VMCJ01. The sequence goes on from JAURGE010000002.1 coordinate 19,847, forward strand.
CGATCGGCCTGCACTTGGCTTTAATGGTTCCAAGCTCGGGAATTGAAACCTGAAATTCAGAGAGTATCTCTAGAAGGAAGGCTTCAAATTCGTGGTCTGATTTATCAATTTCGTCAATTAAAAGAACACAGCCATTTTCTTCACGCAGGGCCTTTAGAAGCGGCCTGGGGGCTACAAATTCTTCTGAAAAGAAAAGGTCTGCATGGCTGTGAAGCCTGTCCATGGAATCTTTGAGTGATTTGGCATCACCCATAACCTCCCCGATCTTATCACGAAGAATTTGGGTGTAGAGCAACTGCTTGGCATAACGCCATTCATAGAGTGCTTTGGCCTCGTCCAAACCCTCGTAACATTGCAACCTTATCATTGGCAGACCGGCAAACGTGGCCATGGTGTTTGCAAGCTCGGTTTTCCCTACGCCCGCCGGACCTTCGACAAGCAACGGTTTCCCCAAATTACCCGCAATATACAGCGCCGTGGCAATTGATTTCGAGCAAATATAGCCAAGATCGGCAAAGCCATCTGTAATCGATGTAACGTCTGTGAATTTACCAGAAAGCTCAGGGGTCATTGAAATTCCAAGGTTTCGAAATTACTGAATTTAGTGTGCGCTGAGGTCACCTCAGGCGCAAGTTCATTGGCGGGGCGTAATTTGAGGTGTCTTTTCCTCATCGAAATATTTTGCCCTGTGGGCCTCAATAGCAGAGCGCGTCCGCTCCAAATCTTGAAGCGCTTCGGCACGTGACTGCGTCATGCCATTCTCGAGTACTTTCCTCATCGCCTCATAGTCCTGGTTACCCTCCGCCCCGACGCACTCCATGAAGGTTTTCATTTGATCGAAATAGCGATTAAACGCATCAACAGTTAAGTTGTATGAGCGCGCGTCCGTCACCTCAACAGGCGGCGGTACTGGTTTGTAGCATCGCGTAGACCGCCAAACACGAAAGTCCGCAATTTCGGGACCATCTAATGATCCAGCAAATGAAGTGCTGGCCAGCGCCGCAGCAAACACCACCAATAGAGCTTTGGACAAAAAATTCATTGATATTGCGCCGCAAGCATCGAGTATCATGCTAGTATCTTATTACATCAAACCAAGAACAAAATGGTGAAAGCGGAAATAAGATCAATTTAGCTGGTTATAGAGAGCGATAAGTGCGCAACTAACCGAAAAGGGAGACAATCTCTTTGCAAAAAATACTTGCCCCCTTTCAAGTTCGTCAGACAGAGACGTAACACCATTGGCAGTTCAAATTGAAAAATTAACGTCGCACTTCGGTGCTCGTCTTACAGGTTTCAGCATCCAGGATGGAATATCTGAAGATGACTTTCGTGTAATCAACCGCGCCATCAACGAGTATGGCCTGATAGTGATGCCTAATCAGCCACTGACTGATGACACTCAAATTGCTTTCTCAGAACGTTTTGGTCCTTTGGAGGAGACCCTAACAGGTGCTGTGGGGGCCGGGTCAAAACTCGTGCGTGTTACAAATATACTTCCTGATGGAACGATAAAGGATCCGAACAGTCAGCTTGCGCTTTTCACCCGCGCAAATTTTCTCTGGCACACCGATAGCTCTTTCAAAGAAACGCCAGCTAAATTCTCGCTGCTTTCAGGAAGAGAGCTTCCCAAGAAGGGTGGCGGCGATACAGAATTTGCATCAACTGCGGTAGCGTTTGACGAACTCCCTACTGAACTGCGGCAGGTGGTCGAGGGGAAAATCGCTATCCACTCCATTGCCCACTCCCGCGAAAAATTTCAGAAAGGCTCATCAACTGAGGAGCAACGCCGTCGTTTGCCCCCAGTTCAACAAGCCTTAGTCCGAACCAATCCTCTAACCGGTCGAAAAAGTATCCATATTGCCAGTCATATCTCGGGTGTGGTGGGTATGGCAGATGATGTAGGTCAAAAGCTTGCCGAAAAGCTGCTAGAGGTCGCTGCTAATCCCTCAAAGATTTATAGACATCAATGGTCTGCCAACGATGCCGTGATGTGGGACAATAGAGCGACCATTCACCGTGCCACACCTTATGATGAAACAGGCGACAGACGGCTGATGATCCGAACTACAGTTTCCGACTTCGGTCCAACTGTCATGAATGGAACGATTGTCGAGGGGGCGTGATATGGGAATAGCTGCCGCAGAAAAAGAACGGCTTCTTTCGAAATATGATAGCTGGGCAAGCTTGCCATCAATGGCGATGGATATGCTCGTCGCCGGAGGAGACAAACCTTTTCTATGGTCGAAATCTAGCGAGAGCAATGGGTACGCGCCCTTAACCTATGCTCAAGTCCGTAAGCAAATCATATCACTTTCCCATGGGCTAATTGCGGCAGGTCTCAAGCCTGGTGACCGCGTTGTTTTAGCATCAGAAAACAGGCCCGAATGGTTAATCGCAGACGTTGCAATAATGCTCGCCGGAGGCGTGTCTGTTCCAGCTTACGCAACAAACACCGAACAAGATCATTCTCATATTATAAGTGATTCAGGTGCGGTCGGCCTAATCACATCAGGCGGAAAAGTAGCAAAGCAGGCTCTTTCTGCAGCTGCCAAGTCAGAGAACATCCGGTTCACCATTGCTTTTGACGATGATACTGGTGCTGATCAAATCATTGGCGACATATATGAGGGTCAGCAAACGAGTATCGAACCGCCCTCAACCCTGAATGACATCAGCCGCAGTGATTTATCGAGCCTCATATACACCTCAGGAACTGGCGGCGCTCCTAAGGGTGTAATGCTCTCCCATAAAGCGATTTTCACCAATTGCAAAAGCGCCCTCGACTTGGTCTTTGAACTTGAAGAGGTAAATAATCTGGGGGACGAAGCCTTTTTAAGTTTTCTTCCTCTTTCGCACTCCTACGAGCGAACATGCGGGCAATTTTTCCCCTTATCCGCAGGGTGCCAGATCTACTACGCAGAAGGGCTGGATAAGCTTGGAGCAAATCTTGTAGAAACCAGACCAACAATTATGACAGCGGTCCCGAGGCTCTACGAAAGCCTTCACGCCCGCATCCTTCAGGGCCTGAAAAAAGAGTCAGCTTTCAAGCAAAAACTATTTCAGCGCGCTGTAGAGCTAGGCCGCAAAAAAGCAGAAACCGGCAGGCTTAATATTAACGAGACGATACAAGATGCCCTCCTGAACAAACTAGTCAGGCGTAAAGTTCAGAAGCGTTTTGGAGGTCAATTGAAAGCACTGATTTCTGGAGGGGCCCCTCTTAATTACGACATCGGTATGTTCTTCGCCGGATTGGGCCTACGCTTGCTGCAAGGCTACGGCCAGACAGAAGCAGCGCCGGTCATTTCCTGCAACAGACCCGACTCAATAGACCTCGCGACGGTTGGCCCGAAGCTTTTAGGGGTTGAATTAAAAATAGCGACAGACGGTGAGATACTGGTAGCCGGCGATCTCTTGATGGATGGATATTGGAACCGCCCTGCTGAAACAGCTGAGGCAATCAAGGACGGGTGGCTGCATACAGGTGACATTGGTGAGCTAGACAGCCTAGGAAGGCTGAAAATTACGGACCGGAAGAAAGACTTAATAGTCAATGCCGGTGGCGATAACATTTCACCTCAACGTGTTGAAGGCATATTGGTCCTTCACGAAGCTATAGATCAGGCAATGGTGTTTGGTGACAGACACCCCCACCTAGTTGCATTGATTTGCCCAAGCTCGGACTTTTGCGAGCAATGGGCCAAATCCCATGATGTTGAGTTGAGTAAACTTCAAGAGAATGACCAATTCCGGCAAGTGATTTCAGAAGCAGTGGATCAGGCTAACCAGCAATTATCTCCAATAGAACGCATACGCCGTTTTACGTTCGCCGGCGAACCTTTCACGATTGAAAATGGTCTCATGACGCCGACAATGAAGATCCGGCGTCGCTTTATAACGGATCTCTATAGAGATCAGCTTGAAGCTTTATATCCTCGTTAGGTCTGGTCCCTTGAATTAGCTATGGGTCTCGAGGCGGGTCATCCTTTGTCCTGCCTTTAAAGAGCATTATTAATTGCGATTGCTTTACCAAGCTCAAAGTTTAAATCTTGAGGGCCAGGTCTTTAAGACCCATACCTTACGCCATCTCAGTTATTCGGATCAAAATCGAGTAGAATTAAAAAATTATGGGATTTTTAGTCAAAATTTTCTTGGTTGGCGCGTTTTCAGCGCTCGCCTTTTCAGCACCGCAAGCAGTTGCTCAAACGCGGTCAATACCAACATCCCATGCAGAGGTTCAGCTTTCTTTTGCTCCGCTGGTGAAGCGAGTTGCTCCCGCCGTTGTAAACATCTTTACTCGAACCATCGTGCAAGAACGTCGGGTTTCCCCTCTTTTCAATGACCCATTCTTCAGACAATTTTTTGGCGACCGCTTGCCTGGCGGAGGAACAAGAGAACGAGAAGAAAGTTCTCTTGGATCAGGTGTCATTGTTGATGCCAGTGGGATCATTGTCACAAATCGGCACGTAATCGAGGGTGCTGATGAGATCCGTGTGGTCCTAAACGACCGGCGTGAATTTGAAGCCGAAATCCTTCAAGAAGACGAGAGATCTGACCTAGCGGTACTCAAGATTAACACTAATGAAGTAACAATCCCCACAGCAATTCTTGCACCAGAAGATACGATAGAAGTCGGAGATCTGGTGATAGCTATCGGCAACCCATTCGGCGTTGGGCAGACAGTAACAAGCGGGATTGTCTCTGCTTTGGCCCGTTCTCGCCGCGGCCTCACAGATTTTGGCGTTTTTATCCAAACTGACGCCGCCATAAATCCTGGAAATTCAGGTGGAGCTTTAGTGGATATGCAAGGTCGCGTAGTCGGAGTGAACACTGCGATCTATTCAAAATCTGGCGGCAGTCTCGGTATTGGGTTCGCTATTCCATCCAGTTTAGTAGCTCGCATGGTCGAAGCTGCTAAAAATGGGGGACGGATTGTACGTCCATGGCTTGGGGCTCATGGTCAGGAGGTAACAGCCGAAATTGGAGAGGCGATAGGCCTTTCACCCCCAAGAGGGGTCTTGATTGACTTTTTAAGTGAAGGTGGCTCACTGATGAATGCCGGACTGCAGCAGGGTGATGTGGTCTTAGCCGTTGATGGTCGGCCGATCGGGGATCCTCTAGAGCTGCGCTTCCGCGTATCAACCAAACCAATTGGCAGCACAGCCGAATTTGATTTTTGGCGAGCTGGAAAAATACTCCAGACAAAAGTGCGTTTGGAAGCTCCGCCGGAAGACCCTCCTCGCAATATAACTATAATCCAGGAGGGCTCACCAATTGATGGCGCGGAAGTTGCAAATCTTTCGCCTGCAGTAAAAGAAGAATTTAATCTGAGTGTCCAAGGTGGTGGTGTTGTAGTCCTTCGCGTCTTGAATCGCGGTTTTGCAAGAAGACTTGGCCTTCGCCAGGGTGATGTGATCATGGCCGTTAATGGTCGAGATATCACCCGCGTGAAAGACCTAATAGTCTCAGCAAAAGCTCGGCCTAGAACCTGGGAAATAACAATCCTTAGAGGCGGGAGACGCATCTCTCTCCAAGTTGGTTAACGAATGGCTAACCTTTTCGAAGCTTCTGGAATGGCAGCCTCGGTTCCAATGCCGCTCGCTGAAAGACTGAGGCCGAAGTCTCTCTCAGAGGTTGTGGGTCAAGATGGCTTGTTAGGAGAGGATGCTCCACTAACTCGCATGCTTAACGACGGCAGGCTCGCCTCTCTGATTTTCTGGGGACCGCCAGGTTGTGGCAAAACGACGATTGCACGGTTATTGGCAGGGAAAGCCAATCTCGAATTTGTTTCGCTTTCTGCAGTTTTTTCTGGTGTAGCTGATCTTCGCAAGGCTTTTGAGGAAGCTCGCAAAAGAAGGGAAACTGGGCGAGGAACACTTCTGTTTGTGGATGAAATCCATAGATTCAACCGTTCCCAACAAGATGGGTTTCTCCCATTTGTCGAAGAAGGCATTGTAGTCTTAGTGGGCGCTACAACTGAGAACCCATCATTCGAATTGAATGCTGCACTTCTCTCAAGATGCCAGGTCCTGGTTCTATCACGGCTTAACGAAGAAGCGCTGGAACAGATAATCTGCAAAGCAGAAAAGGAAGCTGGACGTTCATTACCGATTGATTCCAATGCCCGACAGGCTTTGAAGGCTATGGCAGATGGTGACGGACGTTATCTACTCAACATAGTAGAGGAGCTATTGCATCTCCCCAGGGAACCAATACTAGACAGTGCTGGCCTTGGTCGGGTGATACAAAAACGAGCACCCGTCTACGACAAGGCTCAGGAAAGTCACTACAACCTTATATCTGCTTTACATAAATCTATGCGCGGCTCAGACCCTGACGCAGCTCTATACTGGCTAGCTCGTATGTTAACTGGAGGTGAGGACCCTAATTATATTGCCCGTCGGGTCGCGCGTTTTGCTGCCGAAGATATAGGTCTTGCCGATCCACAAGCGCTTCCTTTAGCTCTCGCTGCCTGGGACCATTACGAACGCATCGGCTCTCCCGAAGGGGAACTCGCAATAGCTGAGGCTGTCGTTTATCTAGCGCTAGCTCCAAAATCGAATGCAATTTACTCGGCCTTCAATGCTGCGATGCGAACTGCTAAGGAGAGTGGTTCACTAATGCCGCCGAAACACATTTTGAATGCGCCAACGAAACTTTTGAAGGAGCTTGGGTACTCAGAGGGGTATGCCTACGACCATCAAGAGCAAGATGCCTTTTCCGGTCAAAACTATTTCCCTGATGGAATGGCAAGGGAAGTTTTTTACAAACCAGTCGAGCGTGGCTTTGAGCGAGAAGCGATAAAGAGGCTCTCTTACTGGGCCAAACTCCGGAATAAAAGGGAAGAGAAAGAAACGTGAAAGCGCTGGTACTCGTCATGATAGGCGGTGGACTAGGAGCCGGACTTCGTTACGGAGTTGGCCTGGCAGCCTCTAGAGCGTTTGGGCTCAGTTTTCCTTGGGGCACAATGATATGCAATCTGACAGGCTCGTTATTAATGGGAGCTTTAGTCGGTGCAGCTGCGATCGGATTTCTTGGGGACACAAAAGAAGCAGAACAGATACGGCTCCTGATTGGAGTTGGGGTTTTAGGTGGTTTTACGACTTTTTCTAGCTTTTCCCTTGAAGCCATTAGCCTCTGGCAACGCGGCGAGACCATTCAGGTTGCAATCTATATTTTGCTATCTGTAGGTTTGGGCCTTGCGGGGTTCATAATTGGTGAAAAATTGGCGCGGGGGTTCGCTTGAGCGGTGTCGACAATAAAAGTGTATCGGCAGACGAAGATGGCCTGCGGCTTGATCGTTGGTTCAGGAAGCACTATCCAAATTTGCCGCAAAGTCGATTGCAGAAGCTAGCAAGAACAGGTCAGGTCCGTGTCGATGGCAAGAGAGTAAAACCTGCTGACCGGCTCTCATCGGGACAGAGTGTGCGCGTGCCACCAATGGCACTCAATACTCCGCAATCAGACTGGAAGCCGAAGCCAATTAAGGCATCGGCTAGTCCCGAAGATCTTGCGATGATCAGAGCTAGCGTCATCTTTGAAGATGAAATGGCCCTAGCCATTAATAAACCAGCAGGCTTAGCCAGCCAGGGTGGCACGAATACAACCAGACACGTGGACGGCCTAATGGCAGCACTAGCTGGGGAGAATGAACGACCAAAGCTAGTACATCGACTGGACCGTGATACTTCCGGTGTCCTGCTCCTAGCTAAGACCGGCAAAGCTGCCGCCGCCCTTACTCAATCATTCAGAGATCGGTCAGCGAGAAAGGTTTATTGGGCAATAATTGCTGGCGTACCCAAGGTAGAGCGAGGCCGAATAGACCTTGCCCTTAAGAAGGCAGGTGCCCGTGGGTCCGAGCGTATGGTTTGGGATGACCAAGATACCGGCGATAAAGCATCAACTGACTATGCCGTTTTAGAAAAGGCGGGCCGTTTTGCTAGTTTAGTCGCTATGATGCCTTTGACAGGGCGTACGCATCAGCTTCGAGCACATATGGCCGCAATTGGTCATCCAATACTTGGCGACGGGAAATATGGGGGCGAAAAATCTATCCTGCCGGGGATGAAGCTTCCTAGGGGCATGCTACTTCACGCCCGTAGTTTGGATCTCCCTGCCCCAAATGGCAGGGGTCGCCTTTTTATTGAAGCTGATCCTTCGCAAGTTTTCACTGAAGCGCTAGGTATATTTAATTTCAATCCATATGACCTTCCAGATCCTTTTATCGAGGCGGGTCGATGACAGCGCTCGCAGTTTTTGACTGCGATGGCACTCTAGTGGACAGCCAACGTCGCATAATTCGCGCGATGGAAATGGCATTCGAAAAACAAGGTCTAACTCCGCCAACAGCTGAAAACACACGTCGCTCTGTTGGGCTTGCACTACCCAACGCGGTCGCATCCGTAGCACCAAACAACACCGCCGCTGAATTACTCGCTCTTCTCACGGAAAATTTCCGTGACGCCTACAGAAGCCTTCTTACGGATCCATCATATGAGGAACCGTTATATCCAGGTGCCTTGAAGGCTCTCGACACAATTGCCGAAGCAGGAATTCTTCTGGCTATTGCAACTGGGAAAGGCCGACGGGGCCTAGCACATACTTTGGAACGCCATAACTTGTCGGGACGCTTCGCGGTACTAAAAACGGCCGACGATGGCCCAAGTAAACCTCATCCACAAATCTTATTAGATCTGATGGCCGAGGTGGGTGCCTTTCCAGGATCAACAGTAATGCTTGGAGATACCAGCCATGATATGGCGATGGCTAGAGCAGCACGCGTTTCACCAATTGGGGTTGCGTGGGGCTACCATCCCCCGGAAGAATTAAAACTCAGTGGTGCAGTCGACGTTTTATATTCTTATGATCAAGCACCTTCGACAGTCATTAAAGTTCTGGAGCACCGCGGATGAAGCGTTTTTACAAATCCGCCTCTACGCATTTTACTGGAAAGGACTTTGAAGTGCGCCTTGACGACAGACCTGTGCGCACACCAGGCCGCAATATGCTAAAGTTTCCAACATTAGCATTAGCTGAGGCGTCAGCTGCAGAGTGGAACAATCAAGGCGAAAAGCTTGTCATAACTGATATGCCAATCACTACCTTGGCTTATGCAACCACCGACCGTGTCGCCGCTAACCCCGAACACTTCATTCAAACTGTGGCAAAATTCGCGGAGACCGACCTCCTCTGCTATCGAGCAACTGATCCAAAAGCTCTTCGAGATCGTCAGGATGAACTCTGGGACCCATTATTGAAGTGGTTCAAAACCCAATTTGGCGAAAATTTCGCCGTGACAGAGGGCATAATGCCTATTGATCAGCCCGAAAAAACTACCGCAGCTGTCATTACGGCACTTAGAACCCTAGACCATTTTCACCTTACTTCCGCCCATTCAACAGCTGAATTAACCGGCTCTGCAGTTATAGCCTTAGCGCTAACAAAGAGAGAGATTAGTGCTTCTGATGCCTTTAATGCCGCGCATATCGACGACTACTTTCAGTTAAAGGAGTGGGGTGAAGATCACGAAGCCGAACTGCGCCTTAACCAAAGAAAAGCAGAATTGAACGAAATTGGTAATTTTCTCAACTTGTTAAATTAAAAACCCTTAAGCCGGTTGCGGGTTAGCTGTACGGCTTGCGCTCGGCAATAAAAATACGAGTACCTAACAACCAAAATCTTGCAAAAAAGTTGCAACAGAACTTCAACACAAAATCAAAAATCCGCCTGCAATAAAATTTGGAACTTCGCTATGCGCACCGAACAACCAGTAGAAATTCGTCGTGAAGAGTATACCCCACCCCCCTACGGTATATCTTCGGTGCATCTGGAATTTGACCTGTCCCCAGGGGCTACAATGGTTACCGCAAAACTGGGTATGCAACCATGGTGCGAAGAGAGCGCAGGTCAGACAATTAGGCTGGACGGTGAAGCTCTGAATTTACTTGAGATAATGATTGATGGTGAGGAACTTCCAAAAAGTTCATACACCGTTGACGAAGCCGGACTCACTCTTACCTCCCCGCCAATTAAAGCTTTTACTCTGTTCACTAAAGTTAAAATTTCACCCGAATTGAATACTCGCTTAGAGGGGCTTTACCTCTCCAATGGTATCTATTGCACACAATGTGAGGCCGAAGGCTTTCGCCGGATCACATATTTTTTAGATCGTCCTGACGTAATGGCCGCCTACGAGGTGGAAATCAGAGCCCCTAAAGACGAAGCACCTATTCTACTTTCCAATGGCGACCTAGTGGAGTCTGGAAACTTACCAGACGGCCGCCACTTTGCTCGCTGGCATGATCCACATAACAAGCCCTGTTATCTGTTCGCACTTGTTGCCGGTGATCTTGGAAAGACTTCTGACAGCTTTACGACGAGGTCTGGTAAGAATGTTGAATTGGCTATTTGGACTGAGCACGATCAGGTCGATAAAACCAGTTATGCCATGGATGCGCTAAAGCGTTCGATGGCCTGGGAAGAAAAAATATATGATCTCGAATACGACCTTAGCCAATTTAACATCGTCGCAATTTCTGACTTCAATATGGGGGCAATGGAAAACAAAAGCCTTAATGTTTTTAACGCCAAATACATTCTTGCTGATCCATTAACCGCAACGGACAGCGACTATTCCTTCATCGAAAGCGTTGTCGCCCATGAATATTTTCATAACTGGACTGGCAATCGAGTAACTTGCCGAGATTGGTTCCAACTTTCTCTTAAAGAAGGCCTGACTGTATTCAGGGATCAGCACTTCTCCGCTGACATGAGATCAGAACCTGTTCAGCGCATTCAAGATGTGCGTCAACTCCGAGCTCGACAGTTTCCAGAGGACGCAGGGCCACTCGCACACCCCATCCGTCCCGAAAGCTACATGGAGATAAACAATTTCTATACGGCAACTGTTTATGAGAAAGGGGCAGAAGTAATACGAATGCTTTCCCGCCTCATTGGCTGGGATAACTTTAAGAAGGGCATCGACCTTTATTTTAAGCGCCATGACGGCACTGCAGCCACTTGCGATGACTTCATCAATGCAATGGCTGATGCCAGCGGTAAAGATTTGTCTCTATTCAGCCGATGGTATTACCAAGCAGGTACACCGACACTGTTCGTAACCGAAAATTTCAAAGATGGAATCTTTGAATTAACAATTCGGCAAGAAGTACCGGCAACGCCCGGCCAAGTAGAGAAAAAGGCCATGGAAATGCCCATCGAGATTGGTCTTATCGGTGCTGATGGGCAGGATTTAGTTTCACAAATGTTAATCCTAAAGGAAGACAGACAGAGCTGGGAATTTGATGGCCTCACCTCAGCACCGATAGTCTCCATTAATAGATCTTTCACCGCCCCAATTAAATTAGTTCATGGCGAAACGGCAGCTAACAGAACTTTCCGTATGGCCAACGACAGAGACCCATTTAATCGATGGGAAGCCGGGCAACAATTTGCCCAAGTTATATTAAAAAGCATGGCACTAGATATAGCGGCCAACAAATCACCTGAAATTCCAGTTGAGTTCATTGATGCATGGGGACTAGGCCTTGTTGACCCTGAAATTGATCCGGCGTTTCGCAGTCTAATAATGACGCTACCAAGCGTGGAGACGATCGCCGAAGCGATGGAAATCGTAAATTTTGATGCGATACACGCAGCTCGACAAAAACTCAGAAATTCGTTGGCTTTGGCTCACAGAAAAAATTTGCAACTACTTTGGGAAATGTCGAAAGACGGAGGCCCCTTCGAGCCATCAGCCGAAGCTGCTGGCAAGAGAGCACTAGGCGGAACTGCATTAGGATATCTATCTCGTCTCGATCAAGGAACTGCACTCGCTTTAGAAGCTGCAACTGCAGCAACCAACATGACAGATAGAATGGCAGCGCTCTCCGCTTTGAATGATCAACCTGGGTTTGTTCGTGATGCTGCGTTAAAGAGTTTTCGAGAAGAGTTCGATGGGCAAACACATGTCTTAGATAAATGGTTCATGCTGATTGCAACAGCACCTATCCCAACAGTTCTTCAGGATATACGGCAGGCAATGGAAGATCCTGCCTTTAAGCTTTCAAATCCAAACAAGGTGCGTGCTTTAATCGGAGCATTTGTTTCGGCCAATCCGACAGAATTCCATAATAAGGACGGCTCTGGTTATGCATTCCACGCTGAAATGACACTAAGTCTTGATAAAATAAACCCACAGACTACCGCCAGAATGCTTGCTCCTCTAGGGCGCTGGAAGCGAATGGACGAAAGCAGGAGAATTAAGATGCAGGATGCACTTAAGAAAATTGTATCGGCTGACGGTGTGTCTCGCGATGTTTTCGAGATTGCCTCTAAAGCACTAAAGGCTTGATACCGTGCCCATGTCCCCGACTTTTAATACAATTAGATGGCACTACTCATTTCACGGGTCAGCAACAAATATTTTTAATGGCGACAAAGAGGCTCTCAACTTCCAGCTTTTAAAACAGCAATTTAGACTGCCTCTATGATCGACCACATATCAATTCAAGTTCGCAATCTTGCACTCAGCAAGACCTTCTACAGTGCCGTTCTGGCACCCCTTGGCCTTACCGAATTTGTTTCAAGGCCGGCCGCAGTTGGGTTTGGAAAGAAATATCCTGAATTCTGGATAAACCTTCGTCCTGAGTCATCTCCAGAAAATGTTAACTCGGGAAACCATATTTGCCTTCGGGCACCTTCTGAAGAATCAGTTTTAGCATTCTATGACGCTGCTCTAGCTCATGGTGGGAGCTGCAGTGGTCCTCCTGGCGTTCGTAAAGCTGAACTTAGACCCTACTTTGCAGCATTCATTCTTGACCCTGATGGACACAAAATCGAAGCAGCAACTTTTCCATCATCAGGAAACGTCTGACTAATGCGTATTGGCGTCGTTTCTGACATTCACTGCAATGCGCCCGCGCTCGAACGGGCAATAGCTCTTATGGGCGAAGTTGATGAAATATTTTGCCTTGGAGACTCAATTTTTGAGTACCGCTTTTCTAACGAAGTGGCAGAGATTCTTAAAAATAGCGGCGCACATGTTATCCGCGGAAATCATGAGGAAGCTTTCTTCAGTCCTGCTGGAATTCGCGCCCGCGCCGCACCGGGTATCAACAATGAACTTGCAGAATGGCTTGCATCTCAGCCTTTGCGCAAACGCGTAACTATAGACAACGTTGATTTTCACCTTTGTCACTCAACACCATGGGAACCGCGAGGGGACTATGTAGTTCCAGAGCACCCTGCTCTTCTAAAATTTGGTGAAACAGATGCTCACGTTGTCTTGTATGGCCATACCCATCGGCAAGTTGTGCGTGAAATAAATGGAACACTTGTTGTTAACCCAGGATCAACTGGAGACGCCCGGGATATGACAAATGGCCGACGCCTATCGTTTGCAATAATAGATACCAAACCTTTAGAGGCCCGGATCATAGATTTCGATTTAAACTAAGTTTGCTCAGAGCATTCTACAGCTGGACAAAACTGGGGATCTAACCTCAGAGCAAATAGATTGGGACTAAGATTTATTAATGACACCATCAAAACTTACTGCCTCAGAGGCATCCCGAGCGATCGCTAGTGGGAAACTTACATCAGAAGCTCTTCTGCGAAGCTGCCTTGAGCGCATTCAAGAGCAAGAAGAACAGGTAAAGGCTTTTGCTCATCTTGCTGAGGGCCCCGCGCTAAAAGTAGCACGGGCATTGGATCAGATGCCGTCAAAGGGTCCGCTGCATGGAATTCCTTTTGCGGCAAAAGACATAATTGATAGCCATGACATGCCGACTTCTTATGGATCTGCAATATACACTGGAGCGCAACCCTTCGCAGATGCGAGCTGCATAGCGCTTGCGAGACGTTCGGGAGGTATACTTTTAGGGAAAACTGTTACAACAGAGTTTGCTAATCTCACCCCTAACGAGACCCGGAATCCAGTCGATATAACCCGAACACCTGGAGGTTCTTCATCGGGCTCGGCAGCTGCTGTTGCAGCAGGCATGGTTCCAGTAGCATTCGGCACACAAACAACTCAGTCCACAATTCGGCCATCCGCCTTCTGTGGAGCCCATGGCTACAACCCTACTACGGGCGATTTCCGGATGTCTGGGATACGAGAAGCCGCTGGAACTTTTGATCGGCTTGGATTGATTACACGGAGCCTGGAAGACATAAGGCTGTTCCGTGATATCCTTTTATTTCGTCCACCGTCAGTTTTTGAAATAGCGTCGAAAGCACCTCGAATAGGTTTCTGTAGATCGCACCTATGGGACGAAGTAGACAATTTTTATAAATCTGAAATTGAAGCAGCAGTCGAACGTCTAAAGCTTGCTGGCGCGACAGTTAAGGAAATAGATCTACCCATCGAATTTTTAGGATTACCCGAGGCACACCGCTGGGTTTCCTCATTTGAATTTGCAAGAAACTTCGCATTTGAAATTGACTTGCACTGGGAAAAAATAAGCCAACGCCTTAGAGACGGCCGTATCACTGATGGTTTAAATTGCTCGCCAGAGCGCTACTTTGAAGCACTCATGACAATACGCGTTGCGATGGAAAATCTACCTAAGATCTTTGATGGAATAGATGTAATTATTACCGCCAGCACGTTGGGGCCTGCCCCTATTGGAATCAATGCAACTGGTTCTGCATCCATTGGTTCTATTTGGACACCATTGCATCTTCCATGCGTAACTTTACCAGTATTTAAAAATCCCGAGGGACTACCCCTTGGATTGCAGGTCTTAGGCCCTTTGCACGGTGACGATAAACTCTTAGCGGACGCAGCCTGGATCGAGCATTCGCTGTAAACTGAAATTATGGCTTTTCGATTCGTTCACACAGCTGATATCCATTTAGACTCACCGCTAAAAAGTCTTGCGCTACGAAACCCCGTCCTTGCAGCAGAGGTGGAAACGGCTACGCGGTCGGTATTTAGGCGAATTGTAAATCTTTGCCTTGATGAAGATATTGATGCCCTGCTCATTTCGGGCGATCTCTACGATGGTGAACAGACGTCCATTAAAACCGCTGGTTTTCTCTCAGCAGAATTCCGAAAACTCTCAGAAGCCGGCGTTTTTGTTTGCATTATCCGCGGGAACCATGATGCCCGTGCGAAAATAACAGAAAAACTAGATCTACCTGACGAGGTGAAAAATTTTAGCGCCCGCGCAGCAGAAACACTGATACTCGAGGATCATGCTGGCCCCAAAGTCGCAATCAATGGCCTAAGCTTTCCCAACCGACATATTCCTGAGAGCCTGCTCAAAAAATATCCAAAACCGATTGAAGGGGCGATCAACATTGGAATGCTTCATACCAGCTTAGCAGGCGCTGAGGGACATGACGTATACGCCCCCTGCACAGTTAAAGAACTGGTGGATCACGGTTATGATTATTGGGCGCTTGGCCATATTCATAAACGCCAAGTTTACTCGGAATCTCCTTTCGTTGTAATGCCTGGCATCCCGCAAGGCCGACATATTAATGAAGCGGGACCAAAGTCGGTGACGGTCGTCACCATTGGAAATGACAAATCCATCACCACTGAAGAGAGGTTTTTAGCAACTACCACTTTTATGAGGATCAGTACCTCAGTCGCAGGCACTTGGAGTAATGCTCGCGCCACTCTCGAAGACGCCCTCTCTAAGGCTTTAGATGAAGATTGTGCGGAAAAAGTAATCGCCCGACTTCATATCAATGCAAGCGATGGCCTCTCCTGGCGTCTTCGGCGCGACTCTGACTTGTTTCTAGAAGAGTTGAACACAGCTTTTGGCGAGGCTGCCTGGATCGAAAAAATCGAAATTTCTCAGAACGTGATAGCTCCTGTTGGCCCAGTCTCGCGAATAGCCGAACTAATGCAGGACAAGAATGCCAAGATTGCTTTGAATTTAGAGGCAATCACGATGCTTAATGATCTTTCGCGGATACTGCCACCTCAGGCCAGGGATGCTCTTGGCTCGACGGAGGCAGAACAAGCAAAATTAGCTGAAGAGTTGGCTTCTGAAGGTATTGCCGAAGCTCTAGCTCGCCTCTCCGCAATGGATGAGGAGAAGGTATGAGGTTTGAACGTCTAGGCCTTGTTCGATTTGGTAAATTTACTGACCATGAACTCCATTTCCCTCTCCCTAAAAAAGGAATATCGGACGTTCATCTTATTTACGGTCCAAATGAAGCCGGCAAATCAACTGTGTTCGCCGCCATGCTGGATCTAATGTTCGGTATTCCTGACCGAACCGCGTACGGTTTTCTCCACGATTATTCAGCAATGAGAATAGAGGGACGTGTTCGACACAAAGGCGACAGTGTTGAATTAGCCCGCATCAAACGAAGGACAGATGATCTCCAAGGCTCTGATGGTAGAGCACTTACTCATAATCCACTGGTCGAAATGTTAGGCGGCCTTGATCGTTCAGGATATCAGGCCATGTTTTCTCTGGATGAAACGTCACTACAGGCTGGCGGAAGGGAGTTACTCAACGCTAACGGAGACTTCGGCCGCATACTCTTTTCCGCAAGTTCCGGTCTTTCAGATCTTACAAGTCGACTTAAGGAATTGGATGCGGAAGCAGATACTTTCTATCGTCGCGGAGGACGAAACCACAGACTTCGCGAACTGATGGACAAGCTCGAAGTTCTGCGGCAAGAGCAGGAAGCCAACGATGTCGATACCGCTAACTTCGACCGCCTAATAAGCAGTCGAGATGCTTCTAAAATAGCCAAACAACTGGCTGAAGAAAAAGAACTAGCGGCTCGAACAAAATTTCATTCCATTAGCCGTCAGTTGGATGTTCTCTCAAAGCTGGAAGATTATCGAATAGCAAAAGCTGCAGATGAAAAGCTTCGTGATCTGCCACAACCTTCACCTGACGCTCGCAAACAACTTGAATTAATTCGTGATGCGGAGAGTTCGCTCACAACTCGCCAGGGTGAAATTAACCGGCGCATTGCGGTTCAAAAAGACAAACTGGCTACATTAGAAATAGATACAAGTACCCTTTCTGCCAGGCATCAAATTGATGCTGCGACTGACTTAGTAAGCCGGTTCAAAACAGCGTCTCAAGACCTTCCAAAAAGGCAGCGGTCGCTGGATGAGACCGAAGCTGAAATAAGCGCTTTGACACGTAAACTCTCAAACAAAACTGATGATGATGTTCATGCCCTCTTCCTTGAGGCAGAACAGATAGCAAAAATCTCTGAGCTTGCGGACAAGTGGCCGGTGCTTCACGAAAGGCTTGAAAACGCTCAAAACGAAGTAACAAGTGCAGAAGTTGTAATCCAGATCCCTCCTTTGACAGAGGCCAAGCAAGCTCAACTGAAAGCTGCGCTTAATGCCGCTCGGTCCAGCGAGGCGATCGCCCGCCTGCATCAATCGTCCAGGGATAAACAGGCACTTGAAATTGATCTAGCCACCGCGTTGCAGCGCCTCGCTCCTTGGGAAGGAAATTCAGAAGCACTAAAATTAATGCAACTGCCCGCCAGGGATATTCTAGAAGACTGGAAAACCGACCTTTATTCTCTTCGCACAGAAAAAACAAATATCGAAGATTCAATTGACTCCGCCAGGTCGGCATATGCGCTGGCAGCAGCAAATATTGATCTCTACACGAATTCAACGATGGGTTTGGATGACACCTCACTGTCAGACTTAAAGATAAGTCGCGACAGTGCATGGCAGCATCATAAGGAAAAACTATCGCTAGAAACCGCCGACACCTTTGCTCTGGAAATGTTGGCTTTAGATCAGGCAATTAACTCTAGGTTGATGTATTCATCCAAATTATCGGAACTTGAGATTGCAAAAAGAGCTGCAGCCGAACAAGCAGCAAAAATTAACGAACTTCAAAAATCCCTCGAAAAGTGTGATCACAAGATAGAGACAATTAACAAAGCGATCTTGAACACTGCCGACTTAATCGGCTTACACCCGGCAACGACGCCTGAAACACTTATCAAGTGGACCCAAGACCGGGAAGAAGCATTAGCGGTTAATATGAGAAAGGTTGCTGCTTCAGCGCG
Organism: Alphaproteobacteria bacterium; assembly: GCA_030833925.1. Taxonomy (GTDB): domain Bacteria; phylum Pseudomonadota; class Alphaproteobacteria; order Bin95; family Bin95; genus VMCJ01. Next base: position 37,865 of record JAURGE010000002.1, read on the forward strand.
GTGTACCGAAGCACAATTGGAAATCGATAGCCTTGTTTTAGATTTATCCAAAGTTCTTCAAATGGATGGGAATCTAGCCACACTCTCTGAAGCAGCGGACTCCCGCTTAAAAGAATCTGAAATTGCTCGACAGTCGTTAAACGCTCTAAACGCCAGGAAAAATGGACTAGTTAGAGCAGAAGAGAATTTAAAAACCTGGAGCACCAAATGGACGGAGGCACTTGGTAATTCCTGGATAAAACGCTTCGCTAATACACCTGAATTGGTTCGAGATGCTTTATCAGAATTACGAGATCTAGAGGATTTAGTTAGAAAACGTGATGAAATGTTAAAACGCGTTCGTGATATGAGCGAAGACCGGGAGAACTTTATAACCCAGGTAAATAAGGCCCTAAGTCACCTCGAAGCGACTGGTACAAAGGATGATCCAATAGGCGATTACGAGTATCTTAAAACACGCCTTGATAAGGCTAGAGAAGTTTCGGAGGAGGCAAAGCGTTTACAAAATTCACTTGCCGTTGAGTCCGAAACAGCGGCCACAGTAGAAAGAGAACTTGAAGACCACACAGCTAGAAAAGAGAAACTTCTTGCTACGCTTGGCGTATCCACATTGGCAGACGCTGGCCAAATATTAGACGAAATTACTGAGGCCAGGGCTTCTTCCGACACTGTAACCAGACTTGAACGCGAAATATTAGAAGCCGCCGCAGTTGATGATCCAAAAGCAGCACTGGAATTGCTAGAAAAAATGGATAGTGCATCCCTCCAAGGCGAAATGGCACTGCTTAATTCGGAAATAACGGCCCTAGCTGAGGAAACCCGGGATCGGCATGCGGACGTTCGCGATGCACAAACTGCTCTTGATGCTATTGGAGGAGACAGTGCAGCCGCAGCTTTGCAAACACGAAGACACACCGTCCTTGAAGAAATCGTGGAAGGAACAAAAAAAGCCATTCGACTTCGCTTGGGTGCACTCGCTGCCAAATCGGCAATGGAAGCTTTTCGAGCAGAGCAGCAAAGTAGCATGCTGAAATTTGCCTCCGAAGCCTTTGGTAAAATTACTGGTAGCGCCTATCAAGGCCTTCGCACCCAGGCAGGAGACAAGGGTGAAGAGTTGATTGCGATCGCTGCTAACGGCGCCTCACGCATAGAAGATGAACAAATGTCGGCAGGTACCCGAGCACAACTCTACTTGGCCCTTCGCATTGCTGGATTTCACACTTTTGCTGATGAATACCTTCCGCCACCCTTTGTAGCGGACGACATTTTTGAAACCTTTGATGACAATCGCGTAAAGGAAGCATTTCGACTTCTTGGTGGGATGGGAGAGCGTGGCCAGGTGATTTATCTGACTCACCATCAACATCTTCTGGATATTGCGTCTGATGTAATACCTGGCGTTAACATAATAATGCTTTAGACGTTCATCGCCTCCCGCCAACTACTTATGACGGCTTCAGGCTGTTCTTGTTGAACCCAGTGACCAGCTTCATTTATGAGGTATGTCCCGCGCCAATCTTCGGAACCTCTTGCCTCCATTGTTTCAAGCGCTCCAGGAACCTGACGAACCCCCCAGTCCTGAGCCCCAGCAATAAAAGCCATTGGAGCCCGCATTTTTATGCCGGCTGCCAGGCCCAGCTCTCGGAGATATTCAGGTACAAACCGGCATCGATACCAATTTAGGGCACCCTGAAAGCCTGTCCGTGCGTACTCCTCTGTGTAAACATCAAGAGCCCCATCATTCATCCAGAGATCCGCTCGAGCCGATGAAGCCACTGCAACTGCTTCGGGCATCGTGTGCTCAAGATCCATTATGTAATACGTCGGCATTTGCGCTAAAGCATCAGCCGTCCATCCATCAAGTTTAAAGGGGCTATTTTCATGCCAACCAGCCCCTTTCATATGAAAATAGGCACGAAGAAATGCTTTCAATCCGCCCTGTGGGTTAAGCATATCCCCGTTAGCTGCTCGGGTTGAGTAGTAAAGCTGGTAGTGCTTACGAGGACGAGCAAGAGCGGCAAGCTCTGCTTGGATTTTATCTTCCGGCGGGTCCCCAAGACCTTTTAACGGGGCTGGTGGCGTAGCAAATGGAGCACTCATTACTGTAATTGTGCGAAAAATATCAGGCCGCAGGACACCGGCCCAACCTGCTACTGAAGCACCAAAATCATGGCCTAAAACATGCTGCGCGTGATCATGTCCCATGCGGAAAAGGAGCCCCATTGCATCCCGAACCAGATTTGGCATTCGAGATGTAAACAAGTCATCATCAAAACCGGAAACCCAACCCGTGGTCCGGCCGTATCCCCGCTGATCTGGAGCAATGACATGGAAACCAAGTTCAGATAATGGCACCATAACTTTGCGCCAAGAATAGGCTAACTCTGGAAAACCATGTAACAAAAGTAAGGCAGGCCTCTGGGGGTCACCTGCTTCCAACACATGAATGTTTAAGCCGTTAACCCCTGTTACAATGCGAGAGGTTACACCATTCGGCAGAGGTAAAGGCTGCAAGTCACTCATCAGTAACCGGCCCGACGAGTTTCATCAGTTACATAACGCTCTTCTAACGCCTTAACCTCGTCCATACCCATCAAGTCAAAGAATTCCTTAAAGCTTACAATTTCATTGGCCAGACTTTTTACATCGCCAGTTTCTTTAAGATGTTTCAAAATTCTTCGGATGGCGGGGATAGCAGCCAGAACAACAAAGTTTGGATATATCACAACCCCAAAGCCCAAATCGTGTATCTCGTTGGTAGGTAAAAAGGGTGTCTTTCCACTAGATGCCATGTTGTAGAGTAACGGCTTAGAAAAAAGTTTTGGAGCTTCTGTGAGCTGCTCCATGGTAGTCATAGCTTCCAGGAAAAGCACATCAGCTCCAGCCTCTTCAAAGGCATGCGCACGATCAAGCATAGCATTCCAGCCCTCAACCGCGAGCGCATCAGTCCTCGCAACAATTTGGAAATCGTGATCAATCCGCGCATCAACAGCAGCTTTTATCTTTTGCACCATATCCTCAGTCGAAATAACTGCTTTGCCCGCTAAATGACCACAGCGTTTTGGCCACTCCTGATCCTCAATGTGCAAACCTGCGACACCAGACCTTTCATAGAGTTGTACCGTACGACGTACATTCAACGGGCCGCCCCAACCGGTGTCTGCATCCGCTAATAACGGCAACCCTGAAGCATCAGCGATTCGAGCCGCGTTATCGGCCATCTCATTCATGGTTAATAAGCCAACATCGGGCATACCAAGTCGGTTAGCTGAAGTGCCGGCGCCTGTCATGTAGATGCCAGTGAAGCCTTCGGCAGCGACCAAGCGAGCATTAAGGGCATCAGCTACGCCAGGAAGTACAGCCAAATCTGGCCCTTCTATCATTCGCTTCAATTTAGTTGTGACACGGTCAGACATTGCGAACCTCCATTGTTTTAAGGATGATCATGACGACTTGCGTCGTTCCCTCAAGCCCCATAGCCTTACATTCGTATAACTGTTGGAAGACCTATGGCCGCAGACCGTGAGCTTACTCTCTATGAAAAGCGTGTTGATGCTTTGTTGCAGCTTCTGCCCAAAGCTGGTGGACAAGCTCGCAAAACTTTTTTGCGAACACAAAAAAGTTTAAAAACTGCATCAGATGATGCCGGCTATTTCGATCGATGGATTGAGGCACTTGGGGCTAACCTAGTCTCTGATGGTGTGATTACTGAAGAAGACCTCTCAAAGAGATTGGCAGAGACCCGCGATCGATTACAACATTGGGAGACTGCTGAATGACCCCTCGCTTCAAAGCTGGCGATAGAGTTTTAGTAGAAGCCCGCGACCATGATGGTCACTGCCGCACGCCCATGTATCTTCGTGGTAAGATCGGACGTGTTCGGAAGCTTATCGGTGTCTACAAAAACCCGGAAGAGTTGGCGTACTACAAGGATGCGGGTGAACAGCCCCTGTACGATATCGTGTTCGAATGGAAAGAAGTTTGGGGCGTTGAAAGCCCAGACGAAATCGCTGCTGACATCTATGAACACTGGCTAAAGCCAGGAGGAGCCTAGAAAATGCCCCATGACGGCCATCATCACGACGACCACGCTCCAATTGAGGAATCCAGTGGAATAACTGAATTCGAGGTAATGGAGCAGGCAATTCGCGAACTTCTAATAGAAAAAGGCATATTGTCCGCGAGCCAAATTCAAACACAAATTGATGACATGGATAGTCGAACACCAGTGATGGGACAAAAGATCATTGCTCGTGCTTGGACAGATCCAGAATACAAACAAAGGCTTATTTCGGACCCTAACTCTGCCTTTGCGGAGATGGGGGTAACAAGGCTCGATGAAAATCCTGAGGTGGTCGTAGTAGAGAATACTCCAGATCGGCATAATGTGATCGTCTGTACACTTTGCTCCTGTTATCCACGCGTTGTCCTCGGCATGCCACCAGCATGGTACAAAAAACGTGCTTATAGATCGCGCGTTGTTAAAGAACCCCGTAAAGTTTTAGAAGAATTTGGTACCGAGTTGCCCGACAACGTAAAAATTGAAGTGCACGACTCAACCGCGGATATGCGCTACCTAGTGTTGCCAATGCGACCTGACGGCACTGAGGGTTGGAGTTCGGAGCAACTTGAAGCGCTTGTTACGAGAGATTCGATGATAGGCGTGAAGGTTCCCTCCACAGCTTGAACTTCAGTCGGCTTGCGAGTTCCTTAATATCCCGTCCATAGTTCTATCTGGAAACACAACGGGAGGGAGCCCAATGGCCGACAAGGTCACCATGCCGATCGAGGCGACGCACATCATGATGTTTGCGCGCTCGGTCAATGACGACAATCAGATTTATTACGATGCGAACTACGCCAAAAACACAGAAGTCGGGCATGTTTTGCCACCTCCGACTTTTTATCGATCCGTAGCACAATTCGATCCAGACTATTTTCTCCGACCTAAAGTTGGACAGAAATGGTTTGGGTCCGCAAAGGGTCCATCCGGTATTGAGGGTAAACCAGCAAGCTCTGGAGGCCTCCATGCCGAGCAGCACTTTGAGTACCATCTCCCAGTAAAGCCTGGCGACGTTCTTACAGTTACAACAAAGCCAGGAAAGGTTTGGGAAAAGGAAAGTCAACGGGCAGGAAAGCTTGTCTTTACGGAGACAATCCTAGAGTACCGCAATCAAGACGGTGAACTCGCAGTCACATCTCGAGGCGTGGGAGTCAAAACCGAACGCCCGGTCGATCAAGGCTAAGGGGGACTTAAAGATGAGTTTAAGAGCAGCTGACCTTAAAGTTGGAGATGTCCATGAGGAAGTAGTCGTCGAGAACCTCTCTCGCGGACTTCTAGTTATGTATGCAGGCACATCAGGTGACTACAACCCACTCCACACTGACGAGGTATACACCACGCAATCAGCAGGTTATCCGAGCGTTTTCGCCCATGGGATGCTGACAATGGGTCTTACAGGCAAAATGTTGACCAATTTTGTTGGCGATGGTCGCCTGAAAAAATTTGGTGTCCGTTTCACAAACCAAGTGTGGCCAGGCGACACATTAACTTCGAAAGCGACAGTTGTTGCTATTGGTGAGGGTGAGATCGAGTTGGAATTGGCTACAACCAATCAGGATGGAAAGACCGTGGTTACCGGCTCTGCCACGGCTCGCGTCGACTGACGTATTCAATTCTGCACTTATATATCAGCCGCCAGCAGGAAACTGCTGGCGGCGTTATATTGCCCGACAAGTTAATAAAAACGCACGCCCTCATGATCTCCGCATCTCGAGCGGCACCCCGGCAATCTAACCTTTTAAAATATTCGAATTTCAAAGGATCATAGATGAAACTTTTCTGGACTCCCGCCTCACCCTTTACTCGCAAAGTCTCGGTGGCTGCTAAAGAAATTGGCCTATGGGACAAAATCGAGATCATTCAAACAAAGTGGCCATTATCTTGGGGCTACGAGACGGTCCAGTTCACAGCGGGACTTGCAGAAAATAATCCTGTCGCACGCATTCCAACTTTAGTGACTGATGCGGGTCATCCTTTAGGCTGCTCAACCCTGGCCTGCCAACACCTCGACCGCTTATCGGGCGGTAGATTGTCTGGCCCTGACCCAGATAGGATGTGGTCTCTTTACGCGATCGCAGACGGTCTGATCGAGGCGCAAATTCTAATGCGCGCTGAGCACCTTAGGCCTAGCGAGTATAGAATGGAGAGTTTTCTTCAAAAACAACGCGATCGGATAACGCGCTGTTTTGATGCGATAGAGGCACGCGCTGACGAGCTTCAGACTAAAAAGGACGGAAATTTGCCTAATCTTGCAGAGATCACAGTTGGTATCGCGGCAAGTTACCAGGATTGGCGAGAATGGCTAGAAGACTTCAGGCCTGGCCGACCTTCTCTGAGCAACTGGTACGAAAGCTTCCGGATGAGGCCAAGCATGCAAACAAGTGAACCCGCCGAGACACCTGAAGCATAAAAATTAGATCATCATCACTCGCAAATTTTTCAAAAAAATTTTAGAGAAAATTAAATGACCTGATTTATCTCCACGAGGTTCATGGATGGGTCGTAGGCGTACACTTGTGCCATGCCGGCCATTGCATAGGATCCAGCATCAGTAAATTGCACATGAGCTGCTGCTAGGCGCGATTTAACGATCTCCAGATCGGGCACTGTTACTGCGAAATGACCGCCGATCGTAGGGTTATGGTAAAAGCCATTTTTAGCAGCAAAATCAGGCGTGGGCTTCACCACATGTATGCCACGATTATCCTCTCCAAAAACTGCAAGCATTTCAGGATCGACAATAAAATCAGCTATTGAGGAACTGTTAGCAGGTATCCAGGTGCTTTCCTCTAGCCCAATAAGATTACGCAGATATGCAACCGTCTCGGGGACATTATGAGCTGGTAAATTAACGTGGTGTAAGGTCCAACCACCCTCTTGCATCTCAAGGTCGTGCGCCTCTTCCTCTCGAGGACTTCGGCCAGCCGTTGGGTCAATAGCCTGATTAAATTCCATCACGCGCTGGCACGGATCGAATACGTAGATTTGGCGCATCCCAGCCATAGCATAAACACCTGCATCGGACACAATGTGGCCCGCTGCCTCCAGCCTCGCCTTTATGACATCCAAGTCAGGAACGGTGATAGCAAAATGGCCGCCAATTGTTGGATTATGGAAAAGTTTATTCTGGGCAGGGAAACTTGGATTTGCCTTCACAACGTGGATACCCCGATTTTCGCGCCCAAAGGCAGCAATTCGATCAGGACCACTGCTCATATAACCAACTGTTTTGGGGTATGTGCGCACCCCCTCCTTCAAACCGATAACATCTCGGTAAAACTTGGCGCTTTCTTGCACGTCAAACGCTTGCACATTCACGTGATGAACAAACCAGCCCATGAAAATCTCCCAGCAATCAAACCAATAGAACTCAGCGCTAACTCTGTTCTATGCGCTCACGATTAGAAGTGAATTTAGACGGAGGATCAGCACATACAATTACCGATGGCCGTCCTTGATAAATAGGAAGTTCTAGTTGACGAGCGTGCAGCATCAGATCTCCCTCTCCACCACCATATTGCGCGTCACCTAAAATTGGGAAGCCAAGTGTTGCGGCGTGCACACGAACTTGGTGGGTCCGTCCAGTTTTTGGACGAAATTCAAGCCAAGCGCCTTTAGAGCCACGAGCAAGAACGCGCCATTGGGTTTGAGAGGGTTTGCCAGCAGGGTCAACAACAATCCGCCACCCCTGACGCGTATTCAGTTTCATTAACGGTGCGTCGATAACCCCCTCGTCCCTCAATGGAGCACCAGTCGTTAACGCCCAATAGACTTTATCAACAAGTCCCTGTCGAAATAACCGATGAAGTCGCTTAAGGCCATTCGGACCACGGCCCAACGCAAGACACCCAGAAGTATCGCGATCTAATCGATGAGCAATCGCTGGCGCATGCTTAGTACCGAACCGCAACCCATCCAGAGCTAACTCAATATTCAACTCACCGCTGGGGCCAGCATGCACAGGAACGCCTGCTGGCTTGTCGATTACCAAGACCATTGGATCTCTATAGAGAATGCGGTCGGACAGATTTAGCAAAGGAGGTTCCTGGATTAGCAGTCCACGATGCCGTTGGATGCAGGGTTAGTTTTTACAGTCAAAAGAAATCGAGCAAATGGGTCAGCCAGAAGTTTACCATCTCCACCACCAAGACTTAAACGTTCAAGACGCATTAAAACGAGAACGCAGTGGATTAGACGAAAAAGCTTGATCCTTTAAATACGACTCGCCCTCCGGTTGATGCCCTCACTCTCCAGGAAGCCTGGTGAAAAATTAGCACCATGCCCAGGACCATTTGGAAGCTGTAAGCGGCCAGATACTACCTCAGGAAGTCCTGTGGCAACTTCTCGATACCAACCTGAAAGATAAGCGCGGACAATTTCTTGGGTTAGTGTGTTGGGACTAGCAAACGCTAGATGACAATCAGCAGCAAATAAAATTGGGCCCACACAGTCATGAGGAGCAATCGGACGGTCAAACGCTTCAGCTATTGCCTGGATTCGGCGCCCCTCAGAAATACCGCCGACCCAGCCCATATCAAATTGGACTACATCAACGGCGCCTGCAACCAATGCATCACGCAACCAACGAGTGGTTCCAAGGTTTTCGCTTGCAGCGACACGACCTCCTGTTTCATCCCGGTAACGTCGCAGATCCGTAATGTTGGAGAGGTCTATTGGGTCCTCATGCCAGTAAATTCGATACTGACCAAGCGCCTCTGCAATATCTAGGGCAGCAGGAAGACGCCATAGACCATGATACTCAAGCATAATTTCAATTTCATCGCCGACTTCTTCCCGGATCTTTGCGATAATGTCGGTTGCCTCTTCTAAGTCTGCTCGGTCAATGTGCCAGCCATCGTGCTTGGACGCGAACCGGTCATATGGCCATATTTTCATGCCAGTAATCCCGTCATCTAGCAGGGATCGAGCAAGTCCGCCTGGGTCACTTACCTGACGCGCGAGGTCATCCTCTCCCTCTCCCGCAGCGCGACTATCGCCGATTACCTTTGCTGCAAGATTGTAACCATCGCTTGCACAAGTATTATAAACGGGCAGTGTTTGATGAGCTGGGCCTCCCAGTAATTTGTACAGTGGTGCATCAAGAGCTTTTGCTGTTAGGTCCCAGATGGCAATATCAACTGCAGAGTTCCCACGAAGCTCAATAGAACGTGTAGGAAACCCTTGGAAGCGATTACCAAGCAAGCGGTTGAATGCTGTTCGGTGAACTTCCGGTTGACAGGGATCCTTCCCCAGCAAGTATGGAGCAAGAGTTTCATGAATATAAGCTTCGGTGGCTTTGGGATTCCGAAATGTCTCACCGAGACCTACCAGGCCCTCGTCAGTCTCCAAACGAACCCAAATACCATTCGGATAGGCCTCCGAAAGAACGGTTTCAATAGCTGTGATCTGCATAGATCTTGCTCCAAAAACTACTTTTAGAAGAAAGCATACGGGAAAGGGCGTCAACATGCGCGAAGGTGACATGCAAAGTGGTGGCGGGATGGGTTTTGATTTTGTTCAGGATTATCGACCCAATTGGGAAACAGATGATGTAGCTATTTTCCGAAACGCGGCTCGCAAATTTCTAGAAGCAGAATTCAAACCTCATATTGAGCGTTGGTCTAAACAGGGTTTTATCGATAAGTCAGCGTGGCGCGCAGCAGGACAAGCTGGCTTCCTTTGCCCATCAATCCCGGAGGAATATGGCGGTGGTGGTGGCTCAATTGCCCACCATTTTGCGTGGTTGGAAGAAGTAGAGCGCATTACCCTGGGCGCTGCATTTGGAGATGGCGTCCATTCCGGGATCTGTGCCCATTATCTCTTAGAATTCGGAACAGAACCGCAAAAGCGCTCATGGCTGCCAAAGTTGGCATCTGGCGAAGTGGTGTGTGCCATTGGGATGACAGAACCTGGCACAGGCTCTGATCTTCAGTCTGTAAAAACACGGGCAGTAGCAAACGGTGATGGCTTCCAAATAAATGGTCAAAAAACTTTCATAACGAACGGCCAAAACGCAGATCTGATCATACTTGTGGCGAAAACAGACCCAGAGGCACGCGCAAAGGGAATATCGCTGATGCTGGTGGATATGAATCTGCCAGGTGTTTCACGCGGCAGAAATTTAGAGAAAATAGGCTTACATGCGGCGGACACTTCGGAACTTTTCTTCGAAGATGTGCTTGTTACTTCAGAGGCCGTCCTAGGTGGGAAAACAGGCCAAGGTTTCTATCAGCTCATGAACCAATTACCGCAGGAAAGATTACTGATTGCCGTCGGAGCTGTTGCCTCCATGGAGACAGGGCTCGACCTAACCATTGACTACGTCAAAGCACGACGCGCCTTTGGGCAGGCAATATTCGATTTCCAGAACACCAAACATAAGCTGGCTGAGGCCGTAACCGAAGCCAGAGTAGCGCGAGTTTTTGTCGATGACTGCGTCGAACGCCTCTTGGCAGGAACACTGGATTCAAAAATCGCATCTATGGCCAAGTGGTGGGCTACCCAGAAACAAAACGAAGTTCTTGATCTCTGTGTCCAACTCCACGGAGGGTATGGCTATATGTCGGAGTACCCGATTGCTCGAATGTGGACGGATGCAAGAGTACAAAAAATCTACGGGGGCACTAATGAAATCATGAAAGAGTTAATCGCACGCTCTTTGTAAGAAGATGAAAAGCTTACATAAACTCACGATTGACTATAGTCTTAAAAATCTTCAGCGTTTTTATCGAAATCCAAATAGTGGCCAACATCCCATGCGTATTTGCATATGCAATGGCATCAAAGAAGAAGCTATCCGTGCAGCACTGGAAAGTGGTGCAGCAAAAGTTGCAGACATATATCGCCACAGCGAGTGTGCGCCGAGCTGTGGTCAATGCGTACCTCTCATTCGGGAGATCCTAAACAACCATGCACCGCTTCAGTTCAGCTCAGACTAGGTCGAAGCAATGTCACTTGGTCGTCTGACTATAATAATTCAAACTAAGGCACTAGACAGAGTTCACTATGCTCTGATGCTCGCTGCATCACACGCAGCCCTTGATGGGAAAGTGCACCTTTTTTTCGGCATAGAAGGTGTAGAGACGCTGAAGGTAAATAATTGGCCTAACCTGAAGACTGCCTCTGGCGAAGGGGGAGCGGCCTACTTGGATAGACTAGAAGTGGCGGGCGCAGCTCATCCAGATGAGCTATTTTCGGCTCTCAAGGAATTAGATGTCGAAATAACCGCATGTGACACGGCACTCTCCGTAGCTGGAATGTCCCCCGGAAGCATGATGCAAAGTGTCAATATAGAAATTTCTGGTATCACTTCTGCGCTATCCAATGGGAAGGATGGCCAGATCATTTACGTCTAATCGACGGGTAACGTATATTCTTCAAAACCGTTTTAATTGTTGGAGGTATTCCCTATGGGCACGGTAATTTCACTCAAGGCTGCAGATGGACATCAGTTCGATTGCTACAAGGCGGATCCCTCCGGGACACCTAGAGGCGGATTGGTGGTCATCCAAGAAATTTTTGGCGTTAACAGTCACATACGTGAAGTTGCAGACGGTTATGCAGCCGATGGCTTTGCTGTTTTAGCGCCGGCACTCTTTGACAGAGCAGAGAAAAATTTTGAGGTAGGCTATACCCCCGACGACATTGCCAAGGGCCGTGACACGCGTGCCAAGGTTGACTGGAATGATGCTGTCAAAGATGTTGCTTCTACAGTAGCAGCCCTGAAGGCCGCTAATGTTGGCAAGATAGGGAGCGTTGGCTACTGCTGGGGCGGATCGATGTCATGGCTCACAGCAACTCGCGTCGGCATAGATGCTTCCGTCTGTTACTATGGAGGCCAGATTGCGATGTTTAACGACGAGGCCCCCAAGAATCCCGTGATGATGCACTTTGGGGAAAATGACCATGGCATTCCTATGGCTGACGTTGAAAAAATCCGTGCAGCCCACGGGGATGCACAAGTGTTTATTTACCCAGCTGGCCATGGCTTTAACTGTGACCATCGCGGGGATTTTAATGACGAAAGTGCCAAGCTTGCTCGGTCACGGACGCTGGAATTCTTTGCCAAGCACATAGGGTAGAGACATCACAGAGCTCAAAAAAAAACTGCAAAACTGGCAACTAACACCAATTAGTTGCAGCCGGCGAGTCCTCCGTTGGAAGTCCAGTAGCCTTTAGGATGCAATGACATGAGCCAGTGTTACTGTTTCGATAAACTTGTATTTCTGGAAGGCTGAGAGAATTGTACGTTCCGTCACACTTTTTGGGCTCCAAGGAGGACGCCTTAAACATAATCAGTGAGCATCCTTTCGCTGTTTTGGTCACAACGGCAGCAAATGGCGGTTTACCGCCAGTTACTCAGCTACCTTTAATATTAGATCAAAACTCGCCGCATGAGCGGCTACTTGGCCATGTAGCCCGAAGTAACCCCCATGCGAACGCTCTTTGTCAGCCAAGCCCGGCAATAGCTTTATTCTCCGGTCCAAACGCCTACATCTCGCCAACTTGGTACCCCTCTAAGAGTGATAGGCACGGGGTTGTACCAACATGGAATTATGTAGCAGTCGAAATAACCGGCAAAATCGAACCGATAAGTGACGATGTAGAGAAGCGACGATGCGTAAATGATCTCTCGAAAGTTTTTGAAGGTGATGAGCCGAATTCTTGGCGACTTGATGATGAGCCAGAAGATTACGTCAGAAAGATGCTCGGTGGCATAGTGGCTTTTGCAATCGAGATAGAAAAAATCGAAGCAAAATATAAGCTTAGCCAAAATAGATCTAAGCTCGATCAGAGCGGTGTCATTGAGGGGCTACACACCTCCGGAAGATCTGGCGCGGCCAGTATTATGCACGAAATGGTTAAGCGAGGATTGGGGTGATAGAAAACTTGACCCGCAAATTATCGCCAGACCGGAATATCTGTCCTGTCGCCATGGCTAAGTAATACTTGCCACAGTTGGTTAAGGCGCAGCCTAAAACCCGCTGCAGAGGCAGCAAGGTAAAAGACAAACATGCGACGGAAACGTTCATCATACCGTCCAGGATCTAGTTCCGAGTATCGGTCACCGAGATTTTGTAACCAGCACATAAGTGTTTTGTCATAGTCGGGACCAAAATTATGCCAATCTTCTATCACAAAAACCTTCTCTGCTGCCGCAGCAAGCTCACTGGCAGATGGCAAATAACCGTTAGGAAAAATGTAACGGTTGAACCAAGGATCGAGGTAAGGGCCTTTTTCACGATGGCCTATTGTATGGAGTAGGAAGCGTCCCTGAGGCTTCAACGCGGCTTTTACGGTCTCAAAATATGTATCGTAGTTCTTGGCCCCCACGTGCTCAAACATTCCGATCGAGTAGATAGCATCAAAAGTTTCGTTGACATCACGGTAGTCTTGAAGACGGATCTCGACATCCAGACCTGCGTTGCGCTGGAGACCAAGCTTAACTTGCTCCTCTGAAATAGTGACTCCTACAACCTGAACCCCGAAGGTTTGTGCCAGGTGATAGGCGGAACCGCCCCAGCCACAGCCAATATCCAGAACCTTCATCCCTGGTTTCAATTCTAGTTTGGCGGCAATTAAGTTTAACTTTGCAATCTGAGCTGATGCCAGATCTGAGGCACCACTGCACCAATACCCGCAGCTGTAGATCATCAATTCATCGAGCAAAATCTCAAAAAGTTTATTTCCAGCGTCATAATGTGTTTGAGCTACCTTAGTAGCGCGAAGCTTAGACTGACGGTTTAAAATCGAATTATTGATGGCCTGAATGTGCCTGCTCGTCTTCAAAATCCAAAGCTTGTCTCGAATGCCAGCAGGTTTCATTAAACGGACGAGGAGCTCATCCATAGCCAATGCATCGAACCAACCATCCATATAGGCTTCGCCAAATCCAAGAGAGCCTCCGAGCATTGCACGACGCCATAATCTATTGTCGTGAACCTGAATGTCCCAGGGTCGGCTACCGCCAACCTCGATATCTGCTTCTTCAAGCCAACGCCTAGCTTGACCCTCAAAAAACCTGTCCATGCCCCTTTCCCCTGGGGCGGCCAACAGATTCCTTATGCGGCTAGCGCGCCCTCTGGTTATCTACGGTGATAAAAAATATTACCAAAAAGGGTTTTATGTAAAGTTTTAGACAATAGTCAGAGGCCTTCATCAAAGTCCTTGGAGACCCGATAAAAATGAGGCATCACCGCGCTCAAACCATTCTTTTCGTGATTTCGAACAAGGCTGCGAGCGATTGTACGCAAATGTACTTCGTCGGGGCCATCGATAAATTGAAGCGCTCTACCCCATGTCCAAAGGTATGAAAGCGGCGTATCAGGCGTTAGGCCCATAGCACCGAATACTTGCATAGCACGGTTGACAACCGTTGTTTGAAGACGGGCAGCTACTACCTTAATTTTTGACACTTCCATTCGGGCTGCGCGCGGACCTTCAGTATCAATCATCCAAGCTGCGCGGAGGACTAAAAGCCGGGCCATATCTATCTCCTGGCGTGACAGTGCGACGGCTTCACGGACAGTATCGTGATCAATAGTTCTTTTGCCGAATGTATTCCGGTTTAATCCACGCTCTATCATAAGCTCTAGTGCCACCTCACACTGGCCTATGGTCCGCATGCAATGGTGGATTCGGCCCGGGCCGAGGCGTGCCTGGGCGATCATAAAGCCATCGCCCTCTTCGGCTATAATGTTAGATGTCGGCACCCGAACATTGTCGAAAACGACCTCGCAATGTCCCTCTGGACTGATGTGATGCATCACAGGCAGGTTGCGGCGGATAGAAACACCTGGCGTATTGGGGTGTACGAGGACCTGAGACTGTTGACGGTGGGTCTCTGCACTTGGATCGGTCTTACCCATCACTATCATCACGCCAAGATTAGGGTGCTCAGCATTGGTAATGAACCACTTGCGCCCATTTATGACATATTCATTTCCATCTTTTTCAATTCGAGTCTGGACGTTCGTGGCATCAGAGGAAGCTACTTCCGGCTCGGTCATGCAAAAAGCTGAGCGAATTTCACCTTCTAAAAGGGGCTTCAAATAGGCGTCTTTCTGCTCAGGCGTACCAAACATGTGAAATACTTCCATATTTCCGGTGTCAGGTGCGTTGCAGTTAAACATCTCCGGCGACCAATAGATGCGGCCCATTATTTCAGCAAGTGGCGCGTATTCCAGGTTAGTCAGACCTTGGCCTGGGGCATCCTCGGGCAGATCCGGCAAAAAGAAA
Source organism: Alphaproteobacteria bacterium (assembly GCA_030833925.1). Lineage (GTDB taxonomy): Bacteria > Pseudomonadota > Alphaproteobacteria > Bin95 > Bin95 > VMCJ01. Next base: position 53,166 of record JAURGE010000002.1, read on the forward strand.
TTCCACAACCCCTCGGACTTGGCTTTAGCTTTAATATCTTCACAAAAAGCCGGGGGGAAAGTCCCCGCCTCAGTCAACTGATGCCATTCCTTATCGCGCGGCACGATCTCTCGCTCCATAAAGTCTGAAACACGCTCCTGCAGCTGTTTCACCTTTTCCGAATAGCCGAAGTCCATTGTTTTAATCCGCTTATCTCTAGATTCAATTTTTCTAATGTAGCGCCGCATCTCCTCTGGGGCTATCGTTTGTCCGGGGAGGACAGACAATGCGTTTTGTCGCGGTTGTAAAAGAAGATTGCCCAACATGCAGATTGGCAGTTCCTGCGTTGGCAGAAATGCGCGCTGCCGGACTAGAACTCGAGATAATAACACAGGATATAGCCCAGTTTCCTCGGGGCTTGAGCCCTAGACACGACTCAGACCTTCTTGAAAGCCATAAGCTCCGCATCGAGATAGTTCCAACAGTTATTGCCTTTGACGAAAAGACAGAAAATTCTCGCGTTTACGGCTGGAATAAAAACGAATGGCGCTCAATCACCGGACTTAGCGAACTCGGCAACACAATGCCTGAAAACATGCCCGGTTGCGGTGCCCTTAATGTAGCCCCCGGAATGCCCGAAAGGCTAGCTTTACGAGCTGGGGAAATTTCACTGAATTCACGCTCAATCGAAGTTGATGACGAAAGCGACCCAATGGAGGTTGCCTTCGATCGCGGTTGGACCGATGGCCTGCCAGTGACGCCACCGACTGATTTGCGGGTCGCAAGAATGCTCGCCGGCACAAGCAAGAAGTCAGATGAAATTATTGGATTAATCCCCCCTAATCTCGTCCCATGCACCGTCGAGAAAGCTGCCATAAATGCAGTCATGGCAGGCTGTCGCCCTGAGTACTTTCCGGTTTTATTAGGAGCCATAAAAGCGGCTCTGGAGCCCGAGTTTGCTATGCATGGACTTCTTTGCACCCTTGCCTTTTCTGGTCCTCTTCTGCTGGTGAATGGCCCCATTTCTCGACGTATCGGGATGAACTCTGGTGGGAATGCCCTTGGGCAAGGTAACCGAGCAAACGCTACCATCGGACGGGCATTTCAGCTGATAATCCGAAATGTTGGCGGCGGTCGACCACAAGAAATCGACCGCGCATGCCTTGGCCAACCAGGAAAATACACTTTCTGCTTTGCAGAGGATGAACGCGACGAGGACTGGGTTCCACTTGCGCAGGCCAGGGGCATTGAGGCTGGAAAGTCGGCAGTCACACTTTTCCACGCCGATGGAGTTACTGGATTTGTTGACCAAAAAAGCAGGACGGCAGCAGAACTATGTGAATCAATGGCCATGCAACTATGGAGCGTAAATCACCCAAGGCTAGCTCGTTGGGGCAATGCGATTCTTGTTATTTCTCCTAATCACTATGAAATTTTTCGGAAAGATGGATGGGGTAGAGCAGAGATTGAAGATGGACTGCATCAAGCCTTAAAACGACCAGTATCAGAAATTATGGAGGGAGCTGGCCATCCGCTCGGCATGACGCCAGCACAGGCGGATCAGTATGCCGACTCTAAGGGCATGATTGACAAATTCCATCCAGGAGGTCTCTTGATAGTCAGAGCTGGTGGCCCCGGCGCTCTAATGTCCGCTATTATTGGCGGGTGGACTGGTGGTCGAAATAATGCAGAAGTGCGGCCTGTTACCCGCGCCTTAGAGGAGTTTTAAGCCTATGACCTACGCTATGCGCGACCCAACTGCGGAAAGTGCCTCATCGCTTAGAGAAAGACGACCGCCACCTGGCAGTCTTAACGGGAAGACTGTTGCCCTCCTTTCAATTTCCAAAGAGCGTTCAGACGAGTTCATGGACGCCCTAGAGCCATTGATCCAAGCAGCCGGCGTAAAAACCATTAGATTTAAAAAGCCAACCCATACAAAGCCTGCGCCAGAAACTGTCCTCCAAGACATTGTTGAGAGCTGCGACCTGGTTGTCGAAGCCCTAGCAGATTGAGGCTCGTGCACGTCGTGCAGTTTGCATGACATTCACCAGCTCGACATTCGCGGGATTCCTGGGTGTGCCACAGCCACGGTTGAGTTTCAGCAGGCCGCAGAAGCTCAAGGAAAGGCTTTAGGTTTTGCCCCCGCGATAGTTTGGACAGCGCATCCTATCCAAAATAAGACAGCCGAAGAGTTGAAGGCGCTCGCCAGGGAAGCAGCTCCCGAAATTCTCAGAAGCATACAGGCTTAGATCACGTGATTAGGTAATAACTGCGATTAGAAGCTGATAAAAAATACGTTCAACTGACTGCAAAGTGCTGACTTAACACCTCAGCACTTGCAAAATTCGATTTTAACAATCGATTAGTTTATTTCCGAGAGCACAACTAATTACTTCACACATTTATAATTAGTACGCTAATATATAGGAACCTTATAATTGACATACTGATTAGTGGGATGCTTCCGTGGCTTGGAAAACACCGAGAAATTTAGGTCGTCAAACGGGCCTTCTCGCCAGGCTTTGGCGAACAGAACTCGACAATAGGCTCAGACCCCTAGGCCTATCCCAAGCACGTTGGATCTTGCTTATGCATCTGAATGATAATGCAGATGGAATGTCGCAACTGGATCTTGCCACGCGGGCTGGTGTCTCAGCCGCAACCCTCGTCCGCCAAATTGACCAATTAGAGGAAGCTGACCTTGTTAAACGCTGCCCTCATCCAGAAGATCGCAGGGCAAACCTTGTCCATTTGACCGAGCTAGGACGCGCTCGGTTCCAGCAAGTGGATGCGATAGCCGCTGAATTGCGCCAAGAAGTCCTAGGCGATTTCGATCCCGGACAGGTTAACGCAATGATTGATTTCACTACCCAATTAATAGGCCGCTTTGAAGCTCTTTCAGCATCGGCCGAAAAAGGAGTTTCTTGATGTCAGAGGGCAATGAGAAAAATTCAGGAGCGGAGCAGAAATCCAACTCCCAAAGTTCCGATGACAATGAAACCGCACCCCAAACTGCCTCAAACCCGCAAAAGAGGTTTCGCCGCAGGCCTTCAAGAGCTCTTCGGTATTTTGTGATTGGAACCATCGCCATAGTCGCCGGTATTTTTGCTGGTCGTGAGGTTATGAGCCGAATGACCCATGTTTATGAGTACGATGCTCGTGTAACGACAGACCATATCACGGTAGGCAGTCGGGTTGATGGTTTGCTCATCCAACTCAATGTTGAATCTGGTGACCGCGTCGATGCCGGCACCCTTCTTGCCCAAGTGGATGACCAAGTTCAGACATTTGAATTAGAGGCTTTAAGAGCTTCCTTAGCCGGTGTCAAAGCTGAACGGACCGAGTATGCAGCCCGGACCGATATGGTGACTCGGCAGACAGATAGTCGTTTTCAGACCCGAACGACGGAAGTCCAAGCTCAGCAAGCACGCCGCAGCGCCTTGGCCGCTGAACTAAGATTAGCTAACCAAGAATTAGAGCGCTTCCAAAGCCTATTTAATCGACGGGTTATCTCGCGTGCACGTTTGGATCGAGCCGAAGCAGAAGTCTCACGACTAGAAAGTGAATTGCGCCGCGCTGACGCTGATATCGCATCATCCCGAGGAGAAGCGGCGGAGGCCGAAGCAGATAAAGGTGAACTGACTGTTATACAAAGTGAGCTTGCCATTCTTGACCATAAGGAAGCCGAGCTTCTGGCGAAGATAGCTCGACAAGAGGCACTGATTGCCCAGCGAGCTATTCGTGCACCAATACCAGGAATCATTGATCGCGTTTTTGTAGAAAACGGCGAATTTGTTGGCCCAGGCCGTCGCGTTTTAATGTTGCACAATCCCGAAAACGTCTGGGTAGAAGCTAATATAAAGGAAACGCAGGTCCGCCGCCTCAACATTGGTCAAAGTGTACACATTACTGTTGATGCTTTTCCCGATGATAACTTCATCGGGCGGGTGGAGAAAATTGGCACTGCCGCAACATCGCGTTTTGCTTTGTTACCCACCCCAAATCCCAGCGGTAACTTCACGAAAGTAACTCAACGTATTCCGGTCAAAATAGCCTTTACCGAAAGGCCAAAGCCCCTCTCACCCGGTATGATGGTTGAAGTAGAAATTGACGTCAGAGATCAAAAATAATCTAAAAATATAGACCACCGTTTTCTTCTAAACCGATGGCCATTAACGCCAACCAAGAGTGGACAGCTTTTACCGAGACTGAGCGTTGGTTGATGACTGGCTCCGGACTGATCGGCATGATCGGCATGGTCCTATCGTCTACCAGCGTTAACACTGCTGTACCGGCGGTGATGGGTGCCTTTGGTATTGGTCAAGACAAAGCGCAGTGGCTTTCAACAGCTTATTTCGCCTCAATGACCGGCGCCATGTTACTAACCTCTTGGCTACAACAACGCTTTGGACAGAGGACAGTGTTCCTCACAACAATGGCTATTTTTATAGCGGGCTCTTTTCTGGCGTTCTCAGCAACAGATTATTCGACAGTCATCCTGGCACGGGTCATACAAGGTTTCTGTGCAGGTCTTATGCAGCCCTTCACTATGGCAATTATCTTCACAGTCTTTCCGCCAGATAGACGCGGCGCAGCGATGGGTCTTTTCAGCCTTGGAGTTGTTCTTGCTCCAGGCCTTGGTCCAGCTATTGGCGGGTTCATAACCGATGAATTTAGCTGGCGATTTGTTTTCCTAGTGCCCCTGCCCTTGGCAATGGCAGCAATCATAGCTGGCGGAGCCTTCATGCCAACAGCTCGGTCAGGTATCTCCCGTCCTTTTGATTGGGCAGGTCTCATTCTTATGGCTATTGCTCTAGGCCTTCTCTTAGATGGCCTTGCGAGTGGGCGGCGCTTTGGCTGGACTTCAGACAGGATTGTTTTGGAATTAGTGGGTGGGATACTAGCAACCATTGCTTTTATCGCCCGGCAACTCACTGCCAAATGGCCCATGTTAGATCTTCGACTTTTTTCAAATATTCGCTTTGCATCTGCAATTTTAGTCGGGATCATTTTTGGTTTCGGCATGTTTGGGTCTATTTACGCAATCGCCGTTTTTATGCAGCAGGTTCAGGGCTTCTCGGCCACAAAGGCAGGTCTTGCTCTGGTTCCTGCTGGGATCTTAATGGTGGTAATGTTTCCAACAGCTGGACGCTTGGTTGACAGGTTCCCAGCACACATTTTGATCATGACTGGACTGTTCTGGTTCGGATTCGGGTTCCTTCTCTTATCCATTGCAGATTCCAACACGCCCTTTTGGATGTTTGTTTTTTTTACACTGGTCAATCGGTTTGGGCTGTCATTGATAATTCCATCTCTTAATACTGGAGCACTGCGGTCTCTTGGGTCGGCACAGGTGAGCCAAGGAGCCGGACTAATAAATTTTGCGCGAACATTTGGAGGTGCAGCCGGTGTTAATCTTATGGTTGTATTCTTGGAAAGTCGTACCGCTGATCATGCACAAACCATTTCTGACAGCCAGACCCCAGATAACTCTGCAGCGCAGGACCTTCTAGCCCACATCATTGCTTTAATGCAGGATTCTGGTGTTTCGGCTATTGATTCTTCAGCTGGGGCCCTTCGTTATTTGGGAGAAACCGTGTTCGCTCAAGCTCAAACGCAGGGGTTTCAAGACACATTTATGCTAACGGCACTGATAGCAGCTCTAGCTCTACTACCCGCTCACATCATGGGCCGAGGTTTCAATCGAGGCTAATTATTGAACGAGTTTTTCTGGCTTTGGTCCACCAGTTGCCCAGTCAAGAAGTTCAACCGTGTGAAGCACTGGCTTGCCCACTGCTCCCTGCAGTTGGCCAATGCAGCCAATATTACCAGCTGCCACAGCATCAGGCTGAAGCCGAGCTAGGTTAGCCGCCTTTCGCTCTTTTAATTGGTTAGCAATCTTAGGCTGCATGATGTTGTATACGCCCGCAGAGCCACAACAGAGGTGTGGCTCTAAGGGCGTGACAACCTGAAACCCAGCATCCTCTAAAAGGGCCTTCGGCTCATCTTTTAATTGCTGTCCGTGCTGCATGGAGCAAGCTGAGTGATAGGCAAGCCTCATCTGCTCAGGCGGCTTCGGATTTTGTAAGCCTATTTCCCCCATGAACTCGACGATGTCCTTGGTCAAAGCGGAAACGCGTTCAGCATTTTTTGCATACACCGGGTCATTTCTAAGCATGAACCCGTAGTCTTTTACGCTTGTTCCGCAACCGGACGCGTTGATTATGATAGCATCTAAACCCTCACCATCGATTTCCCTTGTCCATGCATCAACATTCTGACGAGCTGCGTCATGTCCTTCCTCAGCGCGTCCCATGTGGTGCACAAGCGCACCACAGCATCCGGCTCCCTTTGCAACAACCACTTCCACTCCGTGGCGATTCAGAAGACGAATTGTTGCCTCGTTTATAGAGGGGCTAAGAACTTGCTGAGCGCATCCGGCAAGCAGCGCAACACGCTTTATCCTGGAACCCTCCGCTCGATGCACTTTATGTCCTTCAATCGGAGAACGGGGTGGAATACTTTTTGGCACAAGGCGCAACATTGCTCCTATTCGCCCACTAACTAATCCAGCGAAGGGACGGAAAAACCAGGCAACTGCTAATGCGGCCCGGAAACGGGCTGGATATGGCAAAATACGAGCTAGGGTTAATCGAAAAACCCTATCAAAAATTGGTCGGTTAAATGTTTCATTGATATATGATCGCGCATGGTCAACTAAGTGTTGATAGTGCACACCCGAAGGACAAGTGGTCATACAGGACAGGCACGATAGACAACGGTCAATATGCTTAACGACCGTCTTCGGCGCTGGACGGCCAGATTCCAACATATCCTTAATTTGATAGATACGACCTCTGGGACTGTCTAGTTCGTCACCAAGCAGTACGTAAGTGGGGCACGTCGCAGTACAAAAACCACAATGCACGCACGATCTTAAAATCGACTCGGACGCAGCCATGTCCGGGTCAGAAAGTTGGACTAGTGAAAAATTTGTTTGCATCAATCAGGCCCCTAGGTAGGCCAAAAAACTAGCCTATTTAGATGTAACCTGACTGCGAAGTGGAGAGCAACAGCGCTTCTTTTTCAAGAAACCAACCAGGACGATCAGCCTTGGCGTGCCTTGAATTTTCGAACCTGCTTGTTGATCACGTAAATTCGTCCCTTTCGTCGTACCACCTGGCATTGACGATGACGGCTCTTAAGTGTCTTGAGCGAACGCACAACTTTCATGGGACCAGCCCTCAAAAAACAAACAAACTGCGGTGGAATGTCAATCAAGCCCTGAAGCTTGTGATCACAAAGAGTTGTTACCCGAACCACCCCCTAAATGTCAAACCTTAGCTACCTGCTATTATCAATCGAAGAGCCCTTAGCAAAAGAAATTTTTCTAATCTTTTACGTTACCCAGAAAAATATTCGAAAAAATTTTCCGGACACATTAGTCAACCGCTTTTAGCTGACGTTTTTTTGCCGAGGTGATGTTCAAATACGTTGCCGCTAAAATTAAAGCACCACCACCAAGTGTATATGGATCAATGTGTTCACCATAAAAAGCAAAGCCCGCCAGAGCCATCAAAGGCAATTGAAGAAAATTGACTGGCATCACCACACTGGCATCCGCCAGTTGAACCGATCGCGCCATCGAATAGTGAGCTGTTAGTCCGCCAATCGCCACTAAAATCACAAATGGCCATTCTTCCTCTGCTGGCAAGGCAATCTGTAGATTGGTACACGCAAGTGCAAAAATTAATTGAATCAACATCATAAAAAAAACGATGCGTAATGGCGGTTCTGTGCGCGTCAAAGCTTTCACCATAATGATTGAAACGGCGTAACAAAACGCCCCAAGCACGGTAACGCCAGTCGCTAACTCCAATGGAACAACACCAGGCCGAATGACAATCAAAACGCCTAAAAACCCAACTAGAATGATGGTGAACCGACGTAATGAAAGAAATTCACCCATGAAAATAACCGCTAAAGCCACTCCAAATAATGGTGTTGAAGAGGTTAATGCAGTCACATCCGCCATCGGTAAAAAGGCAATTCCGTAAAACCAACCGAATTGTCCGATAAAATGAATACTATTCCTTACACAATGACCAATGGGTCGTCTTGTCGTAACATTTTTGGCACCGCCAAAAGCTATTGCGATGGGTGTTATAAGGGCAAGACCAATCAGACTACGAAAGAGTAGTATGGCAAAAGGGTCATGTTCGCCTGAAAGTTCCCGTCCGGCTATCTGCATGCATGCGAAGCTTGCCACCGCTCCAAGCATCCAGAGCGCCCCGCGAAGCGTATTGTTCGGCATCGCCGTCCTTTCGGCATGTCATTTTGCAACTATTCTGAAAATGCTGATCGCCTGGGCGTTCAACCTATCATCGGACCAAACACTAGATTTTAGCGCTCCTAGAACGAGCTCCGCTAAATCTCTCTTAAAAATCTTTTTATCAAACGAATAAAGGCGCTGCCTGATCGGAACAACTCATGCCTCGACGCTGCAGGCCCATATTCTAAGAATCTGCTATGAAAAGAACTTCAGGCTGCTGCTTTCTATCTAAAATCGAAACCCCGTTCCTTTAATTCTGAACGCAGGTTTTCACGGGGTTCAGGCATAAATTTCTTAGCAATATCATGGGACCAGCTATCGTCTGTCGTAGTCATTCCAACACTTCGGTAATGAGCTGCCAGAGCCTTATCATATGCATCAACTTTAGGGTCTAATCTTGCACCACTTATGGTTTTTCCATACTGCTCGTAGTGCACAACTGCATCTTGGTCCATACGAGGCTTCTGTTGCGGTACCTTGTCCGGCCAACCAAGAACCATTCCAAAAACACAATAGACACGCTTGGGTAGGCCTAAAATTTCAGCAGTCTCGGTAGCATTATTCCGAACGGCACCAATCATGACACCTTTCATGCCGAGTGAGTCAGCAGCAATGTAGGCTGACATTCCGACAAGTGCCGCATCAACCGAGGACACTAGACCTGTTTCGAGGTTATTTGTCTCCATATTACCGCCTCTATCACGCATCGCCTTATCGATACGTGTTAGGTCGGCACAGAAAGCAAGGAAAACTGGCGCGTTCGCTACGTGTTTTTGTCCCGAGGTCACAACTGCAAGTTTTTCTAATGTTTCTTTATCGCGGACTACGATAACGCTGTAAGATTGAATATTCGAAGAGGTTGGCGCCCTAAATGCTGCCTGCAACACAGCATCAACTTGTTCATCGGTTACGGGCTCATCCGTGTAGGAACGAACCGAAACCCGATTAGCAAATGTGCGGGTTGTATCACTTTCGAGCGAACGCTCTGGGTACACCGTCTCTTCCATTAAAATCTCCATATCCTTTAAAGCCAGGCGGGAGCATGCTGCTCCCTGATTATATCGTCATAAGATCGAGGGTTCCTTGTGAACGACCATTGACCATCACGCACAACTGCCTCTGCCGCTCTCGGACGGCTGTTGTATTCTGAACCCATAACTGACCCGTAAGCCCCTGCGGCTAAGAATGCCACCTGGTCTCCTGGCTGCAGCGGCGGCAGAGGCCGTTGATCAGCAAATTTATCGGTAGATTCACATACAGGACCAACCACGTCAGCAGGAGTCCAGGGCACACTACCAGGATCAATGAGCGGGACAATTTCGTGCCAAGCTTTATATAAAGCTGGTCGGATAAGGTCATTCATTGCGGCATCTAGTATCACGAACCGGCGACCTCCGGATTCCTTTACCGAAATCACCGTCGAGAGCAGCACTCCCGCAGGCCCCACGATGCGGCGCCCAGGCTCCAAAACCACTTCCGCGTCCAGCCCCGATACTGCTTTCTTTATGGTGTCAGCATAACTTTGAACAAGGGGTGCAGTCTCATTCTTGTAGCGGATGCCAAGGCCACCACCTACGTCAAAACGCTCCAGTTTTAAACCAGAGGCCGATAGACTTTCCCATAGTGATCTGAGTTTTGCGCAGGCCGCTGCAAGAAAATCCGTATTTCCAATTTGTGACCCAATATGCATCGCTATGCCTTTGGGGGCTAAACCTGGCGTTTTTTCGGCCTCCATATAGAGCCTGGGGGCATCCTCATAAGCGACACCAAACTTGTCAGTGGCTCTACCGGTTGAAATCTGGTCTAAAGTGCCCGCCTCAAGGTCTGGGTTAACACGAAGAGCAATTGGAGCCTCTTTTCCTAGTGACGTAGCAATTTGGGCAAGCTGACCAAGCTCATATTGTGTTTCCACGTTGATTTGCATGACGCCGGCTTTAACAGCCTGTGCCAACTCACGGTCACTCTTACCTACGCCGGAGAAGACAATTCGATTGGCTGGAATTCCCGCGGATAACGCAAGCGCAAGCTCGCCGCCAGATACAACATCAACACCTGAACCAGCGCCCCCTAAGAGTTTAAGAATAGCCAAGCAATCATTAGCTTTCATGGCATAACAGATACGCGTTGGCTGATCCGCAAAAGCTCGCTGAAAATCCAGAAAATTCTCTAAAACAGCATCTAATGAGTAGACGTATACCGGTCCTCTCGCTGCATTAACGACTTCTGAAAGATCTACGCCACCGGCCTCAAGACGGCCATTTTTGTATGAAAAGCCAGGCGCAATGGCTGCAAGTTGATCCTTAAACATCATGGCTTTGAGCTACCGGCTTGGGTAAATTTTAGGATAGGACATGTTGGCTTCATCGGTGTGCTTTAGTTCGCCTTTTTTCCCGCATGATGAAAGTGAAATCAAAATGGCGGCCAATACAAATAGGCGACGCATCACGCCTCCTCTGCCAGCAGCCTACTGCGGGCCGTAGCAACAGCCTGCCGAACCCGTTCTGGTGCGGTACCGCCATAGCTTTTCCGGGCTGCAGCAGAAGCCTCAACGCTCAACACTTTATAGATACTTTCATTTATCTCTGGAGCAACGGCGCGCATAGTCTCTAGTGGCAGATCTTCTAAACCACATCCCTTAGCCTCTGCTTCAGACACCAAAGACCCAGCAATATGATGCGCCTCCCGGAAGGGTTTGCCATGGTTCTGCACGAGCCAGTCAGCCAGGTCAGTTGCTGTTGTAAAACCTAGCTTCGCCGCCGCCAGCATATTTTCCTTTTGTGGGACTAAATCCTTAGCCATTCCTGACATTGCTGCGATTGAAAGCATCAACGCGTCGACAGCCTGAAATACTGGTTCTTTATCTTCCTGCATATCCTTTGAATAGGTCAGAGGAAGCCCCTTCATCATGATCAATAAAGATTGGAAGGCCCCAGCAATGCGGCCAATCTTGGCCCTGACCAACTCCGCTGCGTCAGGATTTCTTTTCTGCGGCATGATAGAGCTGCCAGTGGTGAATGCATCTGACAATTTAATGAACCTAAACTGGGCGCTCATCCAAAGTACGATTTCGTCCGCTAACCGCGAAAGGTGCATGGCATGTATCGAAGCAGCGCCGAGAAATTCAAGGGCAAAGTCACGTGAAGCCACGGCATCCATCGAGTTAGCAGCAGGGCGATCAAAACCCAGCTCTTTGGCTGTCTGTTCCCTGTTAATTGGATATGGGGTGCCTGCCAAAGCAGCCGCTCCCAAGGGGCTCTCATTTAAACGTCTGCGACAGTCTCGAAAACGATCACGATCCCTTTCAAACATCTCCACATAAGCCATCAAATGGTGCCCAAACGTAATGGGTTGCGCATTTTGCAAATGTGTAAATCCAGGCATCACAAAATCTGCCGCGCGCTCTGCCTGATCTATCAATGCAAGTTGAAGGTCTTTGATGGCCGGTAAAACTGCGTCAATTTCATCTCTCAGCCAAAGACGGAAGTCTGTCGCCACTTGGTCATTACGAGAGCGCGCTGTATGGAGCCGACCTGCAGGTTGTCCGATAATTTCCGATAATCTTGATTCCACATTCATATGAATGTCTTCAAGGTCGGTTTGGAATTCAAATGTTCCTGCTTCAATTTCCGCGAGAATTTGCTCAAGACCTCTGCAAATTGCTTCGGCATCTGCATCTGATACAACGCCCTGGGCAGCTAGCATTCTTACGTGTGCCTTTGAGCCTTTTATATCTTGTGTGGCTAAACGCTTGTCGAAGCCAATGGAAACATTGATTTCAGACATTATATCAGAGGAACCACCCTGAAAGCGGCCGCCCCACATCGCGTTCGCGGACTTATCCTCGGAGCTGGACATGCGCCAATCCCTGAAATTGATAATCGTATTTTTGGTAATGGCGTTATGGAGCATCCATGGGCTTACGTCCATCGCTGCATCTGCGCCGCCACCTGACAAGTTATTAATACACTCGCCCCCGCTACCTCTTCCAGAGCAGAGCTTTTTAACAGAAACGGGTGAAGAAGCGCATATCAAAGACCACATTGGGAAAGTAATAATTTTAAACTTCTGGGCAACTTGGTGCGCACCATGCGTTAAAGAATTGCCACACCTAGACTCCCTGAAGGCAGCACTCCCTGCGGATCAATTCCTTGTACTCGCACTTTCGACAGACGCTCGTGGCAAAGAAAAAGCGGCCCCGTTTCTAAAAAAATTAGGAATAAAGCACCTGAATGCTGATCTAGATCCGCGCTCCAAACTTGCACGTCAGTTAGGCTCTAGAGGCCTGCCAACAACATTTATCTTCAATACATCAGGACAAATAATTGCTTCATTGGAAGGGTTTGCAGAATGGGATAGCCCTTCCTTTGTTGCCTGGTTCAAAAGCCTTTTAAAGGATTAAAGATTTTTCGAACTTAATTAGTGCCTAAAATGGCGCATCCCTGTGAAGACCATTGCGAGGCCAGCCTCGTCAGCCGCAGATATGACTTCATCGTCCCGGATCGATCCCCCGGGCTGTATTACTGCAGTTGCTCCTGCTTCCACGGCGGCCATAAGACCATCAGCGAATGGAAAAAATGCGTCAGAGGCAACAACTGAGCCTTTTGTCAGAGGTTCGGGCATCCCAGCTGCCTGTGCTGCGTCAATTGCCTTACGCGCAGCAATTCGAGCCGAATCCACTCGGCTCATTTGCCCAGCGCCGACACCCACGGTAGCTCCGTTTTTAACATAAACAATAGCATTAGATTTTACATGCTTACCTACGCGGAAGGCGAAGAGAAGATCCTTCATCTCTTGCTCTGTTGGGGCGCGCTTAGTTACGACCTTTAAATCTTTCACCTCTATCCGCCCATTGTCTCTCGTCTGTGCTAACACGCCACCAGACAAATTTTTGAACGCTAGGCCAAGAGACGCTGGATCTGGCATTGCGCCGGTCTTAAGAAGCCTCAAGTTCTTTTTACTAGACAAAACAGACTTTGCTTCCTCAGACACCTCTGGCGCAATCACCACCTCAACAAACAACTTTCCGATTTGTTCTGCTGTTTCCGCATCCAGAGACCTATTCACTGCAATAACGCCACCAAAAGCACTTACCGGGTCACATGCAAGTGCGCGCATCCAAGCTTCTACCAACGTTGGAGCAGTCGCTACTCCACAAGGATTTGCATGCTTGATAATTGCCACGGCCGGCTCATCAAATTCGGCAGCCAGTTCGAAAGCAGCATCCGTATCATTGAGGTTGTTGTATGAAAGTTCTTTACCTTGAAGTTGTTCAGCGGTTGCCACTCCAGGTCGCAGATTTCCCCGGGCATCTGGCATCCGATAAAAGGCTGCTTGCTGATGAGGGTTCTCCCCATATCGCAAACTTTGTCCCTCGGTCCCTGCAATCGGAAAAGTAGCAGGCAAAGTTTCTTCCCGCTCGATCGCGAACCAATTTGCAATTCGAGCGTCGTAGGCAGCAGTTCGCGCATAAGCTTCACCGGCGAGGCGACGACGGAGCTGAAGCGTCGTGGAGCCTGCATTTGCTTCCATTTCTGCTTGAATGGCTAAAAGCTGATCTGGGTGTGTAGCTACGGTAACATACCCATGATTTTTAGCGGCTGCCCGAATCATTGCGGGACCGCCGATATCAATATTTTCGATACAGGTATCCGCATCGGCTCCTGATGCTACTGTCGACTCAAATGGATATAAGTTGACCACCAGCAGATCGATCTCTGGCAGGCCATGGTTCTCAAGCGCTGCCTTGTGGTCCTTCAAACCCCGGACTGCCAGAAGGCCACCATGTACCTTTGGATGTAATGTTTTCACTCTGCCATCGAGTATCTCAGGGAAACCAGTTATCTCTGCCACCTCGATTGCTAGCACACCCGCCTCAACCAACGCTTTGCGCGTCCCACCTGTCGAAATAACTTCAACACCGCTGGCGGTCAAAAACTTTCCAAATTCGACTATCCCGGTCTTATCAGAAACTGAAATCAGTGCGCGTGAAATTTTAACGCGGTCTGGGGAAGGCGGAAGCACAAGAGAAACGGCCATCGCAGTTAGCGACTCCTATTAAAGCTTTTTAAAAAGAAGGAGGTTTTGCGGGTCAGGTCTGAGAGAGTCAAACGCGCAATCAGTGGAAAATTTAGCTTGTGGGCTCTTTTCGGATTGCCCACCTTCGAGTTTGTCCTGGATAAATTGAGAATTCGATGCGGAGACCTGCTGCAGGTGCTCCGGGAAGACCGCGGTAAGGTTCTGGTGAAAGCTGAATTGGATGATCAGCACGCAAACGCCAACCTTGTCCTGACGATGTTCTAATTAACGCTGAAGTTTCATCTATCTGGATGGCATCTGCACTTGGATGTAGGTGAAAAGGAACTAATCCCTCGGTCTTTGAACGCGTTTCCATAGAATCCTCACCACGAATATCAAATCCGTCGGCAGCGAGGAAAACTCTTCTCTTCCAAGTAATTTCAGGTCTCGCCTGCCTATAGGAGGCCGTCAACAAACTAGCACCCTCTTCAGTGACTCGTTCGATTGGATTAAAATCAAGAAAACGAGAGCTTGTGGCGATTGGTGCGCTGAAGACAGAAGATCTATCACTCTGATAACGTGGAGCTGGAGCATCAGAAGTAGAACCAACACTCACGAGAATTCTATCGGATCCATGACTAAACTCTAACGCTCCGTTCCTAGCCGATAGAATTACTGACGAGCGCCCAGCGAGAGCACGGGAGTATCCAGCATTTGGAAGATCTAAAAGAGCGCGCCCTCTCCAGCCCGATGCCGCTAACGCTAGATCAACCGCCTGAGGGTCTCCTTCTCCACCACTGAAGACCGCTAGCCCACCATTACCAGCGCGCAGCACTGAAACAGGGCCCGATACCGCGCTGATCACCTCAAAAATGTTAGTACGAAATTGCCAACTGATCGCATTCGCGGCCGCGCGAAGGTCTAGCAGGCGCATTAACGTATCAAGTTGATCAATCGGAGACGCGTTGATCACCCAACCGTCACTACCGATATCATCACGACATGCAGCAGCAAAGATACTATCTATAATGGGAAAATATTTATCCCCTGCGCCGACTGCAACTGCCCCAGCAGCAAGACCAGTTATCGCTGCAAACCGACCAGAGCCAGGAGAAACTTGACCAATTCGCTTTTTCAACCACGCTGTTTGAACAGCAGTTTGCTCCATAAAATTGGATCGAAAGGAAGGCCCCGCACTCGCGGCAAAAAAATCATATGCGCCCATCCAAGCAACTAGGCGCTGACCAACTACGTCTATTCGCCACGCTATTCGGTCACCTCTGTGATCAGTTTCAAGCCAGGTCGTCAGTGCACGACGAGCCGTTTGTCTAGCAGCATCACCACCTAGCGAACGAAGGTCACGAAGCCATACAAAGCTGTGGGCACGGGTGCGGCGGGCATCATCTTTAGCCAATTCACGGTCCCGTGGCTCAGGACCAAGGGCAGCGAAAAGATCGGCCTCATTTGAAATTAAAATTTCACCGCGACTAGCATCACCTGGCCAGGGGTCTTTAAAGCGATAGACTGGATCTGTCGGAGCGTCTGGCGCGGTTTGGAACACATCTAAAAGGGTTTCAAACCAGGGGGCGCGAACATGGCGACTAAGCCGACGCGACGGCGTCTCTTCCATCAGCCGAGACCAGTTAAGGCTGCATCACGAATCGCTTTTATGTTGGTTGCATAAGCCTTTTCACCACCTTTGAAGACAGCTGTTCCCGCGACGAGCACATCAGCTCCTGCCGCTACAACTTTCGCGGCTGTTTCTGGTGTTATGCCTCCATCAACCTGAAGTCTAATATCCCGGCCTGAAGCATTGATCCGACTCCGTACAGCACGAATTTTTTCAAGTTGGCTCTCTATGAATGATTGACCGCCAAAGCCTGGGTTAACACTCATAACCAGCACAAGATCAACCATATCGATAAGATTATCGATCGTCTCAACTGGTGTTCCTGGGTTCAATGCAACCCCCGCTTTCATTCCGAGACTACTAATGAGACCAAGAGAACGGTGGATGTGTGGACCCGATTCGGGATGAACAGTGATACGCTCACAACCCGCCTTCTTAAATTCAGGCAGAAAGGTATCAACTGCTTCTATCATCAAATGCGCGTCAAATGTTTTGCTGGTCACTCCACGAAGAGACTGAATGACCGACGGCCCAAAGCTAATATTTGGGACAAAATTTCCGTCCATCACGTCGAGATGGATCCAATCAGCACCAGAAATATCAACTGCTTGAACGCATTCACCAAGCTTGGCAAAATCAGCAGAAAGAATGGATGGAGCTATTAAAATATCAGTCATCATAAACACGTTACGTACCAGGCCAGAATTCGCGTAACAAGCATTAAGCTAATAAACAACAGAAATGTGAAAAGGATAAGCTTCTTCCTTGATAAGTTTGCTCAATGTCTAGTCGAAATCTCGTTTTAATTGTTTGTGCTGCTCAGATTGCAGCACAACTAGGCGCATATGTATGGTCAGCACTACTTCCTGAGCTAAAAGAAGCTTGGGATATCGGGCCGGCGGAAGCAGGCCTAATTACCGGTTCCTTCTACCTCGCATACATGATTGCCGCTCCCATTCTCGTCTCATTAACGGACAGAATAGATCCGAAGCGCATTTACATAATCGGTGCTACAGCTATCGCTGCTGGGCATTTTGGCTTTGCTTATATTGCAGACGGATTGTGGACGGCAGTTGCAGTACGTGCGATCGCAGGGTTTGGCTGGGCAGGTGTATACATGACCGGCCTCAAACTCCTTGCTGACCGCGTTGAACCCGAATTGATGCGCCGCGCTGTTGCGTGGCACGCTGCAGGAATTGGAGCAGCGGGTGCGATCTCTTTCTTTTACGGCGATATCGTATCGCAACTTTTCGGATGGCATACAGCTTTTGCGTGGGCTGGTTGGCTGTCTGTGCTAGCGTGCGCTCTAGTAGTTAGCGCGGCTCCATCTGTTGCCCCTCCTAAGCCTTCCAACCAAACCACCGCACTTTTAGATTTCCGCCCAATTTTAAAAAATCGGGCAGCCATGGCCTACGCACTAACCTATTGTATCCACACTTACGAAATGAGCGTTATGCGCGGCTGGGGAGTAGCATTTCTCGTTTATGTAGCATCTAAGGGACCCGACAGTGCTTCGACCTGGGTTTCCCCAGCTCTTACCGCCACGGTGTTGGCTCTCGTCGGAACAGCAATGAGCGTTTATGGAAATGGATTATCGATAAAGATTGGTCGGCCCGCGATTGTCAGGCTTGCAACCATACTCTCTGCGATTGCTGCGGTGGCTCTTGGATTTCTGGGGCCAAGCGCCTACTGGTTAGCAGTAACACTTGCAGTAATTGCTGGGGCAGCAATCTGGTTAGATAGCTCCACATTGACTGGAGGAACATCAGAGTCTGCCGAAACCGGCCGCCGCGGACAGACACTTGCCCTACACACGACGCTTGGTTACGCCGGTGGCGCAGCAGGGCCTATGATAATGGGCGTAATCCTCGCTTCGTTTGCTGGCCCAAATGGATACAGCGATCTTGCATGGGGCCTTGGCTTCCTGCATGTAGCCCTTCTTGGTTTAATCAGCCGCGTTATTTTTTGTCGGCTTATTGCTGACACTACCGCCAAAGAGCCGTAACTAGCGCTAATATTCATTTGGAGAGATGCATGGCCGCTTCCAACACCCCTACGTCTAACCGCCATAATGCGGCTCGCCTAGATGCAGTGCTTTCTGAGTTAGAGTTGATACTGGGGGATAGATTATCCACTTCAACAGCTGTGCGGGATCAACACGCTCAAGGTGAAGATCATTTTAGACCAGCTCCCCCGGACGCAGTAGCTTTCGCTGAAACCACTGAAGAAGTCTCAGCAATTCTCAAAGTCTGCAATGCCCATGAATTCCCCGTAATCGCTTGGGGAACTGGAACTTCTTTGGAAGGTAATGTTCAGGCCATACACGGTGGAATCACCATCGATGTCTCAGGCATGAACAAGGTTATTGAGGTGAATGCGGCTGATGGCGACTGCCTTGTCCAAGCAGGCGTTACTCGCAAAGCAATTAATGAACATTTGCGCGATACAGGATACTTCTTCCCAGTCGACCCTGGCGCCGATGCAAGTTTAGGTGGCATGGCTGCAACAGGAGCTTCAGGAACCAATGCCGTGCTCTACGGCACTATGAAGGAAAATGTCATAGGTCTTACGGTTGTTCTTGCTGATGGAACTATTATGAAGACCGGCGGACGCGCTCGTAAAACATCTGCTGGTTATGATCTTACCCATCTTATCGTGGGGTCAGAAGGTACGCTGGGTATCATTACAGAGGTTCGTTTACGTCTTTATGGCGTTCCCGAAAAAATTGCGGCAGCTGTTTGCCAATTTGATGATCTTGCGAGTGCAGTTGCGACTGTACAGCAAACAATTCAAATGGGAGTTCCTGTAGCTCGGATGGAACTATTGGACGATGTCCAGATGCAGGCGTGCATAGATTATTCGAAGCTCGAGGGTTTCCGGGCTACCCATACTTTGTTTTTTGAATTTCATGGGACCGAAGCAGGTGTTTCAGAGCAAGCTGACATTGTTCAGATGCTTGCGTCAGAAAACAATGGCGGCGGCTTCCAATGGACGGCAAAAGCAGAGGAAAGGTCTAAACTCTGGCAGGCACGACACGATGCATATTATGCAGCTCTAGCCCAGGCCCCGGGAAAACGCGGGTGGGCCACCGATGTAGCAGTGCCAATCTCTAATCTCGCAGAATGCATTATGACTACCAAACTCGATATCGGAGAGTCCGGGCTTTATTCACCTATCTGCGGCCATGTCGGCGATGGTAATTTTCACTGCTGCATAATGGTAGACCTCGATGACGAAGAGGAAATGGCCCGTGCAACAGCATTTAATGACAGGCTAGTTGACCGGGCGCTCGGCATGGGAGGAACATGCACTGGTGAGCACGGCGTGGGCATGGGGAAGATAGAGTTCGTTGCAAAAGAGCTAGGGCCAGAAGCCATTCTTACTATGCAAGCGATAAAAGCCGCTTTAGATCCAAAAAATATTCTGAATCCTGGCAAAGTTGCTCCTTTATGAAAGTTGCAATCTACGGAGCAGGGGCGATTGGAGCCCACTTAGGCGGGATGTTGGCCAAAAATGGTGTCGATGTCTCCCTAATTGCGAGGGGCCCTCACTTACGAGCAATTCAGGACAAAGGTCTTCTGATGAAATTTCATCATAGTGATGACGTTCTTGTCCGACCCAACGCTACTGATAATCCCGCAGAACTTGGCCTCCAAGATTACGTTATCGTTACTTTGAAAGCCCATCAAAGCCCCGCCGTTGTTGAATTAATGCAACCGCTACTTGGCCATAACACCGCAGTCGTGACCGCAATGAATGGTGTCCCGTGGTGGTATTTTCACCGGCTAGGTGGAGAGCATGAGGGTAGAACTCTAGAGAGTGTTGATCCTGGTCGTGTCCAGTGGAATGGATTAGGCCCCCACCGCGCAATCGGTATGGTGGTCCATCCTGCTGTCGAAATCACGGCCCCAGGCGTGATGCAGCATGTGGAAGGAAACGCCTATCAGGTTGGTGAGCCTTCAGGTGAAAAAACAGGCCGGGTCACGAAACTTGCTGAGGCTCTTGTTGATGCCGGGCTTCGTGCTCCAATCAGTTCCAAAATCAGAGATGATATCTGGGTAAAACTATGGGGCAATCTCTGCTTAAATCCAATTTCGGCTTTGACAGATGCTACTCTTGCAGGGATCGGAAGAGATGATGGCGTCCGAGAGCTTGTCTTCAAGTTAGCGGAAGAAGGACGTGCAGTAGGCGAAGCACTTGGTGCACGCTTCCGTTTTACCGCGGACCGCCGATTTACGGCAGCTTTTGAAGTCGGAGAGCACAAAACCTCAATGCTTCAGGATTTGGAGCGCGGCAGGCCAATGGAGATCGACGCGCTGGTTACTGCAGTCTGTGAACTTGGTGATATTGTTGGCGTGGATACCCCCGTACTAGACGCAGTGCTAGCCTTAGTGCGTTTAAAGGCGAGAAATGCAGGATTGTATCCAATATGAGTAAATCAGAAAAACAAACCGGCACTCGCCCCCTCCAACCAACAAAACAGACAGCTAGCACTGACCGGGAAGCACGACTTGCTGCTTCGTTGAAGAGCAATATTGCACGCCGTAAAGCTCAAGCTAAAGCTCGCGAAATGAGTAATACAGGGACAAAAGATTTTTCGCAGAACACCGGTAGTTAGCAATATACATTTTGGCAACCTAAGATTAACGCGAATTTTCAAATGCGTAATCCCATGCAAAATTCGGCCTAATTGCTGCGAAATTACAAGCACCTAACGGCAATTGAGAGAAAATATGACCACTGTCTCCCTAGCCAGCGATATCTACAACAAAGGCGGCACACCGCTCCTTATCCTGCATGGTTTGCTGGGAGCTGCCCGGAATTGGATGGCAATAGCGAAACGGCTAGGTGAGGAATATGAGGTCCACGCTATCGACCTTAGAAATCATGGAAGATCTCCATGGATAGACGGCATGGCGTATGACGTTATTGCCAACGATGTGGCTCGCTACATCTCAGATAATGGATTAATTAGGCCAGCAATTTTAGGACATAGTATGGGGGGCAAAACTGCCATCGCACTGGCCCTCACCCACCCAGAAAAAGTTGATAGATTATTAGTGGCAGATATCGCACCAGTTCCCTACGGACGCGCCAGACGGTCTAGCTTTCTAGACTATATTGATGGAATGGCAACGATTGAACTCTCAGGCGTTTTAAGAAGAGCGGAGGCCGATCACATCCTAGAGCCTGTCATACCAGAAAAAAGTGTAAGGGCCTTCCTGCTTCAGAATTTAGTTCCTGACGGAGATGGCTTTCGGTGGCGTTGTAACTTGGAAGCCCTAGCAAATGGGATGGCCGATATAATCGACTTTCCAGATAAACTTCTCGAAGCACGGTATTCTAGCGGCCACGTTCTTTTCCTTACAGGTGAACTTTCAGATTATGTTAGACCAGAGCACCGCCCGATAATCCGAAGTACCTTTCCAAATGCCCGCTTTGCAAGCTTGAAGGGAGCTGGGCATTGGCTACACGCAGATCAGCCTCGATCATTTATAGCTGCGGTTCGCCAGTTCATGGCGGCTCCTTCGATGAAATCTCAGGTGAGAGATTGAGTTAATCTATCAACCCTCTCTTTTAGCGCGGAAATTAATCTTGCGGCTTCCGCAACTTCAGATTCTCGACGATCTAGAGCCTCCTGAAGAGCTTGTTTCTCAGACTGTTGTGCAGCGAGGTCTGCAACCAGCTTATTTCGTTCGGCTTCAAGCGATGGATCAGCAACATTTCCATTATCAGCCTGTTCAACTTGGGCCAATTCATCAGCTGTGATCAATGCGGCCATCACTAACAATTGCGCATCACCGACTTGACCTACCTGCTTCGCCAGCTCTTCCACCCGACTAGCAAGGCTCTGCCCAAGCTTTTTTAGATGGCCTTCTTGACCATCCTCGCAGGCCATCCGGTAAGGACGACTATTTACTGTTACGGTAACTTCACCCATCTGCCGACTTCCCTAACCGCTCTGTTGACCGAACCTTCTGTTACGGTCGGCCTGACAATATTGCCTCAACAAGAGCTATTGCTCCATCTAGTCGCCTGGCCACGTCGCCAGAAATGTTCTTTAAACCCGTGTGCTCTTTACGCAACGCAGCCAAAGCAACTTCAAGTTGGGCAGCCTTGTCATCAGACGGCTTTAAGTTGCTGCGCGCACCTGACGCTGCTTCTGCCTTAGCAATAGCCGCCGACAGTTGTTCCAGGGCTGTGGACAAAGATTCCGCTGAGGCCATAACGACAAAAAACCCCTACATAAACAATGACTAAACAATCTTCTTAAACCTATTTCTTCATGTCGACGATACGGTGACACCCCATCGCAGTCAACTGATTTGGAGTACCTGAAGTAGAACGGGTTGACGTCACCCTAAAGCATCCCGCATGAAGTCTATTTGAAATAACATTTTTTAGCCCGATTCCTCAGTTTCTGCGGCGGGCTCATTCTAGGGAATTCAGCTATAATGACATCTCCCCAGGATCGTTTGCTAATGGCGAACGCCCTCCGAGTTTTGGCCATGGATGCCGTCGAGGCGGCAAAATCTGGTCATCCTGGAATGCCGATGGGGATGGCAGACGCTGCCACGGCTATATTCTCAGGTCCCATGAAGTATGATGCAGCAAACCCCTCCTGGCCCGATCGTGATCGTTTTGTTCTGTCGGCTGGACATGGGTCCATGTTGCTCTACGGACTGCTCCACCTGACCGGCAATCCGTCGATGACTTTAGACCAGATTAAAAACTTCAGGCAGTTAGGCGCTCTAACAGCTGGACACCCGGAGGTAGGGCACCCTCCGGGCGTTGAAACAACAACTGGGCCACTTGGCCAAGGAATAGCAACTGCTGTTGGAATGGCGATGGCAGAGGCAAAGCTTCAAGCTGAATTTGGTCGTGATCTCGTAGATCACAAAACCTGGGTTATCGCGTCCGATGGCGATCTTATGGAGGGCGTGAGCCATGAAGCAGGCGCAATCGCTGGCCACCTAGGACTTGGGAAGCTAATCGTACTATGGGATGACAATTCCATTTCGATTGATGGCGCGATTGAACTGTCAGCGTCAGATGATGTCCTGAAGCGATTTGAGAGCTACGGGTGGGCAACCGCGCGTGTCGATGGACATGACGCAGCGGCTGTTGGTGCTGCACTTGAAAAAGCAGCTGCAGATTTATCAAGGCCCACGCTTATCTCATGTCGGACAACAATTGGCTTTGGCGCTCCCAATAAAGCAGGAAAAGCGTCCTCCCATGGAGCGCCCCTTGGCTCTGAAGAGATTGCTGGCGCTCGTAAAGCACTGAATTGGCCACACCCAGCTTTTGAAATTCCAGCTGAAATCCAGAGCATGTGGAGGAAAGCAGGTGCTGCGGGAGCTAGCGAGCGAGAGGCTTGGGAGGCTCGTTTTAAAAATGCCCCGAGCAACGTTCAGGCCGAATTCAATCGTCGGATGTCGGGAGAACTGCCGACTGAATTGAAAAGCAAAATTTCCAGTTACAAGGCTCAGTTGCTAAGTGACCAACCCAAGATTGCGACCCGCCAGGCTTCTCAACAGGCACTAGAGGTAATCAATGCTGCCGTTCCCGAGACGATGGGCGGATCAGCAGACCTGACTGGTTCCAATCTAACCATAACAAAAGGCATGGATGCTTATTCAACAGCAAATCGTTCTGGCCGTTATGTATATTGGGGCATTCGTGAACATGGAATGGCAGCTGCAGCTAATGGCATCGCGCTGCATGGTGGATTAATCCCCTACACTGCGACTTTCCTAATTTTCACTGACTATTGCCGCCCAGCGATAAGGCTTGCTGCGCTCATGGGCAAGCGGCAAATATTCGTCATGACACATGACTCAATTGGCTTAGGAGAAGATGGTCCAACTCACCAACCAGTAGAGCATCTGGCAAGCTTGAGAGCCATGCCTAACTTACTGACCATGCGTCCAGCTGATGCCATCGAAACGGCGGAGTGCTGGGAAATAGCCCTGACACAACAGTCACGTCCGTCAGTAATCGCGCTTTCTCGCCAAGGAACTCCAACGGTATCACCCGGCGGGGACGAGAACAGATCCTCTAAGGGTGGATACATCATTTCCGAGTCAGACGGAGACCTTAAAGCCGTTCTCATAGCAACTGGAACAGAAGTTCCACTTGCACTTGAGGCCAAAAAGATCTTGCAAGCTAAAGGCATCGGCACGCGTGTTGTCTCAATGCCATGTACCGAATTATTTGATGAGCAAGACGCCTCTTATCGAGAAACTATATTGCCGAAACAAACTCTCAAAGCTGCCATCGAAGCAGGTTCCACCTACGGCTGGGAACGATACGTTGGCGATGGCCCCATAATAGGAATGACCACTTTTGGTGCATCTGCACCAGCTAATGATCTTTACAACCACTTTAGAATAACAGCAGAAGCGCTAGCCCAAGCAGTTGAAAAACGTCTGGAAGCGTAAGTATTCGTTATTAAGAGAAACCTTCACTACGGGAGAACAAGACATGGCGGTTCGGGTCGCTATTAATGGATTTGGACGAATTGGACGGCTTGCCATGCGGGCAGCATTAGAAAGTGGACGTGATGACATCGAGTTTGTTGCAATCAATGACTTAGGTGCACCCAAAGTAAATGCCCACCTGCTGCAATATGATTCGGTTCACGGTCGCTTCCCCGGAGAAGTTACGGCAAAGAAAGACGGTATCTCTATCAATGGTGGCCCTGTCATCAAATCTTTCGCTGAACGCAATCCCGCTAATTTACCTTGGGGTAAACTAGATATTGACGTTGTAATGGAATGCACTGGGATATTTGCGGATAAGGATAAAGCCAGCGCTCATCTAACTGCGGGTGCTAAGAAAGTTTTAATTTCAGCTCCGGCTTCAGGAGTGGATTTAACTGTAGTTTATGGTGTCAATCACAAGAAAATTACAAAAAAGCACGACATCATCTCTAACGCATCTTGCACAACAAACTGCTTAGCTCCGGTTGCATCAGTTCTAAATGAAACGTTTGGTATCAAATCGGGCTACATGACAACCATTCACGCCTATACGGGTGATCAGGTGCTTCACGACACTTATCATTCTGATATTCGCCGTGCTCGCGGTGGCGCATTGTCAATGATTCCCACCTCTACAGGTGCCGCCCGAGCCGTAGGTTTGGTTTTGCCAGAACTACAAGGCAAGCTTGATGGCACAGCAATCCGAGTTCCAACATCAAATGTGTCGGTCATAGATTTTAAGTTTATTCCGAAAAAGAAAGCTTCGGTGGCTGATGTCAACGCAGCAATAAAAAAAGCAGCCCGAGGGAAACTCAAAGGCATCTTGGGATATAATGAAGAAGCTTTAGTGTCTGTAGACTTCAATCACAGCAGCTTTTCTTCAACCTTCGACGCCACCCAAACCCAGGTCGTAGAAGGTGGTCTCGTTAGAGTATTATCCTGGTATGACAACGAATGGGGCTTCTCCAATCGGATGTCTGACACGGCCGCAGCGCTTGCGGCAAAAATCTAGCTAACAATTATGGTTTCAGCAGTAGTCCACGATTTATCTCAATCGGTGGCCGCAGCGCGCGCTGCGGCCACTATTGGGAAAACGATTACTGTACGTTCTGCGCCAAGTGTTGGCCGTGGTCTCGGAGTTGCAGGCTGGCTGGCTCTTGTCAAACTAACTCGACAGCAAGTTCCATCGGCAAATGTAACCTTCACATTTGACCCAGGAGATTGGCCAGGAGACGCCTATGCCGCAATTGCTGGGGGCGCAGAACAGATTGCCATAGCTCAATCTTCCGCGTCCAACCGGCTGCTAGAATTAGCAAAGCAGGAAGGTGTAAAAATTGATGACCGAGATGCAGATATTGATCTCGCTTTCCATCATGATCCCGAGGAAGCTTGCAACCGTTTACTTTTGACAACTAAATCGTAGGAAAAATCCATGCGTGTCACCCGCAAAGTAAAAGAAATTTTATCCTGGTACGAAAGTGACAACCCCGGCACGAAGGGTAACTTGGCCCGGATACTGATGCACGGCAAACTAGCTGGCACGGGTAAGATGGTGATCCTCCCTGTAGACCAGGGTTTCGAACATGGACCGGATCGCAGCTTCGCACCAAACCCACCTGGTTACGACCCACATTATCATTTTCAACTAGCGGTTGATGCAGGCCTGAATGCATACGCAGCTCCGCTTGGGATGATTGAAGCAGGCGCTGACACGTTTGCAGGCCAAATTCCAACTATTCTTAAGTTGAATAGTTCGAACAGCCACGCAACAGCGAAAGACCAAGCGGTCTATGGTTCTGTTGATGACGCTCTACGGCTTGGATGTGCTGCGATTGGCTTTACAATCTACCCTGGTGCTGATGATCAATTCGAAATGATGGAAGAGTTTCGAGAATTGGCTGCTGAGGCAAAAGCGGTAGGTCTTGCCGTAGTTCTCTGGTCTTATCCTCGAGGTGGTGTCCTTTCTAAGGATGGCGAGACCGCCTTGGACGTAACTGCTTATGCCGCACATCTCGCCGCTCTACTTGGCGCACATATTATTAAGGTGAAGCCTCCAACCGATCATATTGAGCAGAAAGAAGCGGCCGATGCTCTTGCAAAAGCCAAGGTTCAAATGAAAACGCTGTCTCAACGTATTGAGCACGTCATGCAGTCTGCGTTTAACGGTCGTCGGATTGTGGTGTTCTCAGGAGGCTCGGCAAAGGGGACAGAGGCTGTTCTCGATGAGATCCGTCAAATCGCTAACGGTGGCGCTAATGGTTCAATTATTGGTCGTAATAGTTTCCAGCGAGACAAAAAAGACGCTCTAGCTCTTCTTGAGACGATAGTAAAAATCTACCAAGGGAAAGCATAAATAAATGATCCAGGCGGCAGTAGAAGAAACACGGCCACGCTGCCGCCTCTACCTTATCACACCCGCTTCTCTCACATGTGATCCAGTGTCTCTAGAAAGTTTTAGGGACATACTAGAATTGGCATTAGATGGCGGAGATGTAGCTTGTGTTCAGCTAAGGTTGAAGCAGGTGTCTGACGCTGATTGGCAGAGAGCTGCGGACATACTTGCTCCGATTGTTCAATCACGCGACGTCGCCTTCATTTTAAATGATCGGGCCGATCTGGTGGTGTCAACCGGAGCTGACGGGGTTCACATAGGACAAGAAGACCTTCCTTATGAGGAAGCAAGACGCCTTGTTGGCCCCGATCGCATAATTGGAGTCACTTGCAAGTCAAGCCGAGACCTCGCTGTGGATGCTTCAGAAGCAGGGGCTGACTATGTAGCTTTCGGGGCCTTCTTCGAAAGCAATACGAAGACCATCACAACTCCTGCCAGTACAGATATCTTGACATGGTGGCAGGAAGCTACGACCACCCCATCAGTTGCGATAGGAGGCATTACAGCAGAAAATTGTGCTCCTATAGTTTCCGCTGGAGCCGACTTTTTAGCCGTCGCCGGAGGAGTTTGGGCACATACAGCGGGGCCTGCAGCTGGGGTTGCAGCAATAAATGCAGCGATCGACGCAGCTCAGTTTTCGAGAAACTAATCTTTATTACTTGTATTGTTCTTCTGACACCTTCTCAAACCATTCGGTACCAGCCCCGTTTTCCCCTGTCTCAGACATGGCTAGGTGAGTAAAGATCCTATTTGGTGCTGCGCCATGCCAATGCCGTGTATTTGGTGGGATGATTGCCGTATCACCAGGATACAACTCTTCTACTGGACCACCTTCTACCTGAACCCGTCCGATACCTGATACAGCAAGAAGGGTTTGCCCAACTGGGTGTTGATGCCAAGCCGTCCTCGCACCAGGATTAAAGGTGACATTTGTCGCCCGCATTCTAGATGGGGATTGACCAACTAACACCTCATCTTGAAACACCTGACCTGTAAAATTAGCGTCCGGAGCAACCTTTGTAGGACGTGCAGCAGCCCGATGAATTTGCATAAAAATCTCCTTTTTATATAGCGATTTTGAGGGCTTCGACGTGCGTCAGTCGTTGTTACCGCGCATTTGCATTTTTAAATGTTCCAAAGTGTTCGAAGCTTATGCTCAAGCTCTGTTTTATTAAAGGTCTGGAGGTGTTAAGGGCTCAATGTCCCTTGCAAAGGCTAGAGGAGCTTCAGTGCGTGATTGAAGGTCTTCTTGCGTCATCCCTTGCAACATCTCCCGGACCAAAAACCCATTCTCTTCCACATCTACCACCGCTAAATCGGTATAAATACGGGTAACACACCTCGGAGCTGTTAGCGGTAACCGACAGGCATTTAATAGTCGAGGACTACCGTCTTTAGTCTGATGCTGCATTATCACCCTAACCTCGCCTGCACCAAATGCTAAATCCATTGCTCCGCCAACTAGTTGGCCTTTGTTGGGAACTTGCATATCCCAATTAGCAAGATCACCGTTGGATGCCACCTCAAACCCACCAAGCATCGTGACGTCTATATGGCCACCTCGTATCATGGCGAATGAGGCAGCGGACTCGATGAGAGCAGCTCCGGGTGCAAGAGTTACAAAGCGGCTACTAGCATCAACTAGATCTGGGTCACGTTCGTTTTCACTTGCCTCTGGACCAGCACCGATAATGCCGTTCTCAGACTGAAAGATTATTTCTCTCCCAAAAGGCGCATAACTTGCCGCAAGCACTGGCATGCCCATGCCAAGATTAACTACAGTGCCCTCCTCTAAGTCCTGAGCGGCACGCCAAGCCATTTGATTGCGATTGAGAGGCTTAAACATGTTTTAGGCTCCAGTCCCTGGGGCAACCAAAATACGATCAATGAATACTCCAGAGAGATGAATTTGATCAGCCTCTAGAGGTTTCTCCGAGAAAGACGCCACCTCAGCAACAGCTACCTTGGATGCCATAGCCATGATTGGGCCGAAATTTGCTTGTGTGCCTCTAAAGCGCAAATTGCCAAAACGGTCACCCTCAGCAGCCCGAAGGAATGCAAAGTCACCCTTTATAGCGGTCTCCAGAATACACGGACGCCCCTCAAAATCTCTAACTTCTTTGCCCTCTGCCAGCTGGGTTCCTGCTGCTGTTGGAGTAAAAAAAGCGGGAATACCGGCTCCCCCAGCTCGTATACGCTCAGAAAAGCTTCCCTGAGGTGATAAATCAATCGCTAGTTCACCAGCTTGCCACTGGCGTTCATAATTGCTCGGTTCGCGGTCTCTGCCACGAAAGGCACTGCAAACAACACTTTTAACGCGCCGATCTTGAAAAAGGGATGGAGCGTAAGTTTCGAGAAATCGAATAGCATTTATGACAATGTTCAGGTCACGGACCTCGGATTGCGCCAAACCTTTTATTAAATCTACCGGCACTCCCGCTCCACCAAACCCTGAAACCATCAATGTGGTCCCATCGGTGATACCCTGGATGGCCTCGCTAACACTGCCTACCCGCTTATCAATCATGGCAACTCCGGAAAGATCGTAATTCTAAAACCTATAATAGCCCCTGAAGGATGAATATGCATCTGGACTTTCACTTGATGTCCCTATTATTAAGCGGCAATCTGATACACAGAAATCCTTTTCGGAGCCAAAAAGATAATGTCTGATCCTGAAATTGCAGCCAAAGAGCCTGCCGCGGTAAAACTAGAAGCGGGCAAAGCGTACTTCTGGTGCACATGCGGCAAGTCTGCAAAACAGCCGTTCTGTGATGGCGCACATAAGGGTACGGAATTCAGGCCACAACGATTCACGTCTGAAAATGCAGGAGAAGCATGGCTCTGTCAGTGTAAACGGACTCAAAAAGGTCCCTACTGCGACGGCTCTCATAACGCTATTTAATTTGTCTGGCGCTCAAATTTCTGACCCAGCATTCTCCGCTGGGAATGTAGCAGTTATAACTGGTGCGGCTTTGGGTATAGGGCGTGCGAGTGCCCTTCGCTTCGCTAATCTTGGTATGCGGATAGCAATCGCAGACCTGGCTGGCGATGAATTGCAAGCTGTTACCTCCGAAGTTGAACGCATCGTTGGTCAACGGAACGTTCTGGCACGAGACTGTGATGTATCCAATGTCGCTGCTTTAGAGGCGTTTCGAAACGATGTTCACGATCAATTTGGACCTGCATCTATATTATTCAACAACGCAGTGACCCGCGTAGGACGTGGCATGTGGACGGATATCGACGATTGGAAACGGGCTGTCGATGTTAATCTCTGGGGCGTAATCCAAGGTGTTCGGGCATTCGTGCCGGCTATGATCGAGAAAGGAGCCCCTTCTCGAGTTATTAATGCTGGATCAAAACAAGGCATAACAAACCCACCGGGACATCCCGTTTATAATCTTTGCAAAGCTGCTGTTCGCAATTTCACAGAGAGCCTCGCATATGATCTTCGTTCCACTGCTGACTGCTTAACAACGGCGCACCTATTGATCCCCGGATGGACAACAACTGGAAAACAGGACCACAAACCTGGTGCATGGATGCCCATCCAAGTTGTGGACGAAATGTTACTCAGAGTGGCAAGTGGTGATTTTTACATCGTCTGTCCGGATGATGAAGTCAGCAGAGATATGGACGCAAAACGCATCATATGGGCGGCCCAGGACATTACAGAAAATCGCCCGCCCCTATCTCGATGGCACGCAGACTGGAGCGATATGTTTAAAAAATTTGAGCTGGAATAATTTGAAAGCTACCAGCTCAAATTTTGCCGTGACAATGCTTATATTTACGACCAGAGCCACAAGGGCATTGATCATTGCGAGATACTCGCCCCCAAGTTGAAGGGTCATTAGGATCAAGGGATGCAGCCCCTGCCAGTCTTGTCTGGCGAGGAGTACTTGGTGCCGGTCGCTGCAAATCCTGTTCTTCGAAATCAGCTGACATGCTTGCGGCTTCTGGATGATCAGCCACCATATCAATTGATTCCATTCCGCGCCCCATCTCAGGTATTGGAGCCTGAATTTGAAGGTGTAGCAGCGCGCCGGACACAACATTACGCAGCCGGCCAAGCATATCCTCAAAAAGCTCGAAAGCTTCGTGTTTATATTCATTTAGAGGATCACGTTGAGCATATGCGCGAAGACCTATTCCCTGGCGCAGATGATCCAGTGCTAGCAAATGCTCTTTCCACACCTGGTCCAAGAGCTGAAGCAAAATACTTTTTTCAGCAAATCGCATCATATCAGGCCCGAAGTTAGCTGCTTTCTCAGCAAGGCGTCGGTCCATATCAGAGAGAACCCGCTGTACTATCTCTTCGTCTGCAATGCCCTCTTCTCTGGCCCATTCGACTATGGGGTACTCTAGGCCCAGGTTCGCAACAAAAGCCGCTTGAAGGCCTTCACTATCCCACTGTTCAGCTAAAGCATTAGGCGGAATGTGAGATGCAACTAATTCCTCGACAACTTGTCGGCGCATATCCTCAATATCATCGCGAACGTCGTCTGAATCCATAATTTCGCGACGCTGTTCATAAATAACCTTTCGCTGATCATTCATAACGTCATCAAAACGCAGGAGATTCTTTCGGATCTCGAAATTTCTTGCCTCTACCTTACCCTGAGCCTTCTCAAGAGCCCGATTGATCCAAGGGTGCACTATCGCTTCATCTTCTTTAAGACCGAGGCGACGAAGTACATTATCCATGCGCTCCGAGCCAAAGATCCGCATGAGATCATCTTGAAGGCTGATGAAGAACTTAGAGGCTCCTGGATCCCCCTGACGACCAGAGCGACCTCTAAGCTGGTTATCAATGCGCCTGCTTTCATGCCGTTCGGTAGCGAGTACAAATAAACCACCAGCGTCGAGCGCGATCTTCTTGTCCCTAGCAATTTCAGCGTCGATTTCATCTGTCACGCGCTGCCGCTCATCATCACCTTCGACATCTGCCAAAGCTGATGCAAGCATCATTTCCCGATTGCCGCCAAGCTGAATATCAGTTCCACGTCCAGCCATGTTGGTTGCAATCGTTACAGCACCAGGTTTACCAGCAAGTGCTATTATGCCAGCCTCTTGTTCGTGGTAACGCGCGTTCAAAACCTGATGAGGAATGTTTGCCTTCTTTAATTCCTCTGACAGAGCTTCCGATTTTTCGATTGAAACAGTGCCAACCAGGATTGGCTGTTTCTTTCCGTTCCGTTCACGGATTTCGTTGATGATCGCCTTATTTTTTTCTTTCAGAGAGCGATAAACCTCGTCATCAAAATCCTCTCTAGCGACCGGAACATTAGTTGGCATTTCGACCACGCGAAGCTTGTAGATTTCATCAAACTCTCCAGCTTCGGTCATTGCCGTACCAGTCATCCCAGATAGCTTGGGATACAGACGGAAATAATTCTGGAAGGTAATTGAGGCCAGTGTCTGATTTTCTAATTGAACTTCAACGCCCTCTTTAGCCTCTAGAGCTTGATGAAGTCCCTCTGAATAGCGACGACCTTCCATCGCTCGTCCAGTAAATTCATCGATGATGACAACCTTGCCATCCCGGACCATGTAATCAGTATCGCGCTCGAAAAGTGTGTGAGCTTTAAGGGCCTGGTTTACGTGATGTACGATGGAAATGTTTGCGACATCGTACAAACCACCTTCGGTTAATACGCCTGCCTCCTTAAGCTTAGCTTCAATCCTTTCAGTGCCCGTATCGGTAAGGCCAACAGCTTTAGCTTTCTCATCTTTCTCATAGTCCTCGGGCCTTATGTCTTCCATCAGACCATCGACTGTGCGGTATAGCTCCGATGATTGCTCAGCAGCCCCAGAAATAATCAGAGGAGTACGTGCTTCGTCGATGAGTATCGAGTCCACTTCGTCGACGATTGCAAAGTTGAAAGGCCTTTGAACCATATCATCGAGGCGGAACTTCATATTGTCTCGAAGATAGTCAAAACCAAATTCATTGTTGGTGCCGTATGTTACATCGGCTGCGTACTGACGACGCCGCTCATCATCCATAAGACCATGAATGATGCACCCCACCGTCAAACCCAAAAAATTGTAGACCGCGCCCATCCAACCAGCATCACGCTGGGCAAGGTAGTCGTTTACCGTGACAACATGAACGCCCTTACCTTGGATTGCGTTTAGATAAACAGCTAATGTAGCTACCAGGGTTTTACCTTCGCCCGTCTTCATCTCGGCAATCATTCCGCCATGAAGGACCGCGCCACCCATAAGTTGAACGTCAAAATGACGTTGGCCTAGGGTTCTTTTCGCGGCCTCTCTAACTGCTGCAAAAGCTTCCGGCATAATTTGGTCAAGAGTTTCACCGTTGCTTAGCCGCTCCCGGAATTTAGGCGTTAATCCGCGGATTTCTTCGTCCGAAAGAGCCTCAAACTGATGTTCAAGGTCATTTACCTTGGCCACAAGGCCACGGAGCGATTTCACATAGCGGTCGTTCGCGCTGCCGAACACGCGCTTGACGATTGCGCCTATCATGAGTGCCTCAAGTATTGGAGCTTTTGAAGCTCGCCAGAATGAGGAAGTCAAAGACTCCCGGAGAAAGAATAGGGTTGACAGATAAGCTCCGGCTCGTGCCCTGTCAACGAAACGGCGCATAAGAGCAGCCGCTAAGTTATTATTAGGAGGTATTTGGGATGAGAACGGCTTTTCTCAGTATGGTCATTGCTACATTTGTTTTTAATAGCAGTGCTGGCGCCCAAAACATAGGCGCACCGAAGACAGGAAACCCAAATACCGTCATTGCTACTATCAACGGGATTGAGATCCGAATGTCCCGTCTTGAGCAGGCACTGGATGCTTACGCTAACGACCTGGGTCAACTTGACCCAAAATCTTTTTATTTTGCGGTCTTAGACCGGATAATAGATCAGGAATTAGCAGCTCAGGCGGCTGTGAAGTCTGGTATTGCTGACGACCCAGCCATCAAAGCTGAGGTAGCCAATGCGCAATCGAGTATTCTCGCCGGAGCGCACCTGAACCACGTTGCTTCTAAGGCAACTTCCGATACTGAATTACTTCGAAGTTATGAAGAGATGAAAAAATCGGGCGTTAAATCCGTTCGTGCCCGCCATATCTTGGTAAAGACTTTCGAAGAGGCTGAAGACCTTATTACCCAGCTTCAAAACGGTGCCGATTTTGGTGAACTTGCAAAGGCCTATTCTGTAGGACCATCGGGTCCAAGTGGTGGCGATCTTGGTTTCTTTGGACCAGGACAGATGGTGAAACCATTTCAAGACGCTGCCTTCAGTCTAGAAAAGGGAGCCCACACTATTTCTCCTGTCAAAACACGTTTTGGCTTCCATGTTATTAAAGTGGAGGATATACGCTCAGAATCCCCTCCACCCTTCGAACAAGCAAAACAGCAGCTTGTGCAGGAAGCGCGAACCCAGGCCATGATTAAAGAGCTTGAAGTCTTGCATTCCACAGCAGAGATCCGCCGCTTTGCTCCCGACGGCAGTGAAGTTGGCCCTAACAAAAACCCTTAGCTAACTTAGAGAAACAGTCATGCTCAAAAAGTCCCCATTAGCGCCAGAAATAACGCCAAAGCTCCCTACTATTGATGGTGTGCAGATTGCTACCATGAATAGCGGCATTCGTTACAAAGGCCGTGACGACGTAATGCTGATGGTATTCGATAAGGGCTCAGTCATGGCAGGTGTGGTAACCAAGTCAAAGACGCGGTCTGCTCCGGTAGAACATTGTGTAGAGGCTTTAAAAGCGGGAGGGAGCGCGCGAGCCTTAGTCGTTAATGCTGGCAATGCAAATGCCTTTACAGGCAAGGCAGGCGACGCAGTTGTCAAGGAAACAGTAAAAGCAGCAACCGTGGCACTTGGGTGCCGGCAGAGGGACGTCTACGTATCCTCTACAGGCGTAATTGGGCAGCCCATTGAATTGGGCGCTATTCCCGCTTGCGTAAGCAAACTTGCCACTCAATTAAAGCCAGAGGGATGGGAAAAGGCCGCCTCGGCCATAATGACCACCGATACTTTTGTTAAGGTGGCAACTGCAAGAGCTAAGATTGGTGGCAGACAGGTTGTTCTAAACGGCATCGTCAAAGGTTCAGGCATGATTGCCCCTGATATGGCGACTATGTTGGGCTACATAGCAACCGACGCAAAAATACCCCAACCAATTCTGCAAACTCTTCTCTCTCGAGCGGTCGAAAAAAGTTTCAATTGCATAACCGTTGATAGCGATACCTCTACCTCTGATACAGTTCTCCTAGCCGCAACAGGCAAAGCAGGTAACGTTGTTCCCAAAACTGCTGGCGATCCTTTACTTAGAGAATTTAGGAACGCTTTGTTGGAAATTTGTCATGATCTTGCACAGCAGGTGGTCAGAGACGGAGAAGGTGCAAGCAAGTTTATTACTGTCCAAGTGGCAGGAGCAACTTCAGCAGGGGCAGCTAAAACTATTGGCCTTGCTATCGCTAATTCTCCCTTAGTGAAAACCGCTATCGCTGGAGAAGACGCTAACTGGGGCCGGATAGTAATGGCCGTCGGCAAGTCTGGAGCTCGAGCAGAGCGGGATAAACTTCGCATTTGGATTGGTGGTGTGGAGATCACCGCCAAAGGTATGGTCGTTGAAGGGTACGACGAGGCCCCCGTCGCTGAGCATATGAAGGGCAAGGACATCGATATAAAAGTCGATATCGGACTTGGCCGCGGTTCTGCTACTGTTTGGACTTGCGATCTTACCCACGGATATATCGATATAAACGCGGATTATCGAAGTTGACAATCGAGGGGCTACCAACCCTGCTTGTCGTTGCAGTCGCGCTAATTGACCGAGATAGCCGAGTTCTGCTGACAGAGCGTCCTAAAGGCAAAAACATGGAAGGCCTTTGGGAATTTCCAGGTGGCAAAGTGGATAAAGGGGAGACCCCAGAAGCAGCACTTATTCGGGAACTTCAGGAAGAGTTAGGAGTGGATACAGAAACTTCCTGCCTTGCTCCCTTCACCTTTGCCAGTCATACCTATGAGAAATTTCACCTACTTATGCCTCTTTATGTTTGCAGAGTCTGGAAAGGGATACCAGTGGGCAAGGAAGGCCAGCGTCTTTCTTGGGTAAGGCCGAATGAAATGAAAAATTACCCGATGCCACCGGCCGACAAACCACTAGTTGCGATGCTTCGGGATCTTTTATGAAACTCGGAGAAGTTTTCATTTCAGAATTTTTTCAAGGCCCCACAGGGAGGGGTCAAGGAGGCTGGACCGCTAGCCGCTTTGCACGTTTTCTGAGTGGCCCACAAACGATCGCTCTTAAGGCCCCGATCCCTCTAAATCAAACTCTCGACGTAAACCTTATGGACAGTGGCGCAGAGCTTGTAGAAGCAAAAACTGGGCAAATAATCATGCAAGCTCGTCCATGGACTCCAAAATTCCCAAGAACAACATCAATTCCAATACCTGAAGCAGTCCTTGCTAAGAAAGGGTTTCTCTTCCGAGATAAAAAACATCCTGTACCAAACTGCTTTTCTTGCGGTCTCGAAGAGCACGCTATGGGCGTTCATCCCGGACCCCTATATGACGGACGTGTGGCAGTTGACTGGAGCGTACCAAAATGGGCAGTCAGTAAGGATGGCAAGATTGACGATGGCTGTCTGTGGGCAGCTCTAGACTGCGCTTCAGGGTTTTATGTAGCAAGCGATGGTGCAGTGCGTCTCTCTTTTACCGCACAGTATGCCGTAAATATTATTCAGCCCCTCCAAGAGGATGAGACGTACGCTTTAATCGCCTGGGAAGGTGAAGGGCCTGCTCACTGGGAAGGTCGGAAACGTAACGCCGCTGCTGTCGCGTTTGACAGCAAAGGTGAGTTGGTTGGGCAGGCCGTTTCGTTTTGGATTGCAGCCAAAGAACAGGACTAGACTACCAGCCGTTTACCCGCTTCCACTGTCCAGTTAAATGACCGTTCTCAATAATATGATAACCAGGATATGCAGCGGCAGTGAAACAGGCATGATTAGGGAAAACGCGAACCTGCTTCCCGACTGGCAAGCGCTCAAACCAGATATTATCAGCAACATCGATCTTGCCGTGCTCCTGACTAACAGCATCGACCACGAGCCCGAGAGGTGCGACAGTCTCAGCATCAACAACATGGCCATACCCTGCTCCTGGCAGGAAGCCATGCGCGCTAATATCCTTTGATAGAGCCAACCCCCCTGCATCTACCAAAACTCTTCCGGCTTCTCGGTTATGACCTATGACCGTAGTTAATACAGAAAGTGCTAAGTCGTCATAAGAACAAACACCTCGAGACATTTGATCGAGGTCAAAAGGCATAAAGACGCCTGCCCTGAGTTCAGTAACTCCTTCAAAGCTCTCTCCAAAAGCAACCGTAGGCGTTGAGCCGATACTTACTGTGGGTGCAGAATAACCAGCAGACCGAAGACGGACAGCTGCCGCAACTGCGGAAGCCCTCTCTACCTCTGCTATTTTCTTTATTTCAGTTAGATCATCAGTACCATAACTGTGCCCCGCATGTGTGAGCACACCCGCGACAGTGTTGCCCCCATCAGATATCGCATTTGCAACAGCTAAAAGATGTGGGCTCTCAACCGGCAGCCCTCCCCGTTTATCACCACAATCTATTTCGATTAAAAACTCCAATCCCAAACCTGCAGCGGAATGAGCAACACTGGTCGAATCCGTTAACAATTTTAAATCAACACCTGACGATGCTAGCCGTTTCGCTCTGGACAGCTTACCGGGTGCTATTCCAACCGCATACAAAATGTCTCGAAAACCAGCTGCAGCGAAATGCTCAGCCTCTGCAAGGGTAGAAACAGTAATTGGCCCTCCCTCTCCAACCACAAGACGCGCGGCATCAATAGATTTTAGTGTTTTCAAATGAGGTCGCAGAACTACACCATGTTTGACCGCAATAGCTGTAAAGCGGGCAATGTTTTGCTCGAGCCTCGCTAAGTCAAGCAAAAGGCAGGGAGTCTCAAGTTCCAAAAATTCATGAGTCATATTCATTTTGTAAAGTCCTGGCGCCTAGACGCTAGTTGAGTCCTAACTTCATCATTGTGCTGCCCGAGAGTAGGAGCTGCACGACGAACACCCCCAGGAGTTTTTTTAAGTTTTATCGGTGTACCCAGCGTATGCCCTGATCCTGCTTTTGGGTGGTCGACAGCTGCCACCATGTCTCGGGCCAAAATATGTGGATCGGAGAGGGTCTCAAGGTGATTCATTACTGGCCCACATGGGATGCCAAGAGCGTCCAAACGCTCGAACCAATGCTGTGTCTTCTCCTTCTGGAAATAAGGTGCAAGTAGGTCCGCTAACTCTTGTTGACGGCCAACACGATCCTTTTTTTCAAGGAATCGAGGATCTGAGATTAGATGATCAGCTCCAATAACCTCACAGGTTTGCTCCCAAAATTTTTGTTGAGATGCACCTAACGCTAGCCACCCATCCATGGTCGGAAAAATTTGATATGGCGCTGAACCTCTGTGCCCTTGGCCCAATCGCTCCGGCTTTTGGCCTGTAGCGAAAACATTCGCAGCTTCATAAACACACATAGAGAGAGCGGAGTCTAAAAGGCTCACATCCACTTGTTGTCCTTCACCTGATTTATTTCGGTGCTGAAGAGCCGTTAATACCCCAATTGCGCCATTCATACCTGCAGCCACGTCAGATATAGCGATTGGGATACGATAAGGTCCTCCCTCAGGCGGTCCATTTATGGTCATCAAGCCCGACATTGCTTGAGCTACAAGATCAAAACCACCCCGGCGACTGTAGGGCCCGGTCTGTCCAAAACCAGATATAGAACAATATATTAATTTCGGGTTCAGAGCCGCCATGGCTTCATAACCTATCCCTATACGCTCAGCGACGCCTGGTCGAAAATTCTCAATCATCACGTCTGCCGTCTCAACAAGTGCCTTTGCTGTTGCAAGATCGGTCGGATTCTTTAAATCGAGTTCGATTGATCGCTTGTTGCGGTTCCAAAGCATAAATGGCGCCCCTTCGCCATTCACATGTGGAGGACTTTGGCGGAGGTCATCGCCTTTTCCAGGACGTTCAACTTTTATGACGTCTGCACCTTGATCAGCCAAGATCATCGCGCAGTAAGGCCCTGAGAGGTGATTAGTAAAGTCAATAACAACAAGTCCTTCAAGAGCGCCAAACATCCATAGAGCCTCCTCAATAAAGTCGTTATGTTGGGGTCCTAGAAACTTTAAATGCAATAAATTTTTGGACCAGAAAGTCTTATGCCTGAAATCAAAACCAATATCCGTGAAGACGGTGTAGCAATCGTCACAATCCATCACCCTGAGCGAAGGAATGCTTGTACGCAAGACATGTGGGAAGCGTTAGGCAAGGTATTCACAGAACTTCCCAAAAATCCTCAGACACGCGCCATTGTATTGACGGGCACGGGAGACCATTTTTGCGCTGGAGCTGACATAAGCGAGTTTTCTAAAGCTCGGAATGATGCCAAGGCAGCGGCCAATTATTCGCGACATGTAGATAATGCTGAAACAGCAATCCATCATGCGCCAATGCCTGTGATCGCAGCCATTCGGGGATCGGCTATCGGTGGTGGCTGTGGCTTAGCAGTCGCATGTGACTTTAGGATTGGTGACGAAAAAACACGAATGGGTATTCCAGCAGCACGCCTTTCCGTCGTTTATTCGCTTAAGGAGACTCAGGTATTATCCGAAGTGGTTGGTGCAAAGAATGCTAAGCGCATTCTGTTCTCAGGCGACTATTTCGATGCAGAAGGATCCGTCCGTCTTGGTCTTCTTGATGAGATCGTCGACGACCCACTCCAAAGCGCTATTGATTATGCCAGTCACATCGCCGAACGTGCACCAATGTCCGTTAAAGGTGCCAAGCTGGCCATTAATGCCATAGCCTCTGGGGCAATGGAAAACGTGCACGATGAATACGAACTCCTGCGGGACAGAGCTGCGGACTCTCTTGACTATGCAGAGGGCCAACGCGCTTTTTTGGAAAAGCGCAAGCCACGTTTTCAAGGCCGATAAATAAAAGTGACCGGAAGGCCGAGGAAGGCCAGAGCCATATTATCAAAGGGGTGCAACAATGGAGCGCGTAATAGCATACGAAAACCTCCGCGGCCTGGTTTACTCACCATTCTACATAGGGCTTGCCGAGGGCCTCTTTGAGCAAGCGGGAGTGGAGTTACTAGCCTCACTCTCTCCCTCTGGAGAAGAAACTCTGGCTGGCGCTGCAGCTGGTCGCGTTGAAATTGCCTGGGGCGGCCCGATGCGCGTTATGAGAGATCACGATCGCAACACTAACAGTAATCTTGTGTGTTTTGGGCTCGCTGTGCAGCGGGATCCCTTTCTGATAATCGGTGCAGAGCCAGATCCAGATTTCACGATAGCAAACCTTCCTACAAGGAGACTTGCTGTTGCAACCGAGGCACCAACCCCCTGGCTTTTATTACAAGAAGACGTTCGCCGGCTCGGTTTTGACCCAACATCAATCGAACTCACCGACCCGGTTAATCCAATCGATGCCCTTGAAGGGTTAGCAAATAGTCGCTTTGACTACGTCCTAGCCTTTGAGCCATGGGGGTCAAAAGCAGAGTTTGAAGGTACCGGGAGTGTGTTGTCTGTGGGCGCACGACGTGGCCCTCTTGCCTTTACAAGCTTTTATGGGTCTCGCGACTTTGTAATAAAAAGGCCAACCGCTGTTAGCGCCCTTTTAAGGGGCCTTAGCCTATCTCTCGCTCGTATAAACAGCATGGAATCAGAGGAAGCCGCATCCAAAGTGAAGGCATGGTTCCAAGAATTTGATGAACCCTTGCTTGCCGCGGCTATCAGCCGATACCAGCGGCTCAACATTTGGCCATCAGACACTAAAATAACTGTTGATGGCTTCGTTCGTCTTAAATCTGCTCTGATTTCTGGCGGCTTCATTCAAAGCGATACCGCATACGATAGAGTCATTGTGGAAATTTAACCCGACAGTCAAAGTTTGCCATGAGGCCCACTCCGACGAAACGCGAGCTCATAAAATGCCTTAAAGATATCGCTGTTCATATTGGCTAAGGCTTCAAAAGCTTGAAAGTGGTGGCTATTCGGTATTCTCATGTACCGCACTTCAACATCTGTGTGGGCCCAGGCTTGCTTGAGATGGTCTGCTTGTTCATGGAATGCAGCGCTCTCATTTGCACCAACCGCCGCAATAAATGGTAAACCACCGCACGGTTTCTGATGAACCGGGCTCAGTTCACGGGCGCTTTGCGGCGTCATACCAACATTATCATTGATCGTGGTCTTCGTTAACGGAGATAAATCGAAGATGCCGGAAATTGATAAGGCTCCCTTGAACACTTGTTCTGGCGCTTGAGCGTTGAACGCTTTCCATGGCGTGCAGACCATCATCGCTGCCAGATGGCCACCTGCAGAATGACCGGCGACATACATATGATCGCGCGCGAACAAAAGGTCTTCGGCTCTGTGCCAAAGCCAGAGGGAGGCACGTTGAATTTCATCCACTATACCTTCAAGAGTGATCGCCGGACACAAGGTGTAGTTCAGCACCGCTACAGAACAACCAGCATCGCAAAGGGCGCGCGCCGCAAAGCTATTGTCACGTTTGTCCATCGCCTGCCAATAGCCGCCGTGGATCAAGACCACCAGCGGCGACGGTGACGGGTTTTGTCTAACTGGAGGGAAGAAATCAAGCGTTTCCCCGGATTTTTTGCCATAGGCTAAATCCAGTTTTGCTTGTGGACGTTCTTGTCTATAGGCATCAGACCACATTCGCCAGTTTGCAAAAACGCTCATATGGTCGGGAATCGCGGCACGTATGTTGTAGAGACGTTCCTGTACAGGATCGATTGCCATGTCGTGAATCCTTGCTGAACATTAAACTTCCAAACCAGGTTCCTTTATGGAAGTCACGCGAGTACGCCAGGTGTCAGGGTATGAAATCAAA
Source organism: Alphaproteobacteria bacterium (assembly GCA_030833925.1). Taxonomy (GTDB): domain Bacteria; phylum Pseudomonadota; class Alphaproteobacteria; order Bin95; family Bin95; genus VMCJ01. The sequence continues at coordinate 94,939 of JAURGE010000002.1, forward strand.
AGCCAAATCAGCAATAGAATACCTGGAATTGCAGCCGCAGCCGTTGCTAACGAGAAATTAGCCCAACCAAGCTCACTAGCTAAATATCCAGCTGGTGCAACCAGAACCTTTGGTGAAAAGGCCATAATCGAGGTTAGAAGCGCAAACTGAGCTGCCGTGTGCCGCGGATCGCAGAGACGCATGAGAAAAGCTATAAATGCCGTCTGCCCAAGTCCTCCCGCAAACGCTTCAATGCCAACGACCCATCCCAGCAAACTAGCATCTGCCCCCTCGCCGGCAGCTAAGTGTTGCTGCCCAACGACTGCTAGGCGCCAAAAAGCTAAGTTAGACAAACCTTGGAGGACACCCGCAATTAATAAGGTTCGACCAAGACCAAGTGCACCAACCAACAAACCACCAACGAATATGCCCACCATCATTGCCCAGAAGCCAAAAAGCTTACCCATGTTGGCAATAGTCGACTTATCATAATTGAGATCTACGAAAAGAGCGCCCATCATCTGGCTCAATAGGGCGTCACCAAACTTATAAAGAAGCACAAAAAGCAATAAAACTATCCAGCCATCCCTTCGGCTAAATTCGGCTAATGGCGCCCAGTAAGTCTCACCGAATATTGACGAGAGAGAGCCTGAAATTGTGACTTTTGGCTCATTCTTAGGGCTTGGAGCTAAAAGAATAGCGATGATGCCAACGCACAACGTCAAAGCTGTTAAAACATACGCTAGTCCCCAATCTAAATATTCAGCCAGATAGAGGGTTCCAACTGTCGACATTAACATGCCAACGCGAAACCCATACACAGCCATTGCTGCACCAGCTCCGTATTCCTGTTCATCCAGAATTTCTATCCGATAGGCATCAATTGCTATGTCCTGAGTCGCCGAAAGAGATGCGACAGCAATCGCAACAAAAGCAATCCACCAGATCGAGGTATCGGTCGGTGGAATCAAACCCATTACTGAAATCGCAATGATTAGTAGAAAATGGACGGCTAACATCCATCCTCGCCGACGACCAAAAACCCTGGTCAGGATTGGTAACGGCAATCGGTCGAGCAAAGGCGCCCAAATGAATTTTAGTGAATATGGAATCCCAACTAGCGAAAATAATCCTATCGCGGCAAGATCAATTCCAGCCTCTCGCAAGCGAATAGTCAGCGTTGAGCCAGTTAGAAGTAATGGCAAGCCGCTTGCAAAGCCGAGCGTTAGGACCAGAAGCAATTTTGGCCTAAAATAAAGCTGGATCAAATTTTTTACTTCACCGGAGATTATCACGCCCTACCCCCATCAAAGCCAGCGAATGCAGGCCGAGCATGTGTTTGAAGTAATGCGCAAAAACGATGCTTAGCAAGCAAAGACCAGAGGATGGAAAGACCCTGATCGCGCATGACCCAGTGCAGAAGCGCTTCCTCTTAACAACCGTGAAGTTGGACAAAATCTGCAAGGGATTTTTCCGGGCGAGCGCCAAAATGAGAGATCACCTCAGCCGCCGCAACTCCTCCAAGCCTTGCACAATCCGCAAGACGGCGCCCTTTCGAAAGACCAAAAAGAAACCCGGCGGCGAAAAGATCACCAGCACCAGTTGTGTCAATAACATGCTCAACTGGTAGTGCTGGGGAGACAAGTCGTTCAGAGCGGCTGATAATCACTGATCCCTTTTCACTTCGGGTTAAAGCAGCAATGCCAACGTCCCGGACAACGGCTTTAGTTGCATCCTCAAAATCATCAACTTCATACAAAGAGGTGATCTCATCCTCATTAGCAAACAGAATATCGACATCATTCCTTAAAAGGTCACGAAACTCTGCACGGTGCCTACTGATGCAAAAACTATCAGACGCGGAAAATGCCACACGACCGCCCACTTCTTTTATTGCATGAATAGCCTTCAAAACTGCCTTCTTTGCCCCATCAGCGTCCCACAGGTATCCTTCAATATAAAGAATGCCAGCTTGCTTTAGAGCTGAGGTTGAAACATCGTCAGGGCCTATTTCTGTCGAGGCACCCAGAAAGGTCATCATCGTTCGTTGCGCATCGGGTGTTACAAAAACGAAACAGCGGGCGGTGGCCTTTCCCTCTTTTGCGGGAGAGGTTTCGTAATGAACTCCTATTGCTCGAATACTTTCAGCAAAATTGTGTCCCAGTTTGTCGTCACGTACACGCCCGATAAAAGATGCCTTGCCACCAAGAGACGCTATCCCAGCAGCGGTGTTGGCTGCTGAACCACCAGAAATTTCATTTGTCTTTTCTAAACTTTTGTAAATGGCTTCAGCTTGTTCCATATCAATCAAGGTCATACCGCCCTTGGGTATCCCTTGAGCTGCCAGGTATGCATCATCAACCGCAACGACAACATCTACTATCGCATTACCAATAGCGATAACGTCGAGGGCCTTATGATCCATGGGGGCAAATCCTTTCAGGTTTTAAATTCTGTCTATAAAGAAGGATAACAGGTTCCGACCCAAGCGAGAACGCAGAGCTCAAACTCTTACACCTCTTCTTCCCTGACAAATGCAAATTTAGAGTTTCCAGATCATGTTAAATGACCTAGCAAGAGCAATAAGCCAGATAGGCGATAGACGGGTCCTCCGGCCACTAGTGCTTAGTGTTGTAGCTGCAACGATAATGCTGGGGTCATTAATCTATTTTGGCTTCTATTTAGTCGATAGCTTGGGATTGAACAATTGGAACTTCAGCTCGTCCTATTTAAAGTTTCTCAATGGTGCATTAGGATTTTTGATCGACAGTTTTACAGTTCTAATTGGAATATCTCTGTTTCCTGCTATCGCTGTTTCTTTGCAGGCATTCTTCTTAGACGATGTCGTCGACGCGGTAGAAACAAAGTATTATTCGCACCTGCAACCATGTCGGCTACAACGCCTTAAAGAAATAATAACAGCAAGTTTTCGGTTCGCGACGGTAGCATTAGCTTTGAACCTGTTGTTGCTGGGTTTTTGGTTATTATTCCTGCTAATAGCTCCAGTTCTTGCACCCATACCGTTTTTTCTGGTCAACGGTTACTTATTGGGCAGAGAGTATTTTGAATTGATAGCTTTAAGACGGGTTTTGCCATCAGAACTTAAAGCAATTCGAAGACAACATTCGAGTCAGAATTTACGGGACGGGATACTACTGACTTTCTTGTTTTCAGTGCCACTTGTAAATCTGGTGGCCCCAATTCTGGCCACCAGTTACATGACACACCGATTTCATCGTGTCTGGAAGACAGACTTGGCGTCAAACCAAACGAATTTTTAGGAAAAGGAAAGTTAAGCCAAAGTTAGCGAGGCGAAACCACCATAACCATCTGGCGGCCTTCCATTTTTGGCATCTGCTCAACCTTAGCAGCCTCATCCAGCTCGTCTCTGACCTTATCTAAAACTCTTGCACCTATATCTTGATGAGCTAATTCACGCCCGCGGAACCGCATGGTGACTTTAACCTTGTCCCCATTTTCCAGAAACTTCCGGGCTGCCTTCATCTTAATTAAGTAATCGTGATCTTCTATGCCAGGTCGAAGTTTAATTTCCTTAACTTCGATTACCTTTTGCTTTTTCCGGGCCTCATTTTTCTTTTTCTGAGCCTCGTATTTAAAGCGACCATAATCCAAAAGCTTGCACACAGGAGGATCTGCGTTCGGCGATACCTCTACAAGGTCTAAACCTGCTTCGTCGGCTGCTTCCAGAGCTGCGTGAATACTTACCACGCCGACCATTTCACCATCAGCACCAACGAGCCTGACTTGGCGGACGTCGATCATGTCATTGATACGGGGGCCGTCTTTGGGGGGCGGCGCTTGCATATGGGGACGCGCTATGGAACAAACTCCTTATAAAATTTTTCTCTAAAATACCAGAACTCTGCCGTTCTGATAGCTTTCGAGAGCATTCACGTCAACAGAGTTACTCTAAACAAATTGCTATAGGCCTATCGGCATCTTTGCTTCAATCTGAAGCCTACTAATAGCTTCTGAAAGTGCAAGAGTTTCTTGCTCTTTGACGCCTAGCTTCCTAACTGCCACTGTACCTTCAATGGCTTCCCTGCGGCCAACAACTAGCATAATCGGTGTCTTGGCAAGGCTATGCTCTCGTACCTTATAATTAATTTTCTCATTACGAAGGTCAATTTCCGCTCGTATTCCTGCAGCCTTAAGTTGATTAAAGACCTCGCGTGCGTACTGATCAGCATCAGATACGATCGTTGCGACAGTGACTTGGACTGGCGCCAACCATATAGGTAATCGTCCTGCATAATTTTCAATTAGGATCCCAATGAAACGTTCAAAAGATCCGAGTATGGCTCGATGGAGCATTACTGGGGTGTGTCGCTGGCTGTCCTCTCCGACATAAGTTGCACCTAATCGTTCTGGAAGCACAAAATCCACTTGGAAAGTGCCACATTGCCAATCGCGACCAATAGCATCACGAAGTACAAACTCTAACTTTGGTCCATAAAATGCACCCTCGCCCGGGTTCAACTCAAATTCTAGACCGGAGGCATTAACAGCATCCATCAAAGCCGTCTCTGCCTTATCCCAAACCGAGTCCTCTCCAGCACGAACATCTGGTCTATCAGAAAATTTTACCCGCACTTCTGTAAAGCCAAAATCTTCATATATTGATAAAAGAAGATCACAAAACTCTTTGCATTCACTTGTAATTTGATTTTCTGTTGCAAAGATATGCGCATCATCTTGGGTAAAAGCCCTTACCCGCATAATCCCATGCAGGGACCCTGAAGGCTCGTTGCGATGGCAGGAACCAAACTCAGCCATTCGCATCGGTAATTCGCGATAAGATTTTAGACCCTGCCGGAAAATCTGGACATGGCATGGGCAATTCATTGGCTTCAACGCGAGTATACGTTCATCTTCCGTCTCAGCTGTGAACATGTTTTCGCGGAATTTGTCCCAATGGCCTGAAGCTTCCCAAAGAGCGCGATCAACAAGCTGCGGGGTCTTCACTTCAAAATAGCCCGCACCTTCCAAACGATGGCGCATATAAGCCTCTATTTGTCGGTAAAGCGTCCAACCTTTGGCATGCCAGAAAATAGATCCCGCTGCTTCCTCCTGAAGATGAAAAAGATCCATTTCTCGCCCAAGCCGACGATGGTCCCGCTTTTCTGCCTCCTCCAACATTGTCAGATGCGCAGCTAACTCTTTTTCAGACCGCCACACAGTGCCGTAGATCCGCTGCAACATCGCGTTTCTATGGTCACCTCTCCAGTAGGCACCTGCAACGCTCATGAGCTTGAAGGCCGCACCCACCCAGCCCGTTGATGGCATGTGAGGACCTCTACAAAGGTCCAGCCACTCTCCCTGCCGATATATAGAAATTGTCTCGCTCTCAGGCAGGTCCTGGATGAGTTCTGCCTTATAAACTTCACCCTTACTCTCAAAAAATTTAATTGCTTCCTGCCGGTCCCACTCTTCCCGAATGAACGCTTCATTTCGGTCGATAATCTCTTTCATCCTTTTTTGAATTATTTCGAGATCGTAAGGGGTGAACGGTTGTTCTCGGGCGAAGTCGTAGTAGAAACCATTTTCAATTGCAGGACCTATAGTGACTTGGGTCCCTGGGAAAAGTTCTTGCACAGCTTCAGCAAGCACGTGCGCACAATCATGACGCAGGAGCTCTAAAGCTTCAGGCGAATCGATCGTGATAATCTCAACTGCTGCCCCGTCCGTTAACTCAAGGGCAAGATCGACAAGCTTGCCGTTTTGTTTAATTGCAATGGCCTTTTTAGCCAGACTCTTTGAAATGTTTGTGGCGAGAGCAGTCCCAGTGGAGCCTGACACCAACTGACGCTTAGCGCCATCAGGGAGGATCACCTCAATCATTGCTTCGGACTCAGCATTGCTCGGCATGTCGATCTCATTTTATTTTGCAACCAATAAGCGGCCGCAAACTAGCGTGCGATCTTAAGCTGTCAACGCGTAACCACTCATCTTTAATCATAGATTGTTCTCTGAAGAGGTAAGAAGCGCTGCGTATAGACGGGAAAGAGCTAGCGCACTTTTGCGGGCAGAGAAAAGTTTTTCTGCTCTCAATCTCGCATTCCTTGCCATGGTATTTCTGTCGGCAGCAGAGAGAGTAAGAATATCAGTACAAGCAGCTGCTATTGAGTCTGGCCTAACTGGAGAGCAAAGACGCCCCGTCACATTATCCTCAACTGTTTCCGCGGTAGCACCATGGTATGAGCCTACAACAGGCTTTCCAAGAGCAGCCGCCATAGCAGCAAATGTGTCCTGCCCCAAAGGTTGATTTGGAACAGAAGCCACTAGATCCGCCATTAACATCGCGGCTGGCAGATCTTCCAATTGATCAGCAATAAAAACCCGATTTTTAAGACCAAAATTACTAACAAGACGGCTTAATTCTCTGGCATATGGGTCACTTCTACCAATAGAGCCGGCAAGAATGAGTGTAACATCAGAACATCTGGGCTCATTTTGAGTGATTATTGCGAGCGCTCGCACAAGCTCAGTTTGCCCGCGCAGGGAACCAATGTCGCCAGGGGCTAGGATAATAGGGGATGGTTCCTCTAAATTGCCCCAAATTCGCGCTATGTGAGCGAGACGCTCTGCAGAAACAGATTCTGCACAATAATGTGTCAGATCTGCACCATCTGGGATGACAGCAACGCGCTGACCTTTTTCTATATCAGCATTCTTAATTAGGTTTTTTACGTGGTTCGAGCCTGCCACGATGCAGTCCCCGTCTGCTAGTGACCCGGCGTCTCTAATTACATTGGAGAAGACATTATCATCACCGCATGATGTAACGACCATGCACCGACTGTCTTGAGCAGCTTGCAGAGCCGCCCATGCAATTTCACGTGATCGGACGTGTAATATATCTGCTTTTGTTTCCTCGATTAATTTTTTCAACCGGGAGATGTTACTGCTGACCGCTAAAGGTCCACTTCGCTCGAGGGAAACCGTCAAATGCTGAGCCCCAAACCTCTTTAGTCTTTCAGCTGGCCCAGACCCAGATGCAACTATAGAGCGACCTCCTGCTACAGCCGCCACCTCAGCAGCCCATAATGCCGTTGCCTCTGCACCGCCAGCATCTATCAACGGCATCGCCTGAACGATGACAGGAGCTCGTTTAAGCGCAAAGAACGAATTTCGTATTTCTGACCGTTCCGCTTGGTTCAGTCCAAGAGTGCCGCTAGAGTATGCGAAGCGGATCGGCATGGTGCCTTGATGCATCATTTCCACTTCCTCTTTGGAGCCCAAATAATGACCATGACCGGGCTGACATCAGTAGAGCATATAAATCGACCCGATGGTGGGTATATTGCCTACCGGAAAAGTCACGGCAAGCGGAATGATCTTCCTGGCGTTGTCTTCATACATGGCCTCCGTTCAGACATGGACGGCGGCAAGGCCGAACGTCTTAACGAATTCTGCGCCGAACGAGGTCAGGCTTATGTCCGCTTTGATTGCCGCGGACATGGAAAATCTTCAAACAAATTCGAGGATACGATTTTGAGCGACTGGGCCTCGGATGCCCAACTCGTAATAGAGAGATTAACCGAAGGTCCCCAAATAATTGTTGGGTCCAGCATGGGTGGTTGGCTAATGCTGCTCACTGCCCTTGCATTACCAAACCGCGTCTCTGGCCTAGTAGGCATTGCGGCTGCACCTGATTTCACCCGTGGATTCTATGACGGTCTCTCAGCCGATGACAAAGCGCTCCTCAATCGTGATGGTCGAATTTATCGGCCAAGTCAGTATGATCCTGAACCCTACGTGTTTACAAAAGCTCTCTTAGATGATGGAAATCGCAGAACAGTTCTCGATAAGAAAATGACCTTTAAGGGCCGGCTACGTCTCCTCCATGGCATGCTAGACGAAGCGGTCCCCTGGGAACTGTCTCTTAAAATTTTAGCTCAGATCGAAACAAACGAGGCGCGTGTTCAACTAATAAAAGATGGTGACCATCGCCTTTCCAGAGAAAGTGACCTGCGCCAAATATGTCAGGCTGTCGCCGACCTGTCCGAACCTAATCCAGACCTTTAGTGGGGTGGTTATTCATCGAAGACACTGACATGTAACCTTGATTTGCCGTCAAATCACTTTCGTTAAATCCAGTTTGCCCTCAGATATGAAAAATATCACAGTGAGCGCAGACGTGAGACTTAATTTGGCGACAACACCGCTGTATTCATTGTATTGACTTATCTTTAAGAAAACTGCCATCGGTCTTTGATTAAAAAAAACTTTAGTTGCTGACAGCCTCCTTGAAGGCAAATGACACCACAAAAGCCGAGTTATCAGACCTCAAACCGAGACTTTGCCAAATGACAACCCTTGACCCTGTTACCCTGGCAGTTCTGAACGGCCGGTTAGAGCAAATAGTCGATGAAATGGATGCAACGCTTTTCCGAAGCGCATTCAATCCAATTATTGCCGAAGCGCATGATGCATCTCATGGAATCTACCACCGCAGTACCGGCGAAACCCTAGCCCAAGGCAAGTCTGGTTTGCCTATATTCGTAGGCGCTATGGCCTTCGCAGTAAAAACCGTTATCGAAAAGGCAGCTAGCGATAATGATCTGGCGGATGGCGATGTATATATTTTCAACGATCCGTGGGATGGAGGCACTCACCTTTCCGACTTTCGTTTGGTGCAGCCAATTTACCGCAACAATAAGGTCTTCTGCTGGATTGCATCAGTAGGACACTGGCACGACGTGGGTGGAGCAGTTCCAGGAAATTATAACCCAGCGGCGACAGAAGCGTTTCAAGAAGGGTTCGTTTGCCCACCAGTTAAACTCTTCCGCAAAGGGGAATACCAACGAGATATTCAAGCAATGCTTGAAGCTAATTCCCGTCTACCATTGAGCCTCTATGGTGACCTCAACGCCCAAATTAATGCTCTAAATCTCGGGGCCCAGCGCCTTCACGCAATCCTCGACGAATATGGCGACGATATTATTGACGGTGCAATGATGGCCCTGAAAGACAGAGCAGAGATGCTGATGCGGCGTGAAATTGCACGACTTCCAGATGGTGTCTTTGCTGCTATCGACTACATGGACAATGACGGCGTGGTCGATGAAGCATTGAAATTGTGTTTAAAAATCACCGTAAACGGCGACACCATGAAACTCGACTTCAGCGGTTCAGCTAGTTCCTGCCTCGGCCCCATCAATATCTCAAAAGCAACAACTCATGCTGCCTGCTATGTTGCTATGAAGCACGTCTTTGATGAAATTCCGGCTAATGCAGGCGCCATGGTTCCTATAGAAGTAATTATTCCAGAAGGCTCTGTCCTTGCCGCCACTTCGCCAAAACCTGTGGGCGGTTACACCGAAACCATTCTGCGCTTAATTGATCTCGTGTTCCAAGCCATCGCCGAAGCCGCACCTCAACGAACCAATGGCTGCGCCTACGGCACGATTAATGCTCTTTCTATTGCGGGGCGGAGAACCAAGACTGGCGCGCCCTGGGTCATGTTTTCATTCTTTGGAGGCGGCCACGGAGGTTCATTTGATGAAGATGGGCTCCAACACGGCAACGCACCAATCTCCACAGCAACTATCCCCCCGCTAGAAATTCTCGAAGCAGCTTACCCAATTGTGTTCCGACAATGGGCACTGCGGCCTGATTCTGGCGGCCCAGGCAAACATCGAGGTGGGCTTGGAGCGATCTATGAAATTGAGCTCTTGGAAGAAAGCGCCCACGCATTCCTTTTTGGAGAGCGTGCAAGAACATCTCCACCAGGTGTTCTTGGTGGCAAAGCTGCAGCTCCGAACCGCTTTTTTTATGATGTAGAAGGTGCTGAAGACCGAAACATTCCTCCCATGGCTTCAAAAATCGTTGGCATTCCGCTGAAAAGAGGAATGCGGCTCCGGCTCGAGACACCAGGCGGCGGAGGCTATGGGGATCCCAAACAACGGTCCCGCCAAGCAATCTCTGCTGACTTAAATGCCGGCTACATCTCTTTTGATGCCGCTATACAAGACTATGGAGACTTTTCATGAGTAGTTGGATTGTCGGCGTAGACGTTGGCGGTACATTTACAGACATCTTTGCCATCAATCCTAAAACCGGCGAAGTAAAAACAGCAAAGACACCTTCAACACCATCTGATCAATCTATCGGATTCCTTAACGGATTAACCTCCGTGGCGAACCTTGAGTCTATTGATGCGGTCGTCCACGGCACCACTGTTGGCACCAATGCGCTACTGGAACGAAAAGGAGCGCGCACTGGATTAATTGCGACTGAAGGATTTCGTGATGTTCTCGAAATGCGAAGACGCGATCGGCCTCGTACGTGGGGTCTAAGAGGTACTTTTCGACCTGTCGCCCAGCGCCAAGATCGCAAGGAAGTTCCCGAACGCGTTTTATCAGACGGTACAATTGAGCATCCTGTAGATATTGAGGCAGTAGAAACAGCTGCTCGAGATCTTGCATCCGCCGGTTGCGAGGCAATCGCTATCGCGTTCGTTAACGCCTATGCAAACGTTAAAAATGAGCAAGCCGCCCGCGAAGCTGTGATGCGTGTTTGGCCAAATGCTCACATTACTGCTGCAACGGATATACTTCCTGAGATCCGTGAATTTGAGAGAACATCAACTGCCGTATTAAATGCATATCTTCAGCCGGCTATGGGTCGGTACCTAGGCCGCCTCCAAGGCACACTCGGTCCAGATGGAGCAACACTTCTTATTGTTCAGTCAAACGGTGGCCTAATGACTGCAGATGAAGCAAGCCGCTCTCCTGTCCGCACCGCCCTATCCGGTCCCGCTGCTGGGGTCGTTGCGGCACGAGCTGTTGGACTGTCAGCGGGGTATCCAAATGTCATAGGTTGTGACATGGGCGGTACGAGTTTTGATGTCTCCCTTATCGCTGATGGCCGGACCGCTCTCGCGGCTGAAACCTCTATCGATTTTGGCATGGTCATAAGGGCGCCAATGGTTGAGATAACTACTATTGGAGCCGGTGGAGGCTCTATCGCTTGGATTGATGCAGGAGGCATGCTGAGGATAGGTCCTGAGAGCGCTGGTGCTGATCCTGGTCCCGCCTGTTATGGGAAAGGCGGTAATCGGCCGACTGTAACCGATGCAAATGTTTTGCTTGGTCGCATAAACCCCGATAACCCTATAGGCGGTGAGCTCGGGTGTTTGGATATTACGTCGGCAGAGAAAGCAATAAGAACAGCCATAGCCGAGCCTTTAGGCCTCTCAGAAGTAGATGCTGCTGAGGCTATAATCAAAGTAGCAAACGCGGCTATGGCAGGAGCCATACGAATTGTTTCTATAGAGCGCGGGCATGATCCCAGCAAATTTGTTGCGATGCCCTTTGGCGGTGGTGGAGCCCTTCACGCTGGCGCACTAATACGCGAGGTTGGCTTGGCGGGAGCTCTTTCACCTCGTTACCCAGGCGTTTTATCTGCTTTAGGTGCAAATATTGCCGACATGCGTCTAGACCGAGTCCAAACGATTAACGCACCACTTAACGAACTAAGAGAGGGGCTGTTATCGGAACTCGCTTCCAGATTTTGGGAAGAAGGCAGCGCTAAACTCGCAAACTCAAGGGTACCTATAGAGGAAACTTGTGTCGAAATTGAACTAGACATGCACTACCAAGGACAGACCCACTCAATACCCGTGCGGCTTCCAGGTGATCAACTTTCATCAATTAACTTCAATGCAGATGCAGTTCAAATTGCCTTTGAAGCTGCTTACCGAACCGCATTCAGCCGACTTTTAGCCGGCCCCCCAATTCGAGTAATGAATTTAAGGGTAGCAGTAATTGGACGCCGCCCCCCATTTGAATTGGAGCGCCTATCTCCAATCGGTGGAAGCTTAGAACTTGCCCAACGCGGAACGCGTCGCGTCTATGCGGATGGTGGTTGGCACGAAGCCTCTATATTTTCCCGACTTGAACTACCAGTCGGCGCCCGCATTGCTGGACCAGCTATACTTGAACAGCCAGATGCAACAATTTTTGTTGATCCAGGATTGAGCGCTGAAGTAGATCGGTTGGGAAACATATTCATGCATCCTGCCTGATGAAAGCCCGACCTAGATCATATTGGATAGGATTTGCCCTCACCGCGCTCGGAGCCGTAATCCTTTCTCCCGATGCAACTCTATTCAAACTTATCCAAAGCGATCTTTGGACTGCTGTTTTTTGGCGAGCCCTGTTCTTGTCCATAGCTGTTTGGGCATGGCTAATTCTAACTAGGCGGCATGATCTAACATCGGAAGTAAAACGCCTTGGTTGGGCACTGCCCGCTGGCGCACTCTGCTGGGCCATCAGCAATCTTGGTTTCATATTTGCCTTAAAACACACCACAGTCGCCGACACTTTAGCCATCATTGCTACAGCCCCTATTTTTGCTGCCATTTTTGGAAGTCTCGTTGGCGAAAGAATAGCGATACGCACTTGGCTAGCTGCGCTAACCATCGCTCTTGGTATTGCAATTATTTTCGAAGCAAGTTTTGAAGCCAAAACAATGATGGGTGCTTTGGCTGCACTAGCAACAGCAATCTCAGTCGCACTTTTTTTCGTAATCGGCCGGTTGAAACGCGATCAAGATCTAACACCTGCGCTTGGTTTGAGCGCAGGCCTAACCGCCCTCTTCGCTATCTTTATGGCAGATACTTTGATGCCAGTAACGGCGGATTGGCCGAACCTGGTTTTCGTTGGACTTTTCCTGCTACCCGTTTCTCTAATTCTTATCACCCTTGGCCCTCGGAGGCTGCCCGCTGCCGAGGTAGGACTATTGATGCTCCTCGAGACTGCGCTTGGGCCTATTTGGGCTTGGACTGTACTTGGAGAGATACCTTCTGAAACAACAATTCTAGGAGGTACACTTATTGTGGGCGCTCTGGGAGCACATGGTATAGCCGCGTGGAAAAGCCAAAACAACAATATTTGTCTATAAAGTAATTAAAAACAATAATTTGTATTTTTTTATTAAGAATATAGTTTAGTTTTTTTCGCATAAACAATACGGAATTAATTCAGTTGTTCAGCAATTTTTTAGCATCAAGAACAAGTCTGCATAAACGTTTTCAATGCAAAGACAGCGCCTTACATTCCTGGTTTGAGTTATTAAGGGAGGCTATTCGACTGGCCTCAAAAGAACATGCCTCTTTTTTCCAGCGGAAAGCTTGATCGAACCTGCCGAGCTAAGATCTGCTAAAGAGATCAATTGGTCCTCAACCGAAATAGAAACGTCATTTAAACGGGCACCACCGCCTTTGATTAAACGCCGCCCTTCCCCGTTTGAACCAACAAGTCCTGCAAGGCGCAAACCCTCATAGGCAGGAATCCCTGGAGAGAGCAGTTCTTTAGGCACTTCAACTGAAGGAAGAGCTGCCTGAAGACTTCCTTCTTCAAATGTCTGCCGGGCAATTTCTGCAGCAGCCTCGGCTGAAGCAATACCGTGAGCCATCGCCGTTGCCTCAGTAGCCAAGCGCTTCTTTACTTCGTTTAGCTCAACGCCTTCAAAGCGCTCCAGTTCCTCTATCTCTGCAAGAGGGAGATCAGTGAAAAGTCGAAGGAACCGTCCGACATCATCATCGGCAGTGTTTCGCCAAAACTGCCAGTAATCATAGGCTGATAAACGTTCCTCATTCAGCCAGATTGCCCCAGAAGCCGTTTTGCCCATCTTCGCACCGCTTGCAGTAGTTATTAGCGGTGTTGTCATTCCATAAACTTCATTGCCATCCATACGACGGGCCAAATCAACTCCCATGACAATATTGCCCCATTGGTCTGAACCTCCCATTTGAAGGATGCAGCCATAGCGGCGAGCTAATTCAGCAAAGTCATATGCCTGGAGAACCATATAGTTGAATTCTAAAAATGAGAGCGGCTGCTCCCTCTCCAACCGGAGCTTTACGGAGTCCATTGTTAGCATTCGGTTAACCGAAAAATGACGCCCGACTTCTCTCAACAGAGGAATATATTTCAGTTGATCAAGCCATTCCGCATTATCAACCATAACAGCATCGGTTGGTCCGTCACCGAAGGTTAAAAACTTTTCAAACACTTTGCGAATGCCAGTCATATTGGCTTTGATTTGATCCTCGGTAATTAGCTGGCGAGCTTCGTCTTTCCCGGAAGGGTCACCTATCTTCGTTGTCCCACCACCCATCAAAACAATGGGCTTGTGCCCCGTTTTCTGCAACCAACGCAGCATCATAATTTGAACCAGACTGCCCACGTGTAGGCTATCTGCTGTACAATCAAAGCCAATATAAGCTGCTAATGGCTTGCCAGAAGCAGCCTGATGGTCCAGACCACTTTGATCGGTGCATTGGTGCAAAAACCCTCGCGAGGTCATTGCACGCATGAAATCGCTTGCAAGTGCGTTCATAATCGCTCAGAGCCCTAGGGGCGGTAAAGGAAACTAGAACACTGCGCTTAGCACAGCGTCCAGGCATATGCCAGAAGAGGGTATGAAAGTGAAAACATTCCGCTCAATTGGTTTGATGAGTGGTACGTCAATGGATGGTATCGATGTAGCCCTAATTGAGACTGACGGCCGTCAGCACACGGTACCGATACAATCTTCATTTATGCCTTACTCGTCGGAATTCCGATCTCGTCTCCGAAAAGCCATCAATGGTCAGATCGATCCAAAAACCATTGAAGGTGAATTGACCGAGTTGCATGCAGAAGCCGTCAAACTACTTCTTCAGAGTTCCAGAAGCCCAAGCGCAACTATAGATATCGTAGGATTTCACGGTCACACAGTGAAGCATCGACCTACCGAAAAGCTAACTTGGCAGATTGGTGACGGGGAATTGCTTGCTAGAAGGCTGGGAATCAAAGTCGCGTATGACTTCAGGTCAGCTGACGTTATGTCTGGAGGCGAAGGTGCCCCTTTGGCCCCTATTTACCACTCTGCGCTTGCAGCAAAAGTGACGAGCCGACCGCTTGCAATAGTCAATATTGGTGGAGTTTCCAACATTACTTGGATAGGCAATGACGGCGCGATTATCGCTTGTGATGTTGGCCCTGGAAACGGGCCCATTGATGATTGGGTATTGTCAAATACAGGCCATGATTTCGATAAAAACGGTCAAATTGCCCGAAATGGCCTTGTAGATGAAAATCGCGTCACAAAAGTCATGTCCTCGACCTTCTTCACACGACCACCTCCTAAATCATTAGACAGGTTAGATTTCACCCAGTCATTAGCCTCAGGACAAACACTAGAAGACGGCGCGGCGACACTGACAGAAATTACGGCGCGAAGCATCATTTCCGTTACTAAGGTTCTGCCGTCGCCACCAAAACTTTGGCTTATAACTGGCGGCGGCCGAAAAAACGCATATCTTATGGAACGTCTACAAGCGCTTGCAGACAGCACACTTGATATCATCGAAAGCATAGGCATCAACGGTGACGATCTAGAAGCTCAAGCTTTTGCATATCTTGCTGTTCGAACTGAACTCGGGCTGCCTATCAGCTTCCCAAAAACAACAGGAGCACCCGTTCCAATGCCGGGGGGTCAGATAGCACTTCCTACCTAACCACCTACCGCCTTGCTGGTACCAGTACCTCAGTCCTCCTCTGGAAGAGATTGGAAGATACCATCCTCCTCAATTCTCCTATCCAGATAGGCTTCACATCGCCCAAGCATCATTTCAAGCTTTTTGCCGAAAACGTGCCCTGCTCCCTCAATATTCTCGTAATCAACGATGATACCCTTCTGCAGGGCAAGTTTATCAACCAACCGCAGCACCGCCTCTTGAGGCACAATCTCATCAGCATCACCATGAATAATGAGGCCAGATGAGGGACAAGGCGCTAGGAACGAAAAATCATACATGTTTGCGGGTGGCGAGATTGAAATGAACCCGCCCATTTCTGGCCGCCGCATTAACAGCTGCATACCGATCCAAGCGCCAAACGAGAATCCCGCGACCCAAACGGTTTTAGACTCTGGCCTTAAAGTTTGTAGCCAATCAAGCGCGGCAGCAGCATCCATTAGCTCTCCCTCGCCACGGCCATATTCACCTTGCGAGCGACCTACTCCGCGAAAATTAAAACGAAGCGTTCCAAAACCTCGCTTCGCAAACATGTGTGCCAGCCCTTGCACCACACGGTTGTTCATGTTTCCACCATACTGCGGATGGGGGTGCAGTATTACCGCAAGAGGAGCAGTTGCTGACTCGACATGATGGTATCTGCCTTCAAGGCGTCCTTCGGGACCAGTTATAATGACTTCAGCCATAATGTACTCTCTTTGCGGGGTGGCGGTCCCATCAGAAAAAGTTGGGACATCGCTTATAATCACTAGAAATGCGCTTTTTCCAGGTTATTTTCAAGAAAATCGGCAAGGACGTGACGACGCAACAACTCATGACTGTTTACTTGGACCACAATGCAGCCGCTCCGCTATCGCAAAAGGCCCTTAAAGCCATGGAAGCTGCAATGGCGAGTCAAGCCAATCCATCCTCGGTACATAAGCTTGGACGGCACGCCCACCAACTTGTTGAAGATGTGCGTGACAGAGTAGCAAGCGCCGTGGGGGCCGAGCGCGAAAATGTAACCTTCACCAGCTCAGGCACCGAAGCCTGCGCCTTGATATTACGGCTTCCTGGACGAAGCCGCTTGATTACATCCGCGATAGAGCACACAGCCGTATTCGAAAATGCACCCAATGCCACCGTTGCGCCAGTAGATGTAGCCGGCCGAATAGACCTCGAAGCACTCAAGCAGTTATTAGGACAAGACGCCAGCGACTCAGTGGTTGCTCTGATGTTAGCCAACAATGAGACAGGTGTTATTCAACCTGTTGCAGAAGCTGCAGAACTGGCCCATTCCGTTGGCGCATTGCTGGCGGTAGATTGCGCTCAAGCCTTCGGAAAAATCGATATAGACATGAACGCATTAGGTGCTGACGCAATTGCTCTTTCAGCATCAAAGATTGGCGGGCCTTTGGGAGTAGGAGCTGCAATCTTTAGAAAAGGGCTGTCCCCGGTTCCACTGATCTCAGGTGGAGGTCAGGAGCGTGGAATTCGAGGTGGAACAGAAAACGTTGTAGGCATTGCCGGCTTCGGGGGTGCTTTGAGCGACCTGTCAGCGCGATTATGTTCAAAGGATCACATCCGAAGCCTCCGCGATCGGCTGGAATTAGGTATTCGCGAAATAGATCCCGCATGCCAGATTGCGGGAGAAAAATCGCCCCGGCTGTCCAACACAACTTCCATAGCTATGTCAGGTGTAAAGGCAGAGACACAAGTTATAGCTCTCGATCTTGCCGGCTTTGCCGTCTCTGCTGGAGCTGCTTGCTCCTCTGGAAAAGTAGCCTCTAGCCACGTTTTGAAGGCAATGGGCCTGCCAGAGGAACAAATAAGCTCTACCATCCGCATCAGCCTCGGGCCTGAAACGACCCTGCCGGAAATTGATGGGTTCGTTCAAGCCTGGAGATCGTTGTATACTAAGAAAAATTCTAATCATGCAGCGGATCTGGCTGGATGAATAATTCAATCTATCTTGACTATCAGGCAACAACACCGATTGACCCTAGAGCGCTTGATGCCATGCTTCCCTTTTTCCGGGAGGATTTTGGCAATCCTCACTCTACACAACACTCCTTTGGCCAAAGGGCTGAGGCCGCCGTGGAAAGCGCACGGTCAAAAATTGCAAATCTAATTGGCGCCGAAGCCAGGGAACTTATTTTCACTTCCGGTGCTACTGAGTCGAATAACATTGCAATAATTGGCGCCTCCCGTTTTAGAGCAAAGATGGGAGATGGCGTTAAACGGGTGATTGTTTTTGCATTTGAACACAAGTGCGTTTTGGAAGCAGCGAGATCTTTGAAAGAGGAGGGCTTCACTGTGGAAGTTCTCCCAGTGACACCGGATGGTTTCGCAGACCTTGACGCCCTGAAACATGCCCTCCGAACACCCGCATCTGTAGTTTCGCTGATGGCGGCTAATAATGAGATTGGCACGATTCAACCAATTGAAAAGGCTGGCGAGTTAACAAGATCAGCCGGAGCACTTCTGCACGTTGATGCTGCGCAAGCTGTTGGGAAAATTCCACTAAGTCTTTCGCAACTCAACGCCGACCTCCTAAGCATTTCTGCCCATAAGATGTACGGCCCAAAGGGGGTTGGAGCACTGTATGTTCGCCGACGACCGCGGGCGAGAATTCTTCCTCTGTTTCAAGGTGGTGGCCAGGAACGAGGATTGCGGTCCGGGACCATTCCTGCAGCTCTTTGCGTAGGCTTTGGGGCAGCCGCTGAGATTGCTCTCGAAAATATGACTGAGGAAGCTGAGCGACTGCAAAAACTTCGCACAAAATTCTGCGATGCTTTAGACGCCGCAGGTGCAAAATACAAAATTAATGGCTCAATGACGTCACGATTGCCGGGAAATTTAAACATATCATTTGATAATACTTCAGCATTACAAGTGATGCAGAACGCGACCAACGTAGCTATCTCAACAGGTTCTGCCTGTTCATCTGCATCGGTTGAGCCTTCATATGTACTTCAGGCGCTTGGCGTTGATGACATAGTGGCAGCGGGCGCACTGAGGATTGGTTTTGGGCGAATGACAACAGAAGTTGAAGTTGAATTAGCTGCTCGCGAACTGGCCGCCGCAGCCAGATCTGCCAAAAATCAAACCTGGGCGGTATAGCGTTAATGCCGAGAGTGATTTTTCTAAAGGATGGCAAATCTCCTCAAGAAGTAGAGGGACGGATTGGCGAGTCAATTTTGGCTTTGGCCTGGCGACTTGACCTCGGAATCGACGGCGACTGTGAAGGTGCAATGGCGTGCTCTACATGCCATGTAATTTTAAAAGATCGAGATTTTGATCGCCTGTACCCACCCAGCGAGGAGGAAGACTCATTGCTTGATCTTGTCCCAGGAGCGTGCGCTACGAGCCGTCTAGGTTGCCAGATCATCCTGACAGCAGACGATGATGGAATTACTTTACAATTACCTAAAACCACTCAGAGCCTGCTTTAATGAAAGATTAGTGCCTCCTCAGGAACGGGCTGCAAAAAGCAAACTCCACCCAAATTAGGATCTTCAATAATGCCTGATAGCCTCAATTTAGGCTGTATCTTTTCGGATCACCTAGGTCAAAATCGAAAAGCGCTTATAGATCTTGCTGAGGGCCAAGAAAGGACACTGACCTTTGATGAGTTGGATCACCTGGCAAGTGGTGTCGCCAGAGGCCTAAGAAAGCATAACCTCAAACCCGGCGACCGTGTGGGGGTATTAGCACTAAATCGCCTCGAATATTTAGCCGTTTTTTTCGGTGCGATGCGAAGTGGTTTGGTCCCAGCACCAATAAACATCAAATTAAGCCCAGATATGATTTCTTACATTCTGGAAGATGCTGGGTGCAAATTGATCTTTGCCGAAGCTGAGTTCGCGCATCTCTCTCCAAAGACCATACCTGTTGTTCATTTTGGTAAAGAGTTTGACGATTTTGTTGACTTCGGTCGGTTTGATCCCTTCAAGCCAGCTGCAGATACAGTTGCTCTTCAGCCATACACTTCTGGCTCTACCGGCAAGCCGAAAGGCGTATTGCTTAGCCACAGCGGTCAAATGTGGGGGCCAACCACCGCAAATTGGGCAACGCCTGAAAGTACATTTCTTGTTGCAGCTCCATTGTACCACAAAAATGCGTTGATGGTCACAAAGACGGCATTTGCCAAAGGAGCCCGCATTGTGCTCATGCCGCGTTTTGACGCCAAAACCTACATTCAAGCAATTGAGGATTATCGACCCGAAACGATTTCGGGAGTACCCGCTATGATTTCGATGCTTATGCTAGAAAAATCAGCACTTAAGGACACCGATTTAACATCTGTTCGAGAAGTCTCAATGGGCTCGGCGCTCGCAGCCCCTCTACTCATTCGGCAGGTACAGGAAACTTTTAACAACCCTAAAATTACCATCCAATATGGTGTCACTGAGGGTGGCCCAAGGATGTTTGGAGATCATCCCGATAGTATTCCTCGCCCAATTGGGTCTTGTGGCTACCCTCTTTCTGGCGGGGACACAAAACTCGTTGAAGACCCTCAAAACCCAATTGATCCAGGAGGTCCCCTGACCGGCGAGCTCTGGGTTCGCAACCCAGGCGTAATGTTAGGCTACCACAATCTACCAGAGGCTACGGCGGCAAAATTGCCTGGCGATGGTTGGTTTAGAACGGGCGATATCCTTCGTCGCGATAGTGATGGTTTCTACTGGTTCCTTTCTCGCATGGACGACATGTTTAATTGCGGAGGCGAGAATGTGTATCCAGCAGAGGTGGAAGCAATACTCGAAAAACATCCAGCGGTCGCTCAATCTGCCGTAGTGTCGGTTCCACATAAAGTTAAAGGTGAAGCCCCTGTTGCATTCGTTGTACTTGCCTCGGAAAACGCCGCCAGCGAGGACGATTTGCGTCGTTTTGCTTTAGAGAATGGTCCAGCTTACGCGCATCCAAGAATGGTTTTTTTTATTGATGCATTACCACTCGCTAGCACAAACAAAATTGACAGAAAAAGCCTAGAAAGTAAGGCTCGTATTCTCGCCGCTGAGCTTTCTGGAAACAAACCGTTAAACTGACCCTTTCCTTGTCGCATAACACCGCCATATTCTTAGCCAGTGTAAAAAGGTTTTGGTCAATAAAAGGACGTTCAAAACGCTATGAGCGACGATGACGATAATTCTGGCGATAACACCCCTGGAACAGGGGTGGCGTTGCGAACAAAGCCAAAGACTAAAAAACCGTCCATGTATAAAGTCTTGATGCTTAACGACGATTACACACCAATGGAATTCGTTGTGCACGTGCTGGAATCTTTTTTCCGAAAATCACGTGAAGAGGCAACCCAAGTGATGTTGCACGTCCATAGGCGGGGAATCGGGATTTGTGGGGTTTATACCTACGAAGTTGCCGAGACGAAGGTTACAGAGGTTGTGGAATTTGCCCGTCGACATGAGCACCCACTCCAGCTTACGCTAGAAAAAGAATAACGCCCGAAGCCTCGGAGGGACCTGAAGAAATGCTGTCCCGTAACTTAGAAGACACTTTGCACCGTGCCATAGGTTCTGCACGAGACCATCGGCATGAGTATGCAACTTTAGAACACCTGCTAATTGCTCTTATGGATGACAAAGATGCAGTAGCGGTTCTTAAAGCTTGCGCAGTGGATATTGAAACGCTCAGAGCCAATCTCCTCAAGTACGTCGAGAATGAATTTGGGGGCATTGTCGCGGCGGATGACGAAGAAAATGATCCTAAGCCAACTGCTGGCTTCCAGCGTGTGCTTCAGCGGGCTGCAATACACGTGCAATCATCCGGTCGAGAAGAAGTGACTGGTGCTAACGTGTTGGTTGCGCTTTTTTCAGAGCGTGAAAGCCATGCTGTTTTTTATCTTCACCAACAAGATATGACGCGGCTTGATGCGGTGCAGTACATTTCCCATGGCGTGGCGAAGGCGCCTGGCAAAAGCGAGCGACGCAGGCCCGAGGGTGAACGGGAGCGCCGTGGTCAGGAAAATGGGGGCCAAGGCGAGGAGCGCGAGGAGCAAAACTCTGGTGCCGAGGCACTTGAAGCATATTGTGTTGACCTAAACGAAAAAGCCGAAGCCGGCAGCATTGATCCTTTAATAGGTCGCGGACCAGAGTTGGAACGTTTGATCCAAATTCTTTGTCGCCGCACAAAAAATAATCCGCTTTTAGTTGGCGACCCTGGTGTAGGAAAAACGGCAATTGCAGAGGGCCTAGCTCGCCGCATAGTCGAAGGTGACACACCAAGCGTCTTGTCAGATGCAGTTATCTACGCTCTTGATATGGGGTCACTGTTAGCCGGCACTCGCTATCGCGGTGATTTTGAAGAGCGCATCAAAGCAGTTCTAAAAGAACTTGAGGACAGGCCGGGGTCGATATTATTCATTGATGAAATCCACACAGTGATAGGAGCGGGTGCTACTTCTGGAGGCTCGATGGACGCCTCTAATCTGCTTAAGCCAGCACTCGCTTCAGGATCGCTGCGTTGCATTGGCTCGACTACCTACAAAGAATATCGCTCATATTTTGAAAAGGACCGCGCACTCGTCAGACGTTTCCAGAAGATTGACGTTAATGAACCTTCAGTCGACGACGCAATAAAAATTATGATGGGTCTAAAGCCAGTCTACGAAGAGCACCATCATGTCCGCTTCACACGAGATGCCATAAGAACGGCTGTAGAACTTTCTGCCCGTTACATAAACGACCGCAAACTGCCCGATAAGGCGATCGACGTTATAGATGAGGTAGGAGCAGCACAAATGCTTCTGCCAGCTAGCCGTCGCAAAAAGACTATCGGAATAAAAGATATTGAAGCTATCGTTGCAAAAATTGCGCGCATTCCTCCAAAATCAGTAAGCCGAGACGATAAACAGGCACTCGGCACCCTGGAAACTGACCTCAAGGCTGCTGTATTCGGACAAGGGCCTGCGATTGAGGCTTTAGCGAGCGCCGTAAAACTAGCGCGTGCCGGCCTGAGGCAGCCTGAAAAACCAATAGGTAATTATCTGTTTGCTGGGCCTACTGGAGTGGGCAAGACAGAAGCAGCTAAACAACTAGCGAAAACGCTTGGCGTAGAATTAGTGCGCTTCGACATGTCTGAATATTTAGAGCGACACTCAGTCTCCCGGCTTATTGGGGCACCTCCCGGATATGTTGGATTTGATCAAGGCGGTCTCTTAACTGACGCTGTTGATAAGAACCCACACGTCGTGCTCCTACTTGATGAGATAGAAAAGGCACATCCAGACGTTTACAACGTCCTTCTTCAGATCATGGATCATGGCAAGCTAACCGATCACTCGGGTAAACAAGTAGATTTTAGGAACGTTATTTTAATCATGACTACAAATGCAGGCGCCGCTGATTTAGCAAAACCTGCAATCGGGTTTGGTCGTTCCATACGAGAAGGCGACGATAAAGAGGCCATTAATAGGCTCTTTACGCCTGAATTCCGAAATCGGTTAGACGCAATAATCTCATTCAAAGCGCTACCTCCAGAAGTTATCGACCGCGTTGTCGACAAATTTATTGCTGAGTTAGAAGGACAACTTGCAGAACGAGGCGTATCAATTGAGATTTCCTCAAAAGCGCGCGCTTGGCTGGGGGAAAAGGGTTACAGCCCAGAATATGGAGCACGCCCACTGGCTCGCATAATACAAGAATATGTTAAGAAACCCCTGGCCGAGGAGCTTTTGTTCGGTAAGCTCTCCGAAGGTGGGGCCGTAGAGGTCGTTTTGGCCAAAGGTGGCAAAGAGCTTGCTTTTCGCTTCCCAGGCTCAGAGCCCCAGAAATCGAAAAAATCTAAAGCCAAAGTGAAAGTATGAGATAATGCCAAAGATCAGTCCCGATCGTCTTCGAGATATTGCAGCAGACTTGCTTGAAGCGACGGGGGCACCTCGCGATGAGGCTGAGACCGTTGCCCGCCATTGTGTTGAAGCAAACCTGGCGGGCCACGACAGTCACGGGATCATACAAATACCAACCTACTGTGACCGCATCGAAAAGGGACACATAGTTCCTGGTGCCAAATTCGATATCGTTCAAGAAAGTCCAACAACTACAGTAGTGGACGCTCACTGGGGCTTTGGATACGTCCAAACTGAACGTGCAATGCAGATGACAATTGAAAAGGCGAAGACACAAAATGTGGCCGCCACGACAATTTATCGGCAAGGCCATGTCGGGCGCGTTGCAGCCTACCCACTAATGGCAGCAGAAGCAGGCATGATAGGGCTGATGACGGCGGACTCTGGACGAGCCCCAAAGCAGGTTGCCCCCTTTGGTGGTAAGGAAGCACGTTTGGGAACAAATCCGATATCTATTGCCGTGCCATCTAATCTTGAGGGTCCACTGTTCTTTGACCTTTCCACGGCAGCGGCGGCGGCTGGAAAAATTAAGTTAGCTCAAGCTCGAGGCGAGCATGTTCCTCCTGGATGGCTAATTGGCGCAGACGGTGAACCCACCACTGACCCTAGCGTGCTTGGAAACGGTGGAGCTCTACTACCTCTCGGCGGAGACGTTGGATTTAAAGGATACGCTCTATCGGCCATGGTGGAAATTATGTCAGCCCTACTGACAGGACTAGGCTTCGGCGTAGAACCCACTGGCCGTCATAACGATGGATGTTTTATCGCCTGTTTTAAAGTTGAAGCTTTTCGCGATCTCGCCACCTTTAAGCAAGAAGTCGCTGACTTCGGTGCATATCTAAAATCAACGCCACCAGCATCTGGGTTCAGCGAAGTCTATTATCCGGGTGAGGTAGAGCACCTCCGAAAGAAGGAGCGCCTTGCGCAAGGCGTAGAAATCGAAACAGCAACCTGGGAAAAGCTCGGTCAGCTTGCAAAAAAGCTTGGCCTACCTGCTATTCAGGCGTGATTTGATGAAGCTTCACCACGCCCCAGGTTCACGTTCGACAAGAATTGTTTGGCTTTTAGAAGAATTAGCCCTGCCCTACGAAATTCAATTTCATAAGCTAGGTGACCGGGGAATGCGCTCACCCGAGTACCTAAAAGTTCATCCAATGGGCCGTGTCCCTGCCCTTGAAGACGCTGACACAGTAATCCATGAATCGGGCGCGATAGTTGAATATATTCTTACCCGTTATGGGGGTGGCCGAATGCGCCCCGATTCAGACTCAACGAATTTTGCTCAATACCTCCAATGGCTTCACTACTCCGAGGGCATGATGATGCCTCAGGTGAATGTTATCATGGTGGAAACTTTCTTTCTGCCGCCAGAACGGCGAAATGAGGTAAACGTCGAGCGGGCAAATAAACTGCTCACTCGCTCCCTTGATGCAGTGGAGTTACAATTGGCAGAGGGTCGAGAATTTTTAGCCGGCGACTTTTCGGGCGCAGACATTATGACTGGTCATGCATGCATAGTGGCAAAACGCCTTGAAGCAGACATGACCGACAAACCACATGTAAATGCCTATGTGGAACGCTTAACCTCGCGTGCCGCCTACCAAAAGGCCGTGCAAGCAAACCCTTAATTCGAAAATTTTAGAACAGACCTACTGTCTCTCCGCGCTCGTTTAGGCCTATTACCTCAGCTGCCGGACTTTTGGGCAGACCTGGCATGGTCATAATATCTCCGCAGATTGCGACGACAAAGCCTGCCCCTGCAGATAATCGAACCTCACGGACTGGGATTTCATAACCCTGAGGAGCCCCTTTCAACTCTGGATCAGCTGAAAAACTGTATTGTGTCTTGGCCATACAAACGGGCAAATCACCGAAACCCTGCTCCTGAAGAGCTTTTAATTTTGTCGAAGCCAAGGCAGAAAAATTGACACCATCGGCCCGATAAATTTCGTGAGCTACTGTTTCAATTTTTTCTTCTAATGGCATTTCATTCGGGTAGAGAGGCTTGAAGCTTACTTTTCCAGTATCCGCCGCCTCAGCAACGAGTTTCGCAAGCAATTCGGCACCCTGGCCGCCTTCCGCCCAGTGCGTACACAACGCGAAAGGTTGGCCCCTATCAATACAAAAACGCTCAATTGCTTCCAACTCAGCCTTTGTATCGGCACTGAATTTGTTAACCGCAACAACCGTCGGCACGCCATATTTCTGGATATTTTCTAAATGACGCCCAAGATTTGCCAACCCGCGCTCAACTGCGGGCACGTTTTCTTCATTGAGGTTCGCTCGAGCAACACCGCCATGAAACTTTAACGCTCTTGCTGTTGCCACTAAGACAGCCGCGTCGGGAGCCAGACCAGACGATCGGCACTTGATATCCATAAATTTTTCTGCACCCAAATCAGCGCCAAACCCTGCTTCAGTGACCACATAGTCTGCAAGTCCAAGAGCAGCTCTGGTAGCAACTACGCTGTTACAACCATGGGCTATATTTGCGAATGGACCACCATGTACGAGTGCCGGAGTCCCTTCTAAGGTCTGAACCAGATTAGGAGCCAATGCCTCCTTCATCAGAACCGTCATAGCACCATCAGCTTTGATATCAGCTGCGGTTATTCCCTTACGAGACCTACTCTCACCTATAACGATCCGAGCAAATCGAGACCTCATATCCTCCAAATCTTTCGAAAGACACATGATTGCCATCACCTCTGATGCAACGGTGATGTCGTAACCCGCCTCTCTTGGGAAACCATTAGCCACGCCGCCCAAGCTTACATTTATCTGCCGGAGGGCTCTATCATTCATGTCGACAACCCGACGCCAAGCAATGCGGCGAGCGTCTAAATCGAGCTCATTTCCCCAGTAAATATGGTTATCCACCATAGCTGAAAGCAAATTATGAGCAGCCGAGATTGCATGCATATCACCGGTGAAATGAAGATTAATCGACTCCATCGGGATAACCTGAGCGTATCCACCGCCAGCCGCTCCACCCTTTTGGCCAAAGCAAGGCCCAAGGCTCGGCTCCCGCAAACAAATAAGCGCATCCTTGCCAATCCTCTGAAGCCCGTCGCCCAAACCAACCGTCGTTGTTGTTTTACCTTCACCAGCGGGCGTTGGAGTCATTGCAGTAACTAGGATCAATTTTCCCTTAGGGGCTGCAGCCCTTTCCACTGCCCAGTCAAGACTAACTTTGGCCTTATCGCGACCAAAGGGTAATACAGCATCAATAGGTACCCCTATCTTCTCTGCTACCGACTGGATTGGCGCTGGAACAACGGATCGGGCGATTTCAATATCGGAAGGCTGACTCATTGCACTTTGCTCCGGCAGGGAATCGGGTATTACCTAAAGGGTCGCCGGCTCGCTAAGCTTGTGCAACCCTAGATTTCGGAGACACATATGTCTGACCCAAGAGACCACCTATGTCTCGCACTAGATACTGCAGATGCAGATGAAGCCCGACGAATGGCCGACTTAGTTGGAGATTCAATCCAATGGCATAAGGTTGGTTCGGCTTTGGCTGTACAGGGCGGCGAATCACTAATCAAAGATTTGAAAGAAGCTGGAAAGAAGGTTTTCTTAGACTATAAATTTCACGACATTGATCAAACTGTCGCTAACGCCGTGTCTGGTGCCATTCGTCTTGGCGTCGATCTGCTTACTGTCCATGCGGTTGTCCCCGTAGTACGCGCCGCTGCGAAAGCTAAGGGTGACTCAGCAACTAAGATAGTCGCTGTTACTGTACTTACTTCGATGGATGAAAGTGATCTTGAGGCGGAAGGCTGGCACGAGGGAGCGGCCGCCTTAGTTCGCTCAAGAGCGCAAAATGCAATAAATGCAGGTGCGGATGGTGTAGTAGCATCTGCGCAGGAAGCAAAAATGCTTCGAGATTTATTAAATCCATCGGCCTTTATCGTGACACCCGGAATTCGGCCTGCAGGTGGTGAAGCTCAAGATCAGAAACGAATTTCAACGCCAGCAAGTGCAATAAGCGATGGATCAAATCTGCTCGTCGTAGGAAGACCTATACTGCAAGCACAAAACCCAAGAGATGCAGCCAATTCTATTCTTGAAGAAATCAGCAGTGCTTTGCATTACTGACTGTTTTTAAATTTTGGACTTGTCTGTTCAAGAGTAGCTCTGACATGATTTGGAGGTTTCTGAGTAAATTAAATTCAAGAAAGTTTCTCTCTCAAAAATCTGCTTAGGCGACCAAAAGCGCTAGCAGAGTCAGGCCCAGTTACCCTCGCTCTTACAAAGCCATGAATCATACGGTTTGCTTGGAAGAAGGACGTTTCAACGCCCGCCCTCATCAACTTAGCTGCATACTCAATACCATCATCAATCAGCGGGTCATGTTCCGCTACGAGAATAAAAGCTGGCGGTAGGTCCGACAAATCGTCTGATACCAAGGGCGTGGCCATCGGGTCGGTTGAAGTTCCCGCCATGTCACCAAGATAGGCAATCCAATAACCTCGCATGCTGCTTGTCGTGAGACCTGGAGCAGTTGCGTTTCGTTTATAAGAGCTAAATTCTAACCTGTCAGTGAGACATGGATAAATCAGTCCCTGAGCGCGAAGAGTTGGCCCTCCATTCTCTCTCACCCAAAGTGCTGTTGCTGCTGCTAAATTGCCGCCTGCACTATCCCCAGCGACAGCCAGCTTTAACGGATCTATCCCGTAATCAGCTGGTTGATCATGCATATGCACCAGAACATCCACACAGTCATCAAGTGCTGCTGGATACTTATTCTCAGGTGCTAAGCGATAATCGACGCTTACAACCACAGCTCCAGTTTCAGCCGCAAGGCCCCATCCCGTTGTATCACTAGTATCACAGTCTCCTTTTACGAAGCCTCCCCCATGAAAATAGGCAATGCCAGCTTTTGGCTCTTCGCCTAGGGGCGAATAAACCCGAACGGGAATTCTTATGCCGCCTCGCCCCTCAACTATCCGGTCTTCCACGCTTATTGAAGATGGTGGCGCCACATTGTTAGCTCGCGCATAGGCGGACCAGTTTGCACGATCTTCTTCAAGATTTTTTCCTGCAGGAAGTGCAGCGCGCGCTTCAATCAAGGGTTTCACTTCAGGATGCAAGTCGAAAGTCATTGATCTTCCTCTTTAGCAACATTGAGCAATTCTTCAGGGTCATTAACACCATAGAACGACCGTACAGCTGAAGGCGTCACATAACCATCCAGGAGATCCTTACCTATAGCTGCATGATCGCGTTCACTGGCTAAACCATATCCACCGGAGCCCGGCGTTATCATATCGATAACCGCTCCTGGAGATACGTTGAAAGCTCCCTTGCTTGGCAGATGGCGAGGCTGCTCCCCTGGTGAAGTCACGGTCACTGTCGCGGAAATCCCGGGATGGCCACCCATCAAACCAAATGGCGGTGAAGTCATTCTCTCCATACAGAGTGCTCCAGTGGCCGACGCATCATCTAACATTCTCCAGCGACGGCGTGCACCATTTCCTCCACGATATCGGCCAGCACCTCCAGAGTCAGGCTGAATTTCATAGTGCTCAACACGAACTGGGAAGGCCATTTCTAGCACTTCAACAGGGGTATTCATTGTATTGGATATTCCACTAGCTATGACGTTGATGCCATCCTTATTTGGACGTGCACCAAACCCACCTTTAATAGTTTCGTATGAGACGTAACGATTACCCGTCCGCGGATCGACACCGCCTAGGGTCAATACTGCGGAAGTTCCTTGGCTACATGCCATCACTTGATCTGGCATGAATTGAGATAAAGCACCCATAACCATATCGGCGGTGCGATGGGACATTTCATGGTTTGAATAAACAACCGGGGCTGGAAATTCACAATTCACAACCGATCCCTTTGGGGCTTTCACTTGTATTGCACGCCAACATCCAGAATTCGGTGGGATCAGGCTATTAGGGTCTATTGCCGTCTTAAGCCCACAAAAAACGCCAGATGATGACACAGATAAAGCCGCATTCATCGGCCCAGGGACCTGCGGGTCAGTCCCATCAAAATCTACTATTATTGAATCACCAGCCTTAGTAACCTTCATTCGAACCCAAAATGGCGCATCTTCACCGTCAGGACCGTCAGCGATGCCGTCGCCATCGCAGAAGTCCTCAAAATACCCCTCACCGTCTGGAAGGTCTGATAATGCTGCTCGCATCAGCCGGTCGGAGTAGTCCATTACTTCCGCCATATAAGCTGTAAGCCTCCGAGCTCCATACCTTTCAGCCAAGGCCGCAAGCCTGTCGCATGCTCGCAGGGTCGCCGCCAGCTGGGAACCGAGATCTCCCTTTCGTTCGTCAGGTGTCCTGACATTAGCTAGGATTACATCTTCAAGGGCTTTATTTAGTTCACCCTTTGAATAGAGCCTCACTGGCGGGAGGCGCAGCCCTTCCCCATAAATTTCTGTGACTGCCCCATAACTACCTGGTGTGGCTGAGCCAATATCGGGCCAATGCGCTCGCAGGCATGCAAATCCCAAATGAACGCCTTTATGGAACGCAGGTCGAATGACATTAACGTCCGGCAAATGGCTCCCACCAAAATAAGGATCATTGTGTATAAAAACGTCGCCTTCATGAACGTCTTGATCGAACGCTTTGACAACTGCTCGAACGGCATCAGGCATCGAGCCAAGGTGAATAGGTAAATCTGGCCCCTGCGCCACCATGTCCCCGGCACAGTCAAAAACTCCACAAGAGTAATCTCCAGCTGACTTAAGAATTGGAGAATACGCGGTTTTTGCAAGAACCACCCGCATTTCCTCGGCTATCTTGTAGAGACTATTCTTCACTATTTCGAAGGTTGCAGGATCTTGGATTGGCGTGTTCATTGGCCAGTCTCCAATCGCATCAACTTAACAAACCCGTCGCCATCCATTTCCGCCTGCCAGCCAATCGGAACACAGATAGTACTCTCTAGACTCTCAATCACGGCTGGGCCGTTTACCAAATAACCAGCTGGCATTTTCTGACGGTCCAGAACTAGGCCTTCTACACCCCGCATTAACCGCTGGCCCTTAAGAGGGTTTCCCGAAGCCAATGGGGTCTGGCGGACAGCCAGTGGCGGAATTTCGCCAATTGCAGCGAGACGGAGACTGACTATTTGCACAGGCTCTGAACGGTTATCGTGGCCATAGGTCTGTTTATGGCGGTTGTGAAAGGCCTCTGAGACCTGCGCCAATGCTCCAGGATCGAAGCGCCGAGAAGGCGAAGGCACATTCAGTTCATAGGATTGGCGGATATAACGAGCATCTAAAGAGCGCTCAAACCGACGACGATCTAAAGGCATTCCCGCTCGATCTAACATCGCAGCACCCTCTGCTTCCATTTCTTTGTATGCCTGTTCAATTGAATCTGGGTCCGCTAAATCAGACCTAACATATACGGTGCGCACGTAATCTCGCTTAAGGTCAGACCCGACCAAGCCCAAAGCCGAAAACGCTCCTGGAATGGGCGGACATATTACCTCTACCATTCCCAACTCTTCGGCTAACGCAGCAGCATGCAGCGGCCCAGCCCCTCCAAATGCAGCTAGCGTAAAATCTCTAGGATCATGTCCTCTCTCGACGGAGACTATCTTCAACGCCTCCGCCATAGAATGATTAACCACATCAATTACAGCTGCAGCTGCAGCTTCAACAGTCAATCCAAGCGGCATTGCTAGTTTTTCAGAAATAGCAGCTGAAGCGGCATCAAAATTGATATGCATTTCACCTCCAAGGAGAGAATCTGCATCCAGATTGCCAAGGATTAAATTACAATCAGTTACAGTTGGTTCTGTCCCCCCTCGGCCATAGCAAACTGGCCCAGGCTCGGCTCCAGCACTTTTAGGTCCAACGCGGATACCACCAGCTGGGTCAACCCATGCGATTGATCCACCACCCGCCGAGACCTCAGCAAGATCGATCACTGGCACTCGAATAGGATGTCCAGCCCCGTTCATCCAACGGTTGGCACTAGCCCCTCCTGCAACCTCATATTCAGGAGTTGTTTCGTAAAGACCATTCCGGATAAGGCTGGCCTTCGCTGTTGTACCCCCCATATCAAAAGTTAACAGGTTGGGACGCTCAGCCTGGCGAGCAGCAAGTGCCGCAGCTACTACTCCTGCAGCTGGTCCGCTTTCAACCGCCATGGCGGGCATAGCCACGCCTTCTGAAGCTTCAAAAACCCCACCGTTGGAGCCCATTACATACATCCGGGGCAATCCAAGTCCCTTTGTAGCTCTTTCCAAGCGTTCAAGATACGAAGCTAAAATTGGCCCAACATATGCACAAATAGCTGTCGTAGAGGTACGCTCAAACTCTCTTATTTCAGGAAGCACTTCACTGGACAGATACACTGGGACATCGAGCGCTGAGCTAAGTCGCTTTCCAAGAGCGCGTTCATGCTTAGGGTTCACAAAACTAAAAAGAAGTGACACCGCGACTGCCTCAACGCGATCAGCCCTAAGTGATTCTATGAGCTCGTCTATTTCCTCCTCAGCTAATGGAGTAATGACGGCACCATCAAAACCAATGCGTTCCGTAATCTCAAACCGTCGTCGGCGCGGTATTAAGTTTGCTGGGGCATCTTGGAAAAGATCATAAAGGTCAGGACGAGCAGATCGACGAAGCTCTAAAACGTCACGGAAGCCCCGTGTCATAATTACAGCGGCACGCGCGCCTTTTTCTTCAAGGATTGCATTAGTCACCACAGTGGTTGCATGGCTTAGCAACCCAACATCCGCTGATTTTATAAAATAGCGATCCATCGCTTGAGCAAGGGCACTGAGAACACCTTGAGCAAAATCTTTTGGTGTAGTTGGTGCCTTGGCGACACCTATTTTTCCGGACGTATCGTCCACCAGAGCTACATCAGTGAAGGTACCACCGATATCAACTCCGATCCGCCACGCCATGCCTAAACATCCTTGTTAGTTCTAAAGCAAGAATGGTAGTTCGAGAGCTTTCACAGAGCTAGTCAGTCCGACGATAAAAACTTTCCCGACGACGCACGGGTTCTAATAAAGACCAATCCCCATCAGGAACCTCATATCCCTTTGGATGTGGGGCTCGTAACTCCATTCCTAATGATCTCATGACACGATCGTCACGGTAGTAGCACTGCACAACTAGGTTTCCAATTTTTGCAGCTGCGGCGGGGTGGGCAGAGCGAAATTCCTCTACAACGATACAACGTTTAGTAGAATCTAGGTTCGAAAAGACATCTCCACCAAACTGCTCTGCCAGTATTTCAAGTTCATTCAGCGATTTTGAAATGTCAGGCATCTGCTTGGCGGCATCACTTTCTATCTCTTCGACGATCAGAGGGTCACCAGCTCCAGGAACGCCAAATTTAACGCTTTCGGGAATAACAGCGTCAGCAAGTATAGTTAGCGTTTCGCGCTCGCTAGAAGTCAGAAATGAATCAGGCATCTTTCACTCTCAATCGAAAAGGTTAGCAAGACGGCTCTTCATTTGATCCGCCACGTAGAGTGCCAGTGCCTGAATGGTATTAGTTGGATTCACGCCGGCACTCGTTACGAAAATACTGCCATCCACAATGAACAAATTCTTCACATCGTGGGACCGTCCCCACTCGTTGACGACTGATGTTTTAGGATCCTTTCCCATCCGAGCTGTTCCCATCAAATGCCAACCGCCATATGGAATTGGTGCCTCAGAATAAACCTCATAGGCCCCAGCGGCCTTCAGAATATCCGTTGAACGAGCAACACCATGATCCAGCATCTTCCGGCTATTCTCACTCAACGTGTAGTCAATCTTAGGCGCTGGGATACCATTGCTATCCGTCATATTGGGATCAAGGGTGACACGATTGTGGGCTTCTGGAAGATCTTCGCAAACAGCAACCATCCCAGTCGTCCGTTTGAAGAGTTTACGATAAGCGTCGTGATGTCCTTCACCCCACGGCACCATACCCAAACGCAGTGCCGTCTGTGCTGTTCTCACCGGTGGCATTCCACGCTGGATCTCAAGAGTATAACCACGAACGTAACCTCTGTTTTCATCAGTTTCGTAAAATTCTTGACTACGAATTAGCTTATGAGGGCCTGCAAACCCATCCTGTTCCTCTTCAAATACTCCACAGGCCCAGGAATAGGGATGGAACATAAGATTGCGCCCCACCTGATCACTAGTATTTGCAAGACCGTTTGGAAAAAGCTGAGAGGTCGAATTCAGAAGAAGGCGAGGAGTACCTATCCCATTACAGGCCATCACAACTACGTGGGCTTTAATTTCCTGCTCGTTACCATCGCCATCATAATAGATTGCGCCTGTTGCCATTCCATCATTACCAACAGTGATCTCACGGACCCTGCAGCGGGTCCTTAGTTCAACTCCAGCACGAAGCGCGTGTGGCCAATAGGTAACATCCGAACTTCCTTTTGCCCCTTGAGCACAACCAGCCCCGCAAGCGCCTAAATTTATGCATGGAGCACGACCGTCACGCTCTTCTGTTATGATTGCGGTATCCGAAGGCCACCAATGCCATCCAAGGGAGTTAAAGCCCTTAGCCAGAGTATCGCCAGCAAGGCCTAAGGGTAATGCCGGTGTGCGCTCCGCATTGTCACTTGGGTAAGCAGGGTCACCATTCATACCTGCTACCCCGGTCATCCGTTCGTTTTCTGCGTAGTATGGGGCTATTGTTGCGTAGTCGATTGGCCAATCGTCAGCTACACCATCCAAAGATTTCACGCGGAAATCCGACGGGTGAAAGCGCGGAAAATGACCCGCGTAAAGGATAGTGCCTCCTCCTACACCATTAAAATTAGCCACTTTTATGGGCGTATTTTCCTCATTTACGGGATAATCTTGGGGCAACCGTCGAATATTTGGGTTTGTTGCGAAATCGCCCTGGGTTCTAGCTTCCCAATCCCTTGCGGTACTGGGGTAAGTTAGTGGGTTCATCAAGGGGCCTTGTTCCAAGCAAACAATCCGCATCTTTGTCTCGGCCAAACTCCACGCCATGACGGCACCTGACGCGCCTGCCCCAATTATCAAAACGTCCGCCACGTCTTCGCGCATGTGTGTCTTTCCTCGCAACAATATTTACAGAACGTTACCGCTGGTATTGCAGCAACGCCAAGCCCTACTATCTTTCAAAATTATGTCACTCAGGCTCTATTGTGGATGAGCAGCAGGAACAGATCGTATGCCCAAAAAACGAATAGCCGTGATCGGCGCAGGTGCGGCGGGACTTTGTTCAGCGAAGTATATGAGGGC
>JAURGE010000030.1 GCA_030833925.1 Alphaproteobacteria bacterium
TTCGTAAATGAAGATGAGTTTAGTAGATTAATTAAAAATCAAGAATTTCTTGAGTATGCAAAAGTTTTTAATAATTTTTATGGGACTACAAGAACACCAGTAATTGACAAACTTAATAGAGGTAAGAATGTTCTCTTTGATATTGATTGGCAGGGTGCAGATCAAATCAAAAATAAAAAATTAGATTATAAATTAATTACTTTTTTTATATTACCCCCAAGTAAAGAAATTTTATTTGAAAGACTCTCAAATAGAGACATGAAAGATAAATTAATTGCTGAGGAAAGAATGAAACAATTTGGTCGGGATGTGCTTCATTGGATCAATTATGATTATGTAAAGAAGACAGCTGAGACCTAAAGTTAAAAGTAGTAGCCAGAGAGATGTGATAGGGCGCGGCTTGCTTCGCCTGGATGATTCTTTCAGTATTCGGGTCTCTTTGTATCCTTCTTCATGATCAAAGTTGGAGGAAGGATTGTTTTCAATTTCGGCTTTTATGGATTGTTCCGAACTTCGCCTGCGTGGGATATCCTGAAAATCCGCCTCGATTGGCGCCGAGGACACATGGTTGGTCGCATTCGTAGTATCGGTCATCTTATCTTGTCGCCTCCATCCTCTGATCTAGGATTAAGCGCATGTGATACCGCTGCCATTAGCACCGACGCCGATGTCGGATTTTCTGCAATCAGCGTTTCTCGCCATGACAATGCCTCTAACGGTTCAGCCGCATTTTCGCTTATAGCAACAGCTACTATCCTGGTAACTGCCCCTATTAGCGATGCTTTAACAAGCAGCTTAACAAATGTCTTGCTACTTTGCGGTGAAAAGAAAGTGGCATATGCAATGCTGTGAGATTGAAGTGCTGTCTTGAAGGAAGATCTCAAGGTATTAGCCGGCCGCACACGGTACAGAGTTGCCCGTTTGACAGAAAAACCCTCCGATTGCAGGGAGGTTGCTGGGTCAAAACCCACTTCAGTGCCAGATACATGAAGTAGGCTTCCTGAACTTGGGCACAGTCGTCTTGCTACCATTTGGGAGAGATCTGCTCCGGTCCCATCAGCGCTCTCAACGTAAGAAAATCCAGCAGCTTTGGCTGCTCTGGCGGTGGCTGAGCCAACTGTAAATATGGGTATAGAGCGATTTTCTGTTCGCACGGAAAGGGCTCTAACACCATTTGCACTGGTCAGAAGCAGCGCTTGAAAATTATCAACGTCACCAAGCTCAACTGGCAAAAACTCTAAGGTAGAGATGGGTTCAACTAGTGGATCGAACCCGGCTATGGCAGCCTGTTTAGCAAAGTCACTGGCACCGGGCTCTGGCCTTGTAATCAAAATGACAGGGCGTTCAGTCACGATACGAACAAGTCGGAGTCGCCGTTGGCGCGTAGTTCAGCACCAGCATCACGGCCAAGTGCGGGACCATCATTAGCAGAGCCTAATCGTTCGATCCGCCAACTCCTTAATCCATCTTCTCGGGCAAGCATTGCTGAGAGCCGAAGGTCACCTTGTTTATTTAATTCTGCCAGGGCTGCAATTGGTGTTCGGCAGGACCCGTCAAGTTCAGCTAAAAGCGCTCTTTCTGTTTCTACGACAATGGTCGTATTTGAACAGGCAATTTTTGATAAAGTCTGGATGATGACTTCTTCATCCTCCCGCACTTCCACGCCGATAGCCCCCTGGGCTGCGGCAGGCAACATAATAGCTGGATCTAACACTTCCGTTATGACCTCAGATTTGTCTAACCTGTCGAGCCCAGCCTTGGCGAGCAGTGTCGCGTCTGCTTCCCCTTTAGTGAGTTTGTTCAGGCGGGTTTCAACATTTCCTCGAAAGGGGACAACTTTGAGGTCTGGCCGTGCCGCAAGCAGCTGTGCCTTTCGGCGAAGCGATGATGTGCCGACGCAAGATCCTACAGGTAGATCTTTTAGGCTCTGTCCAGAAGCGGATATCAGGGCATCTCTTGGGTCTGCCCGCTCCAGAATAGCTGCTATTACAAAGCCATTTGGAAGTATAGTTTCCACGTCCTTCATCGAGTGGACCGCTATGTCAATTTCCTTTGCCGCAAGAGCTTCTTCAATTTCTTTTGCAAACAGCCCCTTACCACCAATCTCTGCAAGAGGGCGATTTTGGATTTTGTCGCCAGTAGTTACGATTTTGATAATCTCAATTGCATTCGGTTTGGATAGTTCTGGGCAGGCGGCACGAAGTTTATCCGCCACGTGATGGGCCTGCCAAAGTGCTAACGGCGAGCCACGCGTGCCGATGCGAAGAGTTTGTTGGCTATCGAGATATTTCATCACGCGCGTTGGTATATCGATGGTATTGGGCTTGCGGAAGGGCTCAGGCTCGAAGAAAGTTATAAACTGTTATTGATCGCTGAGGAATTGTTGTATGTCCGGCCGAATTTTCGAGGGCCTAAAAGTCATTGACTGTGCCAGCTTTATAGCGGCACCGGTTGCTGCCACATTTATGGCAGACTTTGGCGCCGAAGTCGTAAAGATAGAGGCCCCTGGCGGTGACCCCTACCGCTCTTTGTATCGTGGGCCGGGAATGCCAGTCGCTGATTTTGACTATGCTTGGTTCGCTGATAACCGTTCTAAGCGGGGTATCTGCCTCGACCTTAAACAGGATAAAGCGAGAGAGATACTCTTAAAGTTAGTTGCGGAAGCGGATGTTTTCATTACCAACTTCCCCTTTCCAGTTCGGGAGAAACTCAAGCTTCGTTATGAAGACCTGAAGGTCTCGAACCCAAATCTGATCTATGCCTCCCTTACGGCTTACGGCGAAGAAGGAGAAGAGGCTAATAAGACTGGTTTTGACTCCACAGCACTGTGGGCAAGATCTGGCTTGATGGACATGATTAAATCATCGCCTGATGAGGCTCCTGCTCGCTCTGCGCCGGGAATGGGTGATCACCCAACGGGAACCGCTCTTTTCGCAGGCATTGCTATGGCGCTGTATAAAAGGGAAAAGACAGGAGAAGGTTCTTACGTCTCGAGTTCTTTGGTTGCGAATGGAGCTTGGTGGAACTCTTTTTATCTGCAAGCTGCCCTAAGTGGTGCTGAAATCCCAGTAAGGCCGCATCGAGACGATTGGTTCAACGCTTTATCTAATCATTATCAGTGCAAAGACGGTCGATGGTTTATTTTGGCGCTAGTGAATGAAGCACGTCAGATTGACTGGTTCATAAAGGCCATCAATAGGCCGGATCTTCTCGAAGACCCCCGCTTCAAAACCCAAGAGCTTCGTAAAGAAAACGCGCGCGCTCTTACCAAAATACTAGACGATGTGTTTAGCGAGAAAGACTGGGATGAGTGGCGTCAGATTTTAGGTGACCATGGCATAACCTTTGGCATTGTGCGCAAGACTATTGATATCCCGAGAGATCGTACGTTCGAAGATGCAGGTGCGGTGATTGACGCAGGAGTAAATAATCCTGTCGCAAAGACAATAGGCACGCCAGTCTTTATGCGCGGCCAAGAAAAGGCACCTGTAAGGCCACCACCAGCTGTGGGGCAGCATAATGATGAGATAATGCATGAACTTGGTTACTCAGTGGATGAAATTGCCAATCTGCGTAACTCAGGGGCGCTTCAGGACGGATAGGACAAGAGCATGGGAAACGAAGTCAAACTTCAGGAAGCGCTTAAAACAATATTTGATGCGGACTCTGCACTTTATCAGACCAGGGGCTTCCAGCGGCGTATAGGCTATGGCACCCGGCCAGCACTTGTGAACATAGATCTTGCAAATGCCTGGACACGTCCTGGTCACGCATTCACTTGTTCTAATTGCGACGAGATAATAGAGGCCACCAACCGAGTGCTAGAGCCAGCTCGAAAGCTAAAAATCCCAATTATCTTCACCACAACAGCCTATGCTGTCACCGAGGGGCCTAATACTGATATGGGAATGTGGGGTCGGAAAATTCCCTGTGAAACACTCAAGGTTGGAAGCGAGGCGGTACAGATTGATAGTCGTCTTAATGTTCAACCAGACGAGCATGTAATAGTTAAAAAGCGGGCGAGCGCATTTCATGGCACTATGCTTGCGGGCTTACTTCGTTCTGCTGATGTGGACACGGTTATCATCACCGGTACCACGGCAAGCGCGTGTGTGCGAAATACCGCCGAAGACGCTATCGCTGAGGGCTTTCGTCCAATTTTGCCGCGCGAGACAATAGGAGACCGCATAGCGGGTGCCATTGAATGGAACCTATTCGACATAGATGCTAAGTTTGGTGATGTGGAACCTGTCGACAACGTAATACGTTACCTTGAGAGTTTGAATGGTGCCCCCAGGTAAACGCATGCAAGAGACGTCACAAAGAGTGGAGCAATATCCTAATCTATTCAGTGAAATAAAAATTGCAGGCTCTCGGCTTCGCAACCGAATCGCTTTACCGGCGACGGTCACTAATTTAGCTCGACAAAATCGTATTACTGAGGGTTACAAGAATTTTTTGATCGAGCGGGCTAAGGGCGGGGTTGGCATGCTGATCTCAGAAGTGATCGCAGTTGATCCAAATGCCATTGCTCAGCCAGCTATTGTAACTGGTTTTGATGACGCCAATGATGCTGATTTTGCCGATCTTGCTTCCCAGGTTAATCGGGAAGGCGCAGCACTAGTAGGCCAACTATGGCACCCAGGAAAGCAACAGTTGTGGGGTGCTACCTCCTCACCAATGGGCGTCTCTAATCAACCTGATGCCTATAGCTGGACAGTACCTAGGGTGATGACTAATGGAGAGATAGAGGGCGTTGTCTCAGCCTACATAACAGTAGCAGCAAAGCTGTCTAGTTTGGGATATAATGGCGTTGAGTTGCATGGAGCTCACGGTTACCTCATCAATCAGTTTCTTTCACCTTGGTCAAACCTCCGCGAGGACCTTTGGGGTGGCTCGGTCGAGAATCGCATACGCTTCGCTGTACAAATAGCCCATGGAATAAAGACCGAAGCTGGTAAAGATTTTATCGTTGGATTGAAGATGCCTGGGACTGAGGAGGTTGAAGGTGGAATCGACCCTGATGAGGCTGAGCGGTTAACAAAAGCTCTAACCGCATCTGGGGCTTTTGATTATTTTGCCTATGGGCAGGGTAACTTTTCTCTTAGCCTTGAAAGTCACGTGCCCGATATAAATTACCAGCCGGGTCATTTCCTAGAAATTCATAAGAAAATGAAAAAAGCGGCGGCGGGAGTGCCGGTTATGGCGCTTGGCCGGATTAGCACTCCGAAGGAAGCCGAGAGTGCTCTAACTGCCGGGCAGGGCGACTTAATAGGGATGACACGAGCTTTGATAGCTGACCCTGATTGGCCAAAAAAAGCTGAGGCAGGGGTTTCTAAGTACATTCGACCCACGACGTTCGACAATGTTGCTTGGGGCCTTGTGCATCAAGGAAAACCTCTTTCAGACCATCTAAACCCTCTTGTTGGCTTAGCAGGGGAAAGCGGTTGGACGCCACCACAGACCAAAACGCCTAAAACCATAGCGGTCGTGGGAGCAGGTCCTGCGGGTTTACAGGCTGCCTGGATTGCGGCCGCAAGGGGTCATGATGTGACGCTGTTCGGCCGCCGCCTGGGAGGTGCCCTGGATTTAGAAACACAGTTGCCTGGACGGTCCGACATGGGCCGTATAACGGCATGGCAGAAATTAATGGCAGAAGAGGCCGGTGTGAAATTTCACCTAGGGAGATTGGCCTCTGAAGACGAAGTGAGAGACTCGGCAGATACCATTATTCTTGCAACCGGTGCGGACCAGCGTTGGCCAGAATCTCTCGCGCCCACAAATGAGCCAGTTTTATCAGCGCGTGCGTTTGATATAGCAAAATGGACAGGGCGTAAGGACAGAGTAATTCTGTTTGATCAAGATCAGACAGCGGCTGTTTATGGGCTTGCCGATTTGCTGGCTAGCCAATTTAAAGAAGTGGTTTTAATGACCCCGCGCCCTCAATTTGCAGAAGGCGTAAACTACTGCAGCTCTATTGGTGTATTCCGAAGGCTCTACTCCGCGGGTTCTACGTTGTTACCCGCAGCAATTCCAGTTGCCTTTAAAAATGGAAATGTATCTTGGTCTAATCCCTATATTGGCTCGCTACAAATGATTGAGGATGTTGACCTACTTATTTACGCGACCCCTAGGTCACCTAGATTGTCTCTAGCTTATGCAATGCAGGATTTGGACCTTATTCGGGTGGGTGATTGCCAGAGTCCCCGGCCATTGATTGGAGCGATCCACTCAGGTCATGCCGCAGGCCTCCAAGTTTAAATAGCCTTTGTCGTCAGCAGAGCATCTTGGATAAATGGTCTTTACAGGCCTTGATACTAATTGAGTAATAAATGCGTGTCAGAGGGGAATCACGTCTTCGAAATCAACGTCTAGAGCCATTGCAAGCATTTGACAAATTTCTACTGAGGGGGTGATCGCACCTGTCTCAAAGGCTTCTATATCGTCCTCTTGAAAACCGATGAAGCCAGCAAGAGCCACTTGAGTTAGCCCTCGTTGTTCCCGCCAAACCAGAATCGGATTTTCTCCGGCATTTATGCGCTTCTGCACTGACTCGGGCATAGGTTCTCGAGGAGGGCGTGGGGGCGGAGCAGGCATTTCAAACTCAGCACCATAGCCTGCGGGAAGCTCAGGCGGCTCCTGATAAGTGTGCTTGGAAAAACCTGAATTAGTGCCTTCTAACAGGCCGTAATACTCGCTGATAGGTAGAACAGCGAACGCCGGTCGGCCATCAGGGCCAGCAATAAATTGAACATTTAGTAGTTGGGACATGAAAGTTGCCTTCAAGCTTTTTCAGAAAATTTTGGTTGGATCCACTTTGCGAATATAGCGCGAGGCTCTTCTATCCAATCAATACTCTCATAAAATCCGATGACCTTGTGATTGTTTGGTCGAACCATGAGTTGCGCCTTTCTCAAGCCTCTTCCGAGAAACCAGGCGGAGGCGGCGTTCATCATTTCCCGACCAAGGCCCTGCCCCTTCCGTTCTGGATCTACTCCCAAATAGTAAACCCATCCTCTGTGCCCATCGTCACCAACCATGCAAGCAGCGATGATTATCTGGTTTTCCTCGCCGACTAGCACAGCAGACTGCGGTTGAGCCAGTGCGCGGTCAAAATCCTCAAAAGGCGGATTGTGATCGACTACGAGACCAGCTGCTTTCCAAAGGGCGACAACTTGATCGCGGTCAGACAACGTTGCGTCTCGCAGATACATCAGGGACATCCTAGTTTTTCTGCAAGATCGATAAAGGAATTGGCCGAAATATCTATCGACGGGTCAGGCTCTAAATCTTTGGTCTGGTTTGCACCGTGTTCAGTCGGGCGAGGTATAAAAGCAGTTCTGAGGCCACAGCGTGCAGCAGCCTTGAGATCGTCATTGTGGGCTGCGGTCATCAATACCTCTGATGGGGCTAGGCCCAGAAGATCGCATGCGCGCAAGTAACTTTCAGGCATTGGTTTATAGGCCTGACAAACTTCAGCGCCCAAAATGGTGTCCCACGGCAAACCTGCATTTTTGGCCATGTTTACCATCAGCGCGACATTCCCGTTGGACTGAGTAGCGATGATGAATTTCCCCTTTAGTCGTGTCAGGCCGACTTTTGCATCGGGCCACGGGCTAAGGCGATGCCAGGCTCTATTCAGGTGGTCGAGCTCCGAAATTGAAATATCAGAGATCCCAAAGTCTGGTAGGATAGCCTCTAAGTTCTCTCGGTGGAGTACGTCCAGTTTAGTGAAAGGCCGTTTCCCCGACCTCACCTCCTCCATCGCCGGCTGATAACGTTGACGCCAAGCGTCTGCGAAGGCGTGCCAATCAAGGTCATAGCCTTTTGGCTTCAACATACCTGCTGCCTCATTCGCTATGGAATTGCGCCAATCCACGACGGTACCAAAGACATCAAATATTAGTGCTTTCACGTTATTCAGGCTCATTGGGGTCCTATAGATTTCATTGGCTAGAAGCCTTTATTAAAGCTTTCGCTTTAGATTATCCAAGATGTTATTTCCACTCGAACCAGCCTAACTTCTGTTTTTAAGAAGCTTCAGGATATTTCGGACCTTTAACAAATTTAAAAATCTCATGCCTGTCACGCCTGCTTAATATTTAGTTAGCGTGGTAGGAACGAATTTCAGGATGAATTTCCAATTTTGTGCACTGAGGAGTTGAAAAAATGGCCGTAGCCCCAATCGATACCAAACTTTTTCGGGACATGTTTGGAACAGAGGCTATGCGTGAGGTCTTCGACGAAGTCACAACTCTGCAGCGCTATCTGGATGTGGAGGCGGCATTAGCCAGAGTTCAGGCTAATCTGGGCATCATCCCGCAGGAGGCTGCCGATGAAATTTCTGCTAAATGCCAAGTGGAGCTAATGGACCAAGAGGCAATAGCCAAGGAGACAGTTATTGTTGGATATCCAATCTTAGCTCTTGTGCGCGGTATTGTGAGGGCATGCGATAGAGGATTGGGCGAGTATGCCCACTGGGGGGCCACTACCCAGGATATCATGGACACAGGGTTGGTTCTTCAGATCCGCGACGCAATCGATCTTTTGGATGCCGATTTGGAGGAACTTTGTAAAACACTTGCGCGTCTTACTGATCAATATCGCGAAGCAACTATGGCTGGGCGGACTCACCTTCAGCATGCACTACCTGTCACATTTGGGCTTAAGGCGGCTGTTTGGTTGGCACCATTGTTGCGAATGAAGGACCGTCTCAGAGAAATACGTTCCCGGGTTTTGGTGGGTCAATTTTCTGGTGCATCGGGTACGCTTGCCTCGCTCGGTGATA
Source organism: Alphaproteobacteria bacterium (assembly GCA_030833925.1). Classification (GTDB taxonomy): domain Bacteria; phylum Pseudomonadota; class Alphaproteobacteria; order Bin95; family Bin95; genus VMCJ01. The sequence goes on from JAURGE010000030.1 coordinate 8,789, forward strand.
AAGGAATGGAAGTTTCAGATGGCCTGATGGACGAGCTTGGCCTTGGCCGCGCTCTCGCTCCGTGGCATGTGGCCCGAGACTCAGTAGCGGAGACAGTCTGCTTCCTCGCACTTCTGACTGGGGCTCTTTCAAAGATCGCTGCCGATGTAATGCTTCTAATGACCACAGAACTTCAGGAGGTATTTGAGCCATTTGTAACCGGGCGCGGAGCATCCTCAACCATGCCTCAGAAGCGCAATCCAATTTCTTGCGAGATTATTAGGGGTAGTGCACGCCTTGTTCGCTCACATGCTGCTTCTTGTCTTGATGCAATGGAGGCTGATTTTGAGCGTGCGACGGGTCCTTGGCACATTGAATGGACAGCTGTACCCGAAGCTTTTGTGCTGACATCGGGTGCGCTCAGCCAAGCAAATTTCATGTTAGCAGGGCTTGAGGTCGATACGGATCGGATGCGACGAAATTTAGATGCTTCCAATGGCCTTATAATGGCAGAGGCTGTGATGATGGGACTTGCTCCAGTAATGGGTCGAACCAGCGCTCACGATGCAGTTTATGGAGCCTGCCGAAGAGCCATTGCTGAGGGAACTCACCTTCGAGATGCTCTCTTAGCAGACACTATTATTGTTAATCAGCTGGGGCCTAAAGAGATCGATCGTCTTCTAGAGCCGGCGAATTACCTTGGGTCAACTCAGAGAATGATAGATCGGGTGCTATGTTCTCTATAATAGCCATTCTGTAATGAACAGTCTGATCGCGATCCTTTAGGAATTGTTTTCTGTTCACTGGATTGCAAGATTACTCACGCGATCACAGTACCTTACTTTCTTGATGTGGATGCTCTGCTATTCTGGACTTCATCAATCTTTTTAGAGAGCTTATTTCTTATGCCTGTTGAATTAACACGTGTTGACGAATTTGCCCTGATCACTCTGAACAGACCCGAAGCGCTAAATGCGCTCAGTTTTCAGATTGTTCGTGAAATAGGAGAGGCTATTGAGGAGGCGGTGGGAACAAATGCCCGGGCTCTGTTATTCACGGGCACTGGCGAAAAGGCATTTTGTGCTGGTGCAGATATTTCGGAGCTGGTTGGTCGCTCTGTTACAGATATTCGTGAAGGTGCCAGACGTGGACAGAACATATTTGCCAAATTAGATGAACTTTCTATCCCCTCCATTGCTGTCATCAATGGCTTTGCGCTCGGTGGTGGGTTGGAATTAGCACTGGCTTGTACATTTCGGGTTGCAGGGCCAAAGGCTCGAATGGGGTTGCCAGAGATTAAGCTTGGTTTAATCCCAGGTTATGGTGGTACCCAGCGTCTCCCACGACATATTGGCGAAGCTCGGGCAATGGAGTTGATTTTGACCGGACGCTTTGTGGAGGCTTTGGAAGCTCAGCAAATAGGTCTTATCCAAAAGGTTGTCGATGGGGACTTAATGGCAGGCGCGATTGAATTTGCTCGCACCTTTAGTGGGTACAGCCTGGCGACTTTGAAGTTGGCGCGCGAGGCAACCCGCAGAGCGCTTGACGTTAACTTGGACGAAGGACTCAAAATTGAGGCAGATCTCAATTCTCTGTCATTTTTGCTAGAGGATGCGAAGACTGGAACGGAGGCTTTTCTTGCTAAGCAACAGCCAAAATTTTCGGATCGTTAACCAATGACAGAAAAACCACGTGTAGCCATTGTGACCGGTGCAAGTAGAGGGATTGGATCGGTAACGGCTGAAGCCTTGGCAGCAAAGGGCTTTCGAGTGGCTGCCTTGTCTCGGAAGGGTATTGGCCCGGAAGACCGAAAAAGAGGAGTTGAGGAAGCTTTAGCATCTGCTGATTTTGCGTGCGATATTACTGACGACGAAGCAATTCAAGCAGCTCTTAAAGCGGTTAAGAACTATTTTGGGCAGATTGATGTCCTGGTTAATAACGCTGGCCAGCATGATGAGGGTAAAAGCGCGGAATTTACTACTAATGCCTTTGACACTCTTATGCGGGTGAACTCAACGGCAACTTTCGTTGCCTGTCGGGAAGCCTTTCCTTATTTGGCAGAAACTCGCGGGTTGATAATCAACATGGGTAGCTATTACGACAAGTTGGGAGTGCGCTTCCACGCAGCCTACTGTGCTTCAAAGGCAGCTGTTGCGGCCATAGGTCGATGTCTGGCGGTAGAATGGGCTAGGTCAGGCGTGCGTGTGGTAACTGTTGCACCAGGTTTCATTGGGACTGATCTTAATCAGTCCCATATGTCTAACGAGCGTTTTAGGGATTTTATTACTCGTCGAATTCCCTCAGGTGTTATTGGAAAACCTGAGGAGGTGGGATCTTTAATTGCTGCTATCGCGGCGGAAAATCTCCACTTCTTAAATGGTGAAACTATTTATTTGGACGGCGGTCAGGGCATGAACCATTGATCAGTCCTATTTTTATTTTACCGAAAGGTCGGCAAGCGCCAAGTCAAATAGTGGCATGAAATACTCTGGCTCTTGTGCGCCAGAGACTGCAAAGCGTTTATCGACTACGAAACACGGTACACCCTGGACACCCAACTGCCGAGCTTTGGTGTCCTCGGCACGAATGGCTTCTAAGTCTTCATCGCTATTTAGATAAATGCGGGCAGCAGTTGGATCGAGTCCCACTATTGCAGCTATCTCGGTGAGTATGCTGGCTTCTCCGATATCTTCACCTTTTTGAAAATAGGCCTCAAAAAGGGCTTGAACAACTGCGTTTTGGTGGTCCCCTCCACCAATGCGTCGCGACCATGCAATTAGTCGGTGCGCATTCAGGGTGTTCGGAGTTCGACTGATTTGATCGAAGTTAAATTCAATGTCATCGGCAAGCCCTGATTGACGAATATTATCGTAGATGCGACCCGCGTCTGAGGCGCCAAATTTGGCGGTTAGATATGCGTCGCGGTTCATACCTTCTGTAGGCATCCAAGGATTCAGTTGGAAGGGTTTCCAGACAAGGTCGATTGTCGCCTCGGGCCTCATAGCCCTCGCGCGTTCTAATCTCCTTTTCCCGATATAACACCAGGGGCAGACCGCATCGGCATATACTTCAACAAGCACTTGTTTTGGCTTTCTAAATTTCAGGATATGGACGTTTTGTGTTTTTCATCTTGGTCGATCTTAAGAGTAACGACATTTCAAAAAGGGTGGAATTTGCACGAAAGAGCGGAATAAATGCCACCCAACTTAATTTGGAGTTGCACTTTTTGATGCTGAGTAATGCCTCATTAATTTCTCCGTTCTGTAATAAGAGACACAGCTCGCGACATAGATCCGTGCCGCTCGAAACTACTCAGGCAATCAAAGAGTTTTTCTGTATTGGGCCCTAATCTTGGGCGGACTAGCGGCTCAAATTTGTTCCACATATCTTTATCTGACATGGGGTTTTCTGGATTTCCAAGAGCTACAGGTACCTCTGCAACTAGGTTTTTTCCATCGATAAATTCTACCTCTACACGGGACGACGTGTCAGCGAGAGAAGTCTCGGGCATTAAGCGCACTCTCCCCATAACCCTCTTTAGATTGGGGTCTGATATGCGGGCCAACGCAAAATCTGATTCTGATGCGCCATAGCCGCTCAAACCAAGGGCAACGCAGAAGGCAAGACTAAATTTTCCTTGAAGAGGCGTTTCTGGTTGTTGGATGCCGGCAAGTCGAATGGCGGGCTCCCCTACATACAATCTGATTTGTTTGATCTCTCTACAGTCAGTCGCTTTAGCTAGACTGCGGGCGCCATCTATAACAGCGTGGGTCAGAAGGCATGCAGCATAGGGCTTGAACGTGTTCTGGTTGATTTCCCAACCATCACTAAAGTTGAGCTCAGTGATGTGGTGAGAACCGTCTGGAAATAGTGCTTGATTCAGACCGCTTTTAGGCTCGATTAAGTCAGTGCGAGCCTCAAACCCCGCTGCAGCCATCTCCGCAGCTAAAACACCATTAAATGCCGCCTTGCCTGCGTGGAACGGTTTTGCCATCGAACCGAATGATGCCGTTAATCCACTAACCTGGGTGGCAGTTAAACCCAGGGCATTTTTGACAGCATTTGGGCTTAATTTTGCTAACACAGCTGCCGCTGCTGTTGCGCCAAAGCTTCCAAAAATACCGGTTGCGTGAAATCCTCGCATATTTGTTGGTTGACCGAGTCCTCGTCCAATGCGGGCCGCTGTTTCGTAGCCGGCAATTATAGCGGCAAGGACTTCACCTTCCTTAAGACCCTGATGGCTGGCGAGGGCCATAGCTGCTGCAATAGTTGGGCTTCCTATGTGAGTAACTGAACGGACATGGGTATCGTCGTAGTCAAGTGCATGGCCCGCTGTTCCATTTATCATCGCTGCCGCTGCGGGTGTGGTTTGGCCTCCACTTAGCAAGAAAGCTTGACCAGGACCGGCCCAGCTGGCTACGGCCTTTGCCGTATATAAAGTGACCGGTTCCGCCGATCCGCCAATTGATACGCAGACCCAGTCCGTCAAAGCGCGCTTGGCTGCTTCAATGACCTCTGGGGGAAAATCCGTGGTTTGAGCTTTTTTTATAAACTCCGCAACCGCTTCTGCGTTTTTCATTTTTACTTCGGCCCGTCATCTATAGAGGTCATGGAACTCTCGATTGGAGATAATATCATCTAATCTTATCGTGGCTTATTTTTGTGTCTCGTCTTTGGCTCAAAGTTAGTCATCTACAATTGCGACGGCTCTCGTCCAGCCAGCTGATGCCTGATGAATTTTGACAGGAAAGCAAATTACTTCGAACCCCTTTGCTGGTAGACACTCTAGATTATGCAGCTTCTCTATATGACTGTAGCCAATCTCTCTTCCAGCTCTATGTCCCTCCCAAATCAGGTCTGGAGATCCACCTGCTTTAATGCGCTGTTTGGTGAAGCTAAACGGTGGATCCCATGACCAGCCATCTGTCCCAACAACACGAATGCCTTGCTCGAGCATCCAAAGTGTTGCCGCCTTTGACATGCCGCAGCCGGAATCCACATAGTCATCGTGGCCGTAACGAGAACCGGCCCGAGTATTTACTAGCACGATCTCCATTGGAGATAGCGAATGGCCAATGCGGTTCAATTCAGCTTCAATATCATTTGGTTGGACAATATAACCATCCTCAAAATGCCTAAAATCGAGCTTTACTCCTGGGTTGTGAAACCACTCTAGGGGCAACTCATCAATTTTTTGGGAAGGCCGTCCTCCTGGAATAAGCCGTTCGTCTTGGCGAGAAAAGTAATGATAAGGCGCGTCAACATGAGTTCCATTATGAGTGGAAATTTTTACTCGCTCGATGGCGGCATATTCGGAATTGGGCAGGTCCTCTATCCGTACACCCATATATTCTGCCATTTTTGGGCCCGTCTGCTTGTGGTCCAAGTACTCAATTTCGGGTAGGGCATGAGGTGGGTCTGATTTGATTCCGGCAGTAAGTGCTACAGAGAGATCAATATAACGTCGGGGCATAGTTTATTGCTCCCTGACTTAAAGAGGGTTATCGGGGTCAAAGTTCGGCGCGCGCTTTTCTCTATGGGAAGCTACACCCTCCTTAGCTTCTTCGCCGGCGAAGCCCAGGAACTCGTAAGCCGTAGATGCATCGAAGGTTGGTCCAGCCATTCGCAGCCAATTATTAAGCGAATATTTTGTCAGCCGAATGGCCGCAGGTGCCCCTTTAGCAAGTCGTTGAGCTACTTCCATTGCTTTATCCTGCAGTTCGTCTGCCTCAACTGCTAGTGAAACAAGCCCCATTCGCTCTGCTTCTTCTCCCGTCATTGGTTCGCAGAGAAGCAGGTGATATTTTGCTTTGGCCATGCCGCAAAGTAGGGGCCAAATGATTGCTGCAACGTCTCCCGCGGCAACGCCTAGGCGAGTGTGGCCATCAATAATTCGAGCGTCTTTAGCCGCGATCGAGACATCTGACAGAATGCCGGCTACCAAACCAGCACCAACCGCTGGACCATGAATCGCAGACACAATCGGTTTTGAACAATTGATGACGTTATAGACAAGATCGCGGGCCTCTTTGAGTGCTCGCCAGCGATATTTAGGATCTGCGATAATGTTATCGATCATATCGAAATCACCACCTGCGGAAAATGCTCTTCCAACTCCGCGTAGAAGAACAGCATTGACACTGTCGTCTCGATCTATATCGCGCCAGATGTCACAAAGTTCTTGATGGCCCTGGGCGTTCACGGCATTTAAGCGCTCCGGTCGGTTAAATGTAATCCGAAGAATGCGTTCCGATGGACGGTCAACCTCAAGCTGTTCATACTTGGCATATGGATCAGACATTACGTTCCTCTGGTTTATAAAGCGGGCGGGTTTGAGCATAAGTTTGACATGAAGTCTGCCTCTTTCCCAGAGCGGTAACATCCTTTGGAAGACCGGTATGAGCGCTGAAATTTGGGATGACATTGTAATAGGAGCGGGATCTTCTGGTGCTGTGATCGCTAGTAGACTGTCGGAAGATAGCCGTCGGCGAGTTCTCCTGATCGAGGCCGGACCTGATTATTCAGGATCTGATGTGACTCCATTTTCGCTTTTGAGTGCGCTGAAACCTGCACGAGATCATGATTGGGGCTTTGACGCTGAGATGACGCCTGGCCGACGCTTTGAGTACGCGCGCGGTCGTGTAGTTGGTGGCTCCTCGGCGGTGAATGCATGCCTTGCGTTGCGGGGGCTGCCATCGGATTATGATGAATGGCAGAAATTTGGGCTTGAAGAGTGGTCCTGGTCAGACGTCTTGCCGGTTTTTCGATCGCTCGAAGATGATGTTGAAATCTCAAATGAGTATCATGGCCAAGGTGGGCCAATCGGTGTTCGCCGGCATGAGCTGAATAATCTTACCCCTGGCCAGGCTGCCTTTTATGCCGCTTGTATAGACCTTGGGTTTCCTGAAACGCCTGACCACAACCATCCGGAAGCGAGTGGAGTTGGGACTGGTCCTTGGAATATTGATTCACAAGGTCGGCGTATTTCCACAGCCATGGCCTATCTCGAAAGTGCAAGAGGACGCAAAAATTTAAGAATTTTGGGTGATCTACTCGTCGATAAGGTTGTTATTGAAGAAGGTCGGGCAGTAGCCGTTGATGTCATAGGGCCTATGGGCCGTGAACGGATTGATGGCAGGCGAATTACGTTATCTTGCGGAACTATTGGCACTCCGTCGGTGCTACTTCGATCGGGGATTGGTGATCCTGTCGAATTAAAGCGCAATGGAATTGTTCCTATTGTCAAACGATGCGGCGTTGGTCGAAATCTAATAGATCATGCTCGTCTTGGAGTTGGGTGGATGGGAATGCCGAATTTTGTCGGCAATGATTCGCCCTATTTGGAAGTTTTGTTGAGATATACTTCGACGGGGTCTGATCGATTAAATGATATGCAGATGATGTTGTTCCAAATGCTACCCGAGCCATCCCTAAGTATCAGAACCCAACTTATGAAACCTCTATCCCAGGGGCAACTCTGTTTGAATTCGGCTGATCCCTTAGTTCAGCCAGATATTCGCCTGAACTTGTTGACAGATCCAGAAGATATGCGGCGCATAATTGATGGTTTGCAGCTCATTGCGCGATTTGTTGCAAATCCGAGAATTGCCCAAATTGGTGCGCGGAGCCTTGTCTTGGATGATGGCTCGAATATGGATGCATCTGTTTTTAGTCAACAAATTCAAGATGTTGAGTGGGCTGTGGAATATGCTCAAAGGGCGGTTCGCCACTATGTCCATCCAGTTGGAACTTCGCGAATGGGATCTCTAGACGACCCTGATGCTGTGGTAGACCAATATGGAAAGCTAATTGGTGTTCAGGGCCTTCGTATTGCAGACGCGTCGATTATGCCAACAATTCCAGCAGCTAATACCAATCTAAGCTGCATTATGATTGGAGAACGAATTGCTCAATGGATGCTTAATGAGGCGGACTGACAATCGAAACGATAAATCCACCTCGCGGTTGGTTCCAGGCTTGATAAGGTAAAGTGATCAGAATTCAATAAAGTATGTGTTAGCGATAGCGGTCTATGCGAAAAGGTTTTAGGTCGATTGTTGCATTCCTATGACTTACCAGGCTTGCAATGTGCTGACCGGTGACTGCGCTGCCTGTTAGTCCAAGATGCCCATGGCCAAAGGCATAAAATACCTTTTTTTGTGCTGCAGAAGCAGAAATAACAGGTAGGCTGTCCGGTGTTGCTGGTCTCTGTCCCATCCAACGCGCAGCGCCTTTAACATCAACTTCTCTGAAGACCTGGTGGGCATGTGTCAATAATTTTTCGGCCCGACCCCAATTCGGTGGGGCTTCCAGACCAGCAAACTCAACTGTACCTGCGAGCCTGAGCCCGCCCTCCATCGTAGTCGTCATAAATTTTCGCTCATTGAAGCTAATAGGCCTACGAGTTGTGAAGCCGGGTGTAGGTAACATCATGTGATACCCCCGCTCGCTCTCGAGAGGGAACGGGTCGCCAAGTTGTTTTGAGAGGCGAGCAGACCAAGCACCAGCAGCTATAACCAAATGGTCTAGATTGAATTCCCCTATGCTTGTTTGGATATTTGTTGGTCCTTCTGGTCCAAGGACAAAACCAAGCACCTTGGCGCTCACAAAATCGCAGCCCATTCGTATCGCCTGGGCCGCGTACGCTTCCGTAAGAGCCCCCGGATTTACCGTATGTCCACTGTTTGGCGCCCACGTAGCGTGTTTAAATATTGGGGAAAGGCCAGGCTCAAGTTGAGTGATTTCATCGGCATTCAGCTCATGAATTTCGTGGCCATGAGACCGCATTCTAGCGCGAGCCAATGAGTCTGCCGCGAATGCCTTATCGGTCTCATAAACGGATAACCATCCTTGGCGTTGAATAAGATGTTTAACGTTGGCCAGCTCGGCAAGTTCTTCGTGTCCATCAATGACAGGCTTGTGAAGAGCTGCCAGAGCTTCGCTCTGATGGGTAATCCGGCTCGCACTGCCATCTCTGACAAATTGTATCAACCAAGGTGCTACCTTCGGCAGATAGCCCCAACGAACAGCCAGTGGTCCTAGGGGATCCAGCAGCCATTTGGGTATTTGTTTGATTACACCGGGCCCTGACATTGGGTTGATCGATTGCGGGGAAATGGCTCCGGCATTGCCATAGGAGGTCTGAGTCCCTGGCGGATATTCATCTATTAATCTTACTTTCCAACCATCTTTAAGAAGATGCAGTGCACAGGACACGCCCACAATGCCGGCGCCAACGATTGTCACGTGGCCGTCAATCATAAACCCCTCCAATTAAAATCAGTTATGATGATAGGGCCCTCCTCGGAGGATGTCTTGAGTGCGGTATAGCTGTTCCACGAGCATGGCGCGCACTAGCATGTGAGGCCATGTTGCTTTTCCAAAGGCTAGCAGAAGGTCGGCAGACAGACGTGCATCTTCTGCCAGTCCATAGGCGCCACCAATAATACAGGTTAAGTCGCGACCGCCATCCCGCCACTGCCCTAAGCGATGGGCAAGGTCCATGCTTGTAATATTTTCGCCCCGCTCATCTAAAATAAGCCGAACCGAGCCGGTAGGTATATGTTCCCTTATTTGGTGCCATTCGTCCTGAGAGTTTCGGCTTTTGCGCGCATCAAGGACGATAAGCTTTGGCTTGGGCCGCATCCGATTCAGGTAGCGATCTACTAACTCGGTTTCGGCTTCTCCGCGCGCCCTGCCAATAGCAATGATTGTAATATGCGACTTACTAATCCCCTTCAGTCGACACACTGGCCGTGTCGTCAACTAGTCCTGCCGTTGTTGGCATTGATGGGGTTTCAAGGCCCCACATGCTTTCAAGCCTGTAATATGCGCGCACTTCTGGGCGGAATAGGTGCACAATCACGTCGCCGGCATCAACCAAGACCCAATCCCCTTCTGGCAGCCCTTCAATCGACGGGCCCTCTGCCATCTGAGGTTTGAGAAGCTCACGCAGATGCTCTGCGATTGCCGCTACTTGGCGCTGGGAACGACCGGAGGCTATGACCATGAAATCGCACATGGATGACTTCCCGGCCATATCAATCGTGATGATTTCTTCCGCTTTGTCATCGTCGAGTTTAGTAATGATTTGTTCAAGCAAACGCTCATTAGGCGCTTGTCTTCCAGGCTCTGCTGAAGTTGCAGCCTGTGTAGTGTCACTCAGTATACTTTGGTTCCTCCATAAGGTGTTTGTTTGCCGGCTCGAATATCTGTTGCTGATGTCGGCTCCAAACGTGATGCTATATAAATCCATGCTGGCGCGTTTTTGCCGGCAAGCTTGCTTGCTTTGCTATCGCTAACTCTGGCTCTTCTGAAGCGCGTCGCGGCTTTACCATGCATCGAATTCCAAGAATAGGCTGGCCTTGCGACGACGGCAACGGGAACTGTGTCAAAGATTTGATCCCAACGTTTCCACAGAGGAATTTGCAGCATATTGTCCGCGCCCATTAACCAAACAAATTGAGCGCGGGGAAACCGTCGTTGCATGCGCTTCAGAGTAATCGCTGTAAAAGTGCTACCGAATTCTCTTTCCAGATCGGTTACGTAGATTGCCGGATGCCGGGCGACATTGCGTGCAGAAGCCATACGATCTCTAAGGGACGCCATTCCAGCTGATGATTTCAGGGGATTTTGAGGCGAGACAAGCCACCAAATTGCGTCCAATCCAAGTCGCTTTAGGGCGATTTTGGATAGATGTAGATGGCCAATGTGGGCGGGATTAAAAGAGCCTCCAAGAAGCCCAATCCGCCCCCATTCACGGCCTGGTCTGACCGTCGCCGGTAACGACATATTTAAAGCTCGTTAGTTGGGCCGCGCCAACTGGGCCGCGGGCATGAAATTTGTCTGTCGAAATGCCTATTTCTGCTCCAAAACCAAACTCACCACCATCAGCATACTGGGTTGATGCATTTATAACGACGATGGCGCTATCGACTTCCTCGGTGAACTTGGCCTGAGTGTTTCGGTCTTCTGTCACAATTGCGTCGGTATGCCCTGAGCCGTAGCGCGAGATATGCTCGATTGCTTCGTCAACTCCACTTACAACTCGGACCGAGATGATAGCGTCCAGGTACTCCGTAAACCAATCTTCTTCTAGTGCGGGTGCGGCGGTAGCCCAAATCGCTTGGGTCTCAGCACAACCTCGAATTGCACAACCGGCAATCTCAAGATCCCCAAGAATGGCTGGCAGCATTTTATCGGCCACTGCTCGATCAATCAGCAGAGTCTCTGCGGCTCCACATACCCCGGTTCGTCGCATCTTGGCATTAACCGTTATTTTGCGAGCTTTCTCTAGGTCAGCGGCAGCATCAATATACACATGACAAAGACCCTCCAAATGTCCGATTACAGGCATCCTAGCCTCAGCAAGGACACGCTCTACGAGGCTTCTGCCACCGCGAGGCACCATAATGTCGATTTTACCCCTGCCTCGAAGCATGGCGCCGACGAACGCGCGGTCTTGAGTAGGAGCGGACTGGATTGCATCCTTCGGCAACCCAACTTTGGAAATTCCGCTGCGCAGTGCGTCAACTATCGCAGCCGAAGAAAGTGCGCTTTCAGTCCCGCCGCGCAGGATTGCACAATTCCCAGCTTTAAGGGCAAGACCACCAGCATCCGCGGTTACGTTTGGACGGCTTTCGTAAACAACCCCAATTATTCCTAGGGGCACCGTAATTTTTTGAATGATAAGACCATTAGGCCTGGTCCAATCTGCCAATACACGCCCAACTGGATCCGGCAAGTCCGCAACAGCTTCAAGGCCGTTGGCTATATCCTGAAGGCGACCTTCATCTAGTTTCAGCCTATCAAGCATTGCGGATGTAAGATGATTACCTGCTGCTTTAGCCATATCCTGCGAATTAGCTTCTAAAATTTGACTCGCTTGGGCGCGAACTTCCGTTGCGGCTGCTCTTAAAGCTTCTGTTTTTATCTCTGGCTTAGCGCGAGAAAGTGCTGGTGAAGCAATGCGAGCGCGGCTCGCAAGATCTGCGAGTAAGGCATCTGCAGTTTCTGACGCCAGCAAATCCTTTTCATCCTGAGCGGTTGAGCTCATTAGAGTGATTCCTTTCGTCCAGGCAGAGTTTCAGACCGGCTGGTCAGGCTCAGGTCATCGCGGTGAATTAAAGCAGCTCTGCCACGATATCCTAATTCAGCCTCTATTTCGGCACTCCGCTTACCTGCGATTCGTCGAGCGTCATCCGCATCATAAGCAATTAGCCCTCGGGCAACCTCTCGCCCATCTGGACCGTTAATAGCCACTGGTGCGCCGCGTTCAAATTTTCCAGACACTTCGATGGCACCGGCGGGCAGCAGGCTTTTTCCGTGGCGCAAGGCCTTGACAGCCCCATCATCTATCCGAACTACACCCTCTATTTTTAGCGTGCCATTGATCCAGCGTTTGCGAGCCTGTTGGGGCGTCTCATCGCCGATGAACCATGTGCCGTCATTAACATCCGCGAGTGTGGCGATTGGATTGGCCCTTCGTCCGTCTGCAATAGCCAGTGCGCAGCCAGCATCAAGTGCTATCCGAGCCGCAGCGAGTTTGGTGAACATTCCACCAGAAGCCATGTCGCTACCAGTCGTACCAGCCATTCCTTCGATCTCCGAGGTGATAGCATGGACTAGCGATAATTTCTTTGCACTGGGGTTTTGCTTCGGATCAGATTCGTAGAGGCCGTCGATATCAGACAGCAGCACAAGTGCGTCAGCACTGATCATGGCAGCAACACGAGCAGCCAAGCGATCGTTGTCGCCAAACCGAATTTCCTCCGTTGCGACTGTATCGTTCTCGTTTATGACAGGCACAGCTCCCATGCGAAAGAGTGCACTGAGTGTGTTTCGAGCATTAAGGTATCTGCGCCGCTCCTCGGTATCGCTTAAGGTTAAAAGAATTTGGGCGACTGGAACTTTGTGCTCAGCAAAGGTGTTGCTGTAGGCCGCAGCAAGATCAATTTGCCCTGCCGCTGCTGCCGCTTGGCTTTCTTCGAGCTTTAATAACCCACGAGAAAGACCCAGCTTCCTGCGGCCGAGCGCAATGGCACCAGAAGAAACCAGAGTAACATCTGTGCCCATGGATCGGAGTGCTGCAAGGTCTGCAACTAACCCCGTAAGCCAGTCGCGACGCAGCTGTCCACTTTTTGCGTCAACAAGCAACGCGGACCCAACCTTAACAACCAGGCGGCGCGTCTGCTTTAGGGGATTTACACTGGCGACCATGATCCAGCTTTCTCTTGCCCATCGTCTTCTATATTTTCATTTTCAGTGCGCCGAAGTTTTACTACGTGACGCCATAGAGCTTCTTTGACAGAATCTACGCCAATTCCGGCGGCGCCGGACAGTACAAAAACATCCTTAGGGGCAATCCCAGCAGCTTCAGCTAGCCGCTTCTGTCTTTCTTCAATCATCTCAGAATCAAGAGCGTCAGCTTTATTTAGAGCTAAAATTTCTGGTTTGTCTGAAAGCCCTCCACCATACGCCTTCAATTCTTCGCGGACGATCCTATAGGCTTCTGCGACATCCTCCTCGCTTGCGCCATCAACTAGATGCAATAGTGCCCCGGTGCGCTCCACGTGCCCAAGGAATCGATCCCCTATACCAGCACCTTCATGGGCACCTTCGATCAACCCTGGGATGTCAGCTAGTACGAACGATCTAGCCTCGTCGACGCGGACAACACCTAAATTCGGGTGAAGCGTAGTGAAGGGATAATCTGCAATTTTAGGTTTTGCGGCGGACACAGCTGCCAGAAATGTCGACTTACCTGCATTTGGTAGGCCAACTAGGCCGGTATCTGCAATTAATTTCAAGCGAAGCCATATCCATCGTTCCTCACCTGGCCAGCCAGGGGTAGATCTGCGAGGCGATTGGTTTGTAGAGCTCTTGTAATTAACGTTTCCCCAGCCACCGTCACCACCTTTAGCTAAGATAACGGATTGGCCAGGTTCAGTTAGGTCGGCAAGCACAAATTCCTTGGTCTCGTCCAAAACTTGAGTTCCAGGAGGCGCATCTATTACGAGGGGGTCTGCGCTGGCACCTGTTCGTTGCCGGCCAGATCCTCCTTTACCTGATTTGGCGCGAAAATGCTGACGATAGCGATAGTCGATTAGAGTATTTAGGTTTTCGACACAGCGCAGGACAACGTCGCCACCACGTCCTCCATCGCCGCCGTCTGGGCCACCAAATTCTACAAATTTTTCACGACGAAAGGAGATGGCGCCTGGGCCACCATCTCCGCTTCGGATGTAAATTTTTACTTCGTCGAGAAACCGCATAGGTCGTGTCTTTCATCGGTGGCTGCCTGCGCCCCACCTATCACGACCAGTGGGACGCCTTCGGCACCCCGCCATCAGGCTATTCGGCGGCTGCCGCCTGATCTGAAGCGCCTGACGCCGGGTCTACAGAAACATAAGTACGACCGCGGGCCTTTGTTGCAAAGCTAACGTTTCCATCAATCAGCGCAAAAATTGTGTGATCCTTACCCATTCCAACATTTGCGCCTGGATGGAACTTCGTCCCTCTCTGACGGATGATGATGTTTCCGGGTACAACAACTTCACCGCCGAACTTTTTTACGCCGAGTCGTCGGCCAGCCGAGTCGCGACCGTTACGTGAACTGCCGCCTGCCTTTTTATGAGCCATAGCTTATTGCTCCTTAGCTTACGGTCGAATTAGGCCGAAATACTTGTTATACGGACGACACTTAGGTGCTGCCGATGTCCGTTTTTGCGTCGCGAGTTCTGACGACGACGCTTCTTAAATATAATCACCTTGCGGTCGCGCATTTGCTCAACCAGCTCAGCTTTCACCGTTGCACCGTCGACCAATGGTGCGCCGACTTTTGGCTGGCCTTCGCCACCTACCATCAGGACCTGATCGAAAACAACTTCAGAACCGGCCTCTGCTTCGAGCTTCTCAATCCGGATTACGTCGTTCTCTGCAACGCGATATTGTTTGCCGCCGGTGCGGATGACTGCGAACATAGCTAATGTCTCTCAATGGAAACCGCCGCAGCAGCAGGAAAACTTCCCGCCGCGCGGCGCGAAGGCGGAGTTATAGCGATCCCAAACAAAACGTCAACTGTAGAGACGCGGCGAATCCACTCATCACCTCTTCAGAACCGTGTTTCCCCGACTGGTGAAATTGAAGCTGTAGCCGCTCGTGGCAATTTCACAGGCAATCGTGGGGTTTTGCATGATAATGACAAAAATTTGCTACCGGCGAGGTGGAAGCATAGAAATTGGATAATCTGTGAACTTCAATTTAAATCTATCCATCGCAACGTCATGACGCCTCGGCGGTGGACAGAGCTATTTTTTCTTGATGAAGCAGTCGCCTTAGCTGCTGGGCATCGGCCGTGTGCTAAATGCCGCCGAGGTGCCTACAACGCCTATATTTCCGCTTTAAAAAAGAATGGCGTAGATATTTGTTCCGATTTCCAGCGGCTTGACGCCAGTCTCCATAGGGAACGAGCATTGCCTGGAGCAAGAGTGTGTCGCTACCATAAAGCACGGCTAGAGGATCTTCCAGATGGAGCTTTCGTCCTAGCCGCCGGTACTCCGGCTCTCGTAATTCAAGACAAGATTTTACCCTGGTCTCACTATGGTTACGGTTTTCCTATGCAGCGGTTTGTCGGTGAGGTTGTATTGCTTACACCTCCCTTAAGCATCAGGGCGATGAATTCTGGTTTTCGGCCAGTAATCCACTCATCAGCGGCTTGACGCAAAACTCTGCTGCGGCGAGGGTGCAGGTAAATTTTTTAAAGGGCCGCCTCATGAATGTCGTCGTATCCCCCTTGTTTGAGCCTGAAGCAGTCGTGGCGAGTGTTGCGCCCCATCATAGGCGTTTTCCTGCAATAGAAGCGGGTGCAGAGTTTGTTAATGAAATAATTGAGATTTCACCTGAATATCAAAAGGCAATGCTTGAGTTTTCGGAGATTGATGAAGCTCTCTATTTTAATGAAATTGACCCAGGACTTCTTGCGCGCCGACCAATCAGTGTGATTGGTTCTGCGCTCTTCAATGCGCATCCAGAACGTGGATATGTTCACACTGTGCAAAGCTTCTCGCGTTTCCTGCCTGTCCCAGCTGGGGAACCTATTGCTATGACAGGAAAGTTTACCAGCATTGAAGATCATCCGCGGGGTTGGATTATGCATGGTCGTTTCGAATTTAGGCGTGCGGATGGAGAACTTTGCCTGGTCGTGTCTCCTTCGGCACTAATGGCTGATCCAGAAAAAAATAAAGTGGCACCCGTCTCAAAATCCGATCATCCGTCGACAAAAGAAGAGAGATTCGATGCCCTTAAAAAAGCAGGCTGGCGAACAGTCGGTGAGAAAACGTGCACTCCGGAGAGGGTTGTTGGTTATTGTGGCAAAACAAGAAACCTCATTCACACAGATCCGGAATATGCCAAAGGTTTTGGCTTTAGAGCCCCTATTACGGCCGGCAATCAAATGGTTGAGTGGCACCTGGAAGCAGTACGTCGCGCTGAAATTGGCGTGAGTTTTGAGGGGTCGGTGCGATTGCAACGACCAGTATTCTGGGACGACTCATTAGCTGTAATGCGCCGTGATCTAGAGGACGTTTTGGAATTTGCTGTAGTTAAGTCTGATGGACGAGTTGCCAATTCTAGTGTCTTCAAGGTGGTTTCCTAATGGCTGAGAGTCGACTGTCAGAAGAGCAGCAAAAAAAAATTGCACTCGACTTGTTCCTGGATGCCTGGGACAAGGCATGTGAGGCAGGAGTAGAGGCTGACCTGCTTTGTGAGGTGATGATTTACCTTTCTATTACTGACCTAGTTGCCGACAGAGGCGAGGAGACCGCGGCGACACTCTTTGAAAATTTGCCTGAGCGCATACGTGATGGTGAGTTCAGCTTGGACGAAGACAACGATGCTTGAGCATCTAGGGATACGCGCTCTTCGTGTTTTCGATCCTGAAACAGCCCATGGTCTTGCCTTAAAGACGCTGAAAATCGGATTAGCGGGTAAGTTCAATGCTCCAGACCCTGCGTGCCTTGCTACGAGGGTATTTGATCGGGATTTTTCTAACCCGGTAGGCATAGCAGCTGGCTTTGATAAGCATTGCGAAGCTCTACCGGCAACGCTGGATTTGGGGCCAGGCTTCACAGAAATTGGGGGAGTTGCTCCGAAACCACAGGCAGGTAATTCGAAGCCACGGCTATTCCGCCTGACAGCGGATCAAGCAGTTATTAATAGATTTGGGTTTAATTCAGAAGGTCACGAAATTGTGGTTTCTCGCCTGGCAAGAAATCGAAAGGCTGGTGTGTCAGGCATTGTAGGGGTCAATTTAGCCATCAATAAAACGACCAATGACCCAGCTGAGGACTACGCTAAGGGTATTAAAACCTTCGGCGCCTACGCTGATTTTCTAACCATTAATGTTTCTTCTCCAAACACAGCAGGTCTCCGAGATCTCCAGGGAGAGGCGGCCTTGTCTGCTCTGCTGGAACATGCGACCGAGGCGCATGCCACTCTTAGTGGCTCAAAGAAACCATCCCTCTTGGTGAAAGTTGCCCCTGACCTGAATGACGCTGAAATTGCAGCTATTTCGGACTTGGCTCTCTCATATAAAGACAGGGGACTTTCCGGCCTTGTCGTCTCAAACACCACAATCGCTCGGCCACAAGGTTTGAAAAGTGCTAAAGCGTTGGAGGTAGGGGGTCTTTCTGGGCAGCCACTTTTTGAGCCTTCAACTTTGGTTCTTGCTTCCTTTGCTCGTCGTCTAGACGGTCGCCTTCCTATAATTGGTGTTGGTGGTGTGGCCTCAGGTGCACAGGCTTATGCAAAAATCAGAGCAGGTGCTTCTTTGGTTCAACTTTACTCGGCTCTGGTCTTTCACGGTCCATCTTTGATTTTTCGAATCAAGCGTGAATTAGCGAATTTGTTAAAAAGAGATGGAATCAGCCATGTTGCAGATGCGGTTGGCCTTGACCTTTGAGGCCATCAATCAAAGCGTTAGACTTGGATTGGTAGAAGGTCCTAGATCCTTTGGTTGTTTAAGCCTGAACAAACTCAATTACACCGCCGGCTGACGCCGGTCCAATTGCTGCTAACCCTCCGCCAGGAGTTTTATTCAGCTGTAAACCATTCGCTTTTGTAAGACGATCGATGGTCGATAGATCACTAACTGACACAACTGCCGCAGCTATTGATGGTCGATTTGGGGCTGTCGCCCCGGGAAAGCGCTCAGCGAATTCAGTCGGTTTTAAGACGGTAATCTTGCCGCCTCCTTGGGCCTTTATTGCCCCAGCTTGATGAGCTCGGTTAAGGAGGCGGGCTAGACGGTCAATTGTTGAAGCTGGGTCTAGGGAAGCAAAGACTGCTTCGACAAGTGCTCGGGCCCCGTTTGGATGCTCCAACAAATCAGCCTGCCATAAGATTTCAGGTGTCTGATGTTCGATTACGATAAATCGACCTTCTGGCCAGTATTTATCTTGGCTAAAAATATTACGGAAGCGCATTTCAGCGTCGCCCTGATCTTCAAATAATCCCAATGGTGCCATTCGACTTCGTTGCACTGGGGCTTCAAAACCCTGCACACGGGAAATTAATGATGGGAAGGCCAGATCAGCCTCCATAACGCGAAAAGCAGCAATGTGGGGACTGTCGCCCCGAGCTATATAGGTCTGCCAAGGATTAAATCTTCCAGGATCTACAATCCCAATCAATTCAAGGTATCCGGTCTCCAATACAGCGCAGCGATTGGCGCTGGCCCAAAGCTCAAGGGTGCCGTCTGGCCCGGTGAAGCCCATCTGAGGGCTAATGCGAGATAGACGAAAACCTAGCCTTTCCCAGGCAATGGCACCGGCAAAGAGATCAGTCACAATCCACCCTAGATGATCAAGGGAAGGGGCATCATTTGAAAGATTTTGCATAGACAAAACGTAGCTGCTTGCGGCGATAACCGCTATATCATTGTCTTATGTCTTCACCAAAAACCCCTTTGAATATTTGGCTAATAGCCGACGGTCTGCCCGGAAATGAAACGCAGATTCGTGGGTTAGAGGCTGATTTAAGAAAGTTAGGCGCAGATGTTGAACTGAAGTCGATCCGCTCCAACCGATGGCACGTATTGGGGGCTGCACTGCTAGGTGGTAGCGGCTTATCAATTAAATTTGATTCTTCAGACTCTCTACAAGCACCGTGGCCTGACTTTGTGATTGGAACTGGACGTCGGTCAGGCCCATGGGTCCGATATGTGAAACGTGCAAGTGGAGGCAAGACCAAAGCCGTAATGTTTGGCCAGAAGGGCGCAAATTATATGGCTGGTTTAGACCGAGGCTTCGTGCTGAAACATTGGAATTTTCCTGCTCACCCAAACCGTATATCGGCACTATTGCCGCCCTCCGGAGTAACGCTTGAACAGTTGGAGACGGCAAAAACCAAGATGCCAGATTTGCTAGATTCTAAAGGAGCACCTTGGTTACTTTTAGTTGTTGGTGGACGGTGTTTTGACCATGCGTTTGAACCGGAAGACGCAAGAGATATTGCTTCAAGAGCCGCGTCAGAAGCTAAACGCCTTGGAGGATCACTTGCCATTATCACTAGCCGTCGAAGCGGAGCTGCTGTCGAAAAGGCGCTATTGGAAGCTGCTCCCAACGCCACTTTTTTTCCGGCTTCGATGCGCCCTAGTCCACTCTATGCTCTTTTTGCCCTGACAAATGCAGCAATTATTACAGGGGATAGTGAAAGCATGATTGCTGAGTCGATAGCTGCTAACCTCCCAACGTATATTGCCCCCGTTCGTCCGCGTTGGAGCCTGAGGATGGGAATTGAGCGTGGTGCTTGGGCTCTTTATTGCTTGGGCGGCCCATTGGCATGGTTAATAACCTGTCTTTGGAAGGCAGGAGTTATCATGCCGCCCCGCAGTTTAAGTGCTATGGCAAACAATTTGGTGTCAGCGCAAATTGCCCATCTATTTGATGGTTTGATCGATGTGAAGGCTAAACCCAAGCGCTCACCTGATGACTTTATGAAGTACTTCCTTGACCGACACTAAGCCTCAATAACAAGAAAGGTTCGTGTCTCAATGCTTTCTCTTGCAGGGGCCTCCGGGTCTTGGTTTGGCAATTGGAAGGCGCCATGGGGCGTGTAAACAGCCCGACCGTCACGGAGTGTATCCCACCCTTTAATTAAAATTACTTCATCCCGCGTCATCAATGGGGCGTAGTACCAAACGTGATCAGAACCAAACGCCAGTTGATAGATTTCCCCAGTACGATCTGGAAATCGTTGGTCTGTAGCAATTAGGTCAGCGGAAGGCACACTTTTAGAAGCGGCGAGTGCTAGGGGAGCTCGGCGCACAGGTTCGGCTGAAATTGAACGCCAGACATTCACCTGCAATATGCGTGCTCCGCGAGCGATTGCTGTATCATAAGCTTCTGCGCCCATCGCGTCCTTGGCCCGTTGAGGCCCACTTTTATCAGTGTAATCGCAATGAACACGGGTAGCTGGACCTCTCAGTCCGTCTGGATTAGCTGCTCCAGAAGGACTGTCAGAACGGCGGGTGTGGTCAAAAATATAAACCTCGGAAGCCTCGAACCGATCCTTTAATAGGGAAATTATCTCCGAATTATAAATCGTATTGATTAGCTCATCGTCGTAAAAGTTCTGAAGCGCACTTGGTTGGATCATGAGCTCGAAACCCTGATGATCTACATCGGCTTTTATTTTGCGCATGTCGTAAATTGGTACGGTGTGTTGCTCTGTACTAAAATGGATTTCTGGAGCTCCACCTGTCAGTGCCGAACTTAGGAAATACGGCTTTTCTTCTTGTCGAACGATGTAAGTCAGAGATCCTTGAGTGTCATAAGAAGGATCCGATTTACTTGAGGTCTGGAGCATGAAAAGGACCTTTTTGAAAGTTTCTTCGTGAAGGATTTAGGTGTTCGGCGGGAGTTTGTGAATATTGAAGTTTACAACAAGTATAGAAAAGTTTTCTGGGGTTATTAGTTAATTTGCAAAAGCATCGAGATGTGCAAGCAAGTGCGCATTGCATGGGTCGGGACGTTCAACAATGCCTATATGCTTAACGCCATCAATTACCTGCAACTTAGAATCTGGAATGTGAGCCACTATAACATCGGAACAGCGGGGAGGCGTGGCCTTATCAAGAGCTCCCGGCATCACAAGAGTTGGTTGGCGGATTTTATGAAGTTGTTGAGTGATGTCAAAGCCACACATGGCCTCTACACCACCATGATAGCCAGTTGGTGAATTCCTACCAATTATTGCAGAAATTTTTTTTGCCTGAGAACTCAATTGGAATGTTTCAGTAAACCAACGATCCATGCACATAGTGATTATGGGCGACATTCCCTGTTTATAAGCCCGTTCTGCTGCAGCCTTCATTAGTCTTGCACAGATTGAGTAAGCTGGATCGTCTCCGGTGGGCGTATCTGCAGGAACCACGCTAGTTGTCATGCATAGCGCTAGAGAGCGGACTCTGTCCGGATAATTTAGCGTCAGAACCTGACCTACCATGCCACCCATAGACACGCCGATGAAATTCACACTATCCAATTCGAGGTGGTCGAGAAGATTAATAAGGTCTGCTGCTATATCCTCCATACTGTAAGGTGGAGGCGGTACAGGACTTTGTCCGAACCCTCGAATGTCGGGTCTGATGAGGCGATACCTTTTTCCAAGCGCTGCTATTTGCCAATCCCAAATTGCATGAGAGGTTGGGAATGCATGAGCCAGAAGTACAGGTGGACCGTGAGGGTTCCCATCCTCTCGCCAAAATAGCTTCATATTCATCGTACGTTGATGATCCAGGGTTTGGTCACTACTTCGCAGGTATTTCTCGAGCTCTGTTTAAGAAGAAAGTTTAATTCAGTGTTTTGATGTGGATCAACGTGTTGGCGTGTCACGGCTGTTTAATCCTTGAGAGAGGCCGACACCGCCTAGGTATTTGAAATTGACTCTAAGAAAGACTGAATCGGCCTTTCCGCCGCCATCCGCTCTGCTCGCAAAGTCGCGTGCAAAACCTAAGTCAATGGATATGCATTCATCTTGGTAGCCTATTCCTGCACTCCATAACAGGGGCTCGTCGTCCTGAAGATTCCGTTGATGGCGAGCATTCAAGCGCCAAAAATCATTAAGTTTTATGCCAACTCCTAGTTGTATTTGTTCAGTTGCACTGGAAACTTCTGGGCCTTGGGTCTCTGTTTCTGTTTCTACGTATGAAACAAAGCCTTTAAGCCACTCTGGACCGCCTCCTATCGTTATTTCATTTCTTCTGAGGCCTAAGGAATCTTTTCTTAACCGCGTCCGCCAAGTTAAATCGAGGAATTCAGAAGGTGAAGCATTCAAAGCTGTTACGATATCCGAGGAATTGCCAGACATGGCAGCCGCCTCTGCAAAATCACCGGGCTTTCGCGATAAAGACTGTCCTATAAATGCAGAAGCTCTGCCTTCGTTCGCAAATAGTGTGGTAGCAGTAACGCCGTAGTCGACGCGCTGGCCATCATCCAATCTGTCGTAACCTGGAAAGCGATCCGGCTTGAAAAAATTACTCTCATCAAATTCGATGGCTCTTGCATTCTCATTCGGGATGTCTGGGTCACGATTTTGATCTAGCGCAAGAACGGTTTGGATGCGCGGCTCGAGAATAAGCGCTCCCCAAGTATTCCATTGGATGAGAGGATAACGCCAACCAGCCACAAAACGAGGAGTGCCTCTTAAAGATGTGCTGTCGCCTGAAGCTCCTACTGCCTCTCCATCTATTGTGTTATAAGCGTCGCCGCGAAGACTAGCTTCAAAATCAAAGCGATGCCCACTTGAGGTTTTGATGGGTAGCCGCCAGCCAGAAACTGCTGAAATACTCTGGCCGTCGGCCCCTTCTTCCCGGCCCAATGCGCGCGCGTGCCCTTCAATAAAGGCATTTCCTAAGGATGTTGGCTCACTTTGCCATGAACCTTCGATTTCTGGGAGAGCGAAGGGAGTATCGTTTTGTGAGGTGTTTTCTCTCAGGTCTTGGATGCCATAAGCACCGATGCGCACGTAAGCCTCTCGCCAAAAACCTTCTAAGGCGACGGTGTTTCTGAGAACACCAGCGTCATCTATTTTAAATGTTTGAAGATAACTATCGTCCGATGTGAAGCGCCCCTGAAGGCTAAGGCGCCAAATTTCATCAAGTGCAAAATCTCCGTCCAGGTAAGCATGTCCCCTTATATTTTCATTTTTCTGAATACCATCCTTTGATGTTCGATCAAGTGCTCCCAAACTCCCATCAATTTTTATCGTGCCTTTGTCTAATAGTTGACGATATTCGGCCGCCATGACCGGCGCCGATTTCGCCGTAAAAAATGGCTGTAACGTCAAGTCTTTATCGGGTGCGATGTTCCAATAGTATGGAACCTTTGCGACCGTATCGAATTCACCGCCGAAGAAGAGTGAGGGAGTTAGCCAGCCACTGCGCCGGTCGACAGTTGGATCGGGATGGCGAAAATAGGGTAAGTAGGCCAGTGGCACGCCAAAAACGTCCAGCGTTACGTCTTCGTATTCAATGTCTTTCGTTTCCTCGTCATGCGTAACTTCGCGCGCACGGAGACGCCAGGTTGGTGATCTTGTGGGGTCTTCAGCGCAGGGTTTACATGGGGTGAAAGAGCCGCGGGTTAGAAGAGTTTTAAGGCCAGACGAGCGATTAACCTCACTGCCGACCAAACGTGAGCCATCCTTGAGGCGTACACCAAAATTTAAAGCTCTTGCTTGTTTAAGATCGTTTGTAAATTCGGCGCTATCAGCTTGTATAAGCGCACCGCTTCCTTCGAGTAATCTGACGCTTCCGGTTGCAGTTACCCGGTCTTCACGGGGGAGAAACTCGATGCGATCGGCACTGAGGGCTCGGTCACCTTGAACAACTGTAACCTTGCCTTCGGCGGACAATGAGTTCCGTGTTTTGTTG
>JAURGE010000031.1 GCA_030833925.1 Alphaproteobacteria bacterium
TCGCTTAAAGCGCCGCTGCCCGGTGGTGATATATACGAGGTTGTCATCGCCTTAGCATGCCAAGTGAGAGGCCCACTTGGACCGTGCACATGAAAGCTTACAGCCAGCTTGCGGCCTATAAGGTTTGGTGAGTCATGGGCTTCGACAAATGGTAGATCAAATGGATCGCTAAGCAGTTCCGTACCAGTTTTTAAAGTACAATGATCGTCTCCGTTGAATTTCACCTGAACACTCGTGCCTGGGATAAGTGCGCCGGCACCTGCATGGATTGCGACCCGAACAGATCCGAGTACGACAGGACGGTCACCAAAAGCGTTAGAAAAGCGCAGGCGTGCAGTTCTACTCCAAAGATCTGGGCGGATAATCATCCGGAAGGTTTGATTAAACGCCTCCCAATTGGGCAGAGCCATCGACTGGTCGGGTAGCGCTGCCGGAACGCCTGATGGCGCCGGCCCCTGCATTGCCGCTGTCCAGGATGCCACCCACTTTGCATCATCAGGTTTATCCTTAACATCAGCACTGTTCATAACGCGCATCAATTCAATTCCTTATTTTAGATCCTACACATCAACACTCAACTGACTTTTCCCAGAAAGCTTAAGTCCAGTTCTCGCGCAAGCCTATGCCAGTGCAGGTAAGAAGTTCCATTTAATCCTCAACAATTTTTCTGGTTTCGACGGATTGGATGTTAGTAGCCGGGAGGCTTGACCAATTAGTTTTGTAGGCGTTTTGATGCTGGCTTTGTAGAACTTTCGGTTGGTGAAATTAGAATGTGGACAGGTGATCCTCCTAAGGCAGCAATTATTCTTGGCGGAATGGGGCTGATCCCATTTGTATCTCTTGCAGTAATTGTAGTTGTCGGTCCTGAAAGTTTCAAAGTTGATGCGCTTTCAGCCCTTGCGGCATATGGGGCTCTTATTCTCTCGTTCCTTGGAGGGGCACATTGGGGCTACTGCATTGCGAGTGCGCCACGAGATGCAGAGTCTAATTCAATTCGCCTAGTAGCAAGTGTAATGCCGGCGATTGTGGCCTGGGGTGCGTTACTCTCACCCGTATCCATTACTTTGTATGGGCTTGCCTGCGGTCTTACAGCCATGCTCGCATTCGATATTTGGTCGGCTAGTAGGGGGTGGAGCCCTGAGTGGTATCCTAAGATACGTTGGCCTCTAACCATTTGTGCGGTGACTGCCATAATCGCTGCGGCTGCCTGATCTTCAATTACGATGAAACCGTGTTTGTAACTGCGACGACTAGACATCTGGGTTGGTGAAAGGTGGTGTTCCAGTTTCGTTAAAAACTTTGGAATGAAAAACTTGCTGCCAATTCTCCCTTCACGTTCCAATGCTCTGTCACAACTGCAGATCTTTTCTCCCCGTATGGGTTCACAATACGCAGCAAAACGAAACTTTGATTTTGGACCCGGAAATCACAATTCTGTGTCAAACCTCTCGCCTTACATCCGACGTCGCTTGATCACGGAAGCGGAGGTGGTAAAGGCAGCTCTTGAGCTCCATGGCTCAGAAGGAGCGGAGAAGTTTATACAAGAGGTTTTCTGGAGAAGTTATTTTAAAGGTTGGCTTGAGAGGAGGCCTGACGTTTGGAGATCTTATTGTAAGGGCGTCCAAACCGACCTTGAAAAAATACAGGCTGATCCCGACCAAAATGCCCGACTAAAACGTGCTGAAGCAGGTGAAACAGGTATTGCATGCTTTGATGCGTGGATATCAGAACTGACGCAAACTGGTTATCTGCATAATCATGCTCGAATGTGGTTTGCGTCGATATGGATTTTTACTCTCAAGCTTCCATGGAGGATCGGCGCAGATTTTTTCTATCGCAATCTTCTCGATGGTGACCCTGCTTCGAACACTCTTGGGTGGCGCTGGGTTGCAGGCCTTCACACACGTGGAAAGGCATATGAAGCAAAAGTGTGGAATATCGCAAAATATACAGGTGAAAGATTTACACCACTTCAAAGCGATATCGCTTCTGACATTCAGCCACTCGACAGAAGCGAACCTGAGGGATTGCCAGCACTTCAGCCTTTAAGAAGACCAACTGGTCCAGAGGAAAACTTACCAACGGCGCTTCTGATAACAGAAGAAGATTGTTCTATAGAGACATTCCAACCAGGAACATTAAACATATGCTCAACTGGAATTGTTTTAGCCAGCCACTTGAGGTCACCCAGACCTGTGGCTGACCACATCAAGGCGTTCGAAGCTGGGGCCCTAGCTGACGTTTCTAACCGTCTCAAAATTAATCCCTGTCAAATAAATATGCGTGATCCGACGGCCTTGGCCGTTTGGGCGAAAGAAACTGGTGCCCAGCAAATTGTAACGGCCTATGTTCCAGAAGGTCCTACCCGTGATTGGCTTCGGGAAGCGGAAACAGTGCTTCATGAAGCTAAAATACCTCTTTGCGAGTGGCGTCGTGACTGGGATGCTGAGGTCTGGCCTCATGCAACGGCGAGTTTTTTCAAGGTTAAGCAGAAGATACCATCAATCTTGTCATCGTTGGAGATTTGCTGATGCCATCGTCCACAATAGTGATTATTGGAGCGGGAATTACAGGGCTTTCATGTGCTCGCACTCTAGCAAATCATGGGCAGGCATCTCTAATTTTAGAAAAGGGTCGTGGCGTCGGTGGCCGGGTCTCAACGAGGCGTGCGCAGAATGGAATGACTTTTGATCACGGCGCTCAGTACATCACGGCTAAAAGTGAAGAGTTTAGGTCCATTGTAGATGAAATCCGAAGCACTGGTGCAGCGGCTTTCTGGGAAGATGGTAGTGGGGCCGAAAGGATCGTCGGGACGCCTGGTATGAGTGCTCTGGCTAAGTATCTTGCCGCTGGCCTAAACGTCCAAACGGGCAAAGAAGTAGATCGTGTTTATGAGACCAGTTCTGGTTGGGTAATTGGATCCGGGGATAACACATTTGAGTGCCAAAAATTAATTATCACAGCACCTGCTGCTCAAACAGCAAGATTGCTTGGCGAAAATCATCCTCTCTTTAAAGACCTGAGTGAGGTGATTATGACCCCCTGTCTTACTTTGATGGCTGCTTTCGGTTCCGACCAGCCAAAGCCATTCATCACTCGTCGCGACCCCGACGATGTGTTGGCATGGATTGCTCTTAACAGTGCTAAGCCCGACAGGCTTGTCGACAATTGTTGGATTGCCCAAGCAGGCCCCGAATGGAGTGCTCAACGACTAGAATGTGACCTCGAGGATACTGCTCGAGCGATGTCAGTTTTACTGTGTGAGCGCTTAGGGGCAGACATAAATTCAATTAATCACGCCGTCTCACATCGTTGGCGGTATGCTAATGTCGCAAAACCTCTTGGTTCCCCATTTCTTCGAAATGAACAAGATACGTTATACCTAGGTGGAGATTGGTGTCTCAAAGGACGAGTTGAGGCTGCCTGGGCCAGTGGTAATGCTATCGCTCAAAAACTTCTCAAAACCTCATGAGTTTCAGCAATCTGCTGTACATGACAATGGTAAGCTAAATTCTGGATCGTCTATGAACTTTTTCAAAATCTCTGTTTTTCTTTTTTTGCTGAATTTTATTTCTGCAGTATCTCCTAGTATTGCGGCAGAACGGATGCAGCCAATTGGGTCATTTGCAATCGACCTAACTGAAGTAACGATTGAGGACTTTGCGCGGTACGCAGATAACGCGTCTATTGTGACAAAGGCTGAGCGTGACGGAGGGGGACTGGTCTACGCCGCAGGGTGGGAACAGAAAGCTGGCTGGAATTGGCGGTATCCCTATGGCCGTAAAGGACGGGCGAAAGAGCCTGCCGTGCATATCACCTTTGATGAAGCCGAGGCCTACTGCAGGTGGGCAGGGAAGCGTCTACCAACCGAGGCTGAATGGGTTCATGCGGCTTACACCGAAATGCGTTTATCCCCGCCATCACCATTTTCTAGGGGGCAAACCTATCCCTACCCCACGGGTAGCGATGCCAGTGGTGCGAATTGTCTGAGAGATTGTGGGAAGAGTATGGGCTTAGATTATTCAGCGGTTTTGACTAGAGGACGTGGCCATGCGGAAGCTGGGACAACCGTTGCTGGTGTCAATGGCCTCTTTGATATGGGGGCTAATGTTTGGGAGTGGGTAGAAATATCGGACGAAAGGTACAAAGGCACTCGAGGTGGAAGCTGGTGGTATGGATCCCCTCAGATGCAAGCTGATTATCGTGCAACAAAACCCAGAGACATGGCTGTCGTTTACATCGGTTTTCGCTGCGTAAAGGACATCAATTAAGGTTGGTTATTTTGATGGGTTAGGACAGCTGAAACAAAAGTCTTTAACTGAATAAATCCAGTTCCCCTAAACTGTAAAAATTTCACGCACGGGTGTTTGTTTTGAACCTGTCATCAGTTGTCCTATCAGACGTTCAATCCGCTGGGTCTCAATTCGCTCGGAACAGAATATCCTGACTTTATTTGCAAGAAAGTCGTCGCTTAGGGGTTCTAATGCATCACCCGGTACGCGGTTAACTCTCGTGCTCCACGCTTTTTCCTTTGTAGTAATGGAAAGTTGAGCAGATCTGTTTCCATTTAACCCAAGAGCTTCAACTGGTTTGATCTCTATTAATGCTTCTAATGCCTGCTTTTCAGGGTTGGTTAATGAATCTGCGCTGTAGGCAGCCGGGGTTAGATCGCCATGAGTCAGGGTATGCGCCAAGGTATACGTGAGTGAGAATTGCGCCATTATGGGTGTGGTGGGTGCTCGGTTTACACAGTAGGTGACAGCTTCTGGATATATTTCTAGCAGGCAAGTTTCGATATTTTCTGCGGATATCCCAGAATGATCCTGATGCCAGGATCGCGCCGCTTGAATGCCGTAATGTGTGTGCCGGACGCTAGGATATGGTTTCAGGTAGCCCTCGAGAATAAGGTGTCGACCTGAAGGTGTCCAAGCAATCTCATCAAGAGCAAAAGCATATCCGGCCGCTGCTTCAACTGTTCCTGAGGGCACTGTCATGCCCATTGCAGTAGAAGCAGCGAGGAGCATGCCGGTCGCTGCTGCGTGGCCTGAATAGGTATTTCGGATATCAGACCCCTGGGTCACTGGTAAGTATAGTCCTGCGGGCATCTGACAGAGAGCGGCAGTGGCAGCGGCAACGATGTGACCGCTGGTTCCGCTGTAAATTCGGCTTGCTGCAACTGCTGCTCCGACCAGGCCCCAAGAACCATCAACATGAATGCCAGGCTTTGCTCGGAATAGGGCTCCCATACGTCCAGAAAACTCAAAACCAGCTCTTATACCATCCAGCAAATCACCTAGATTAGCATCGGTTCTCAGTGCCGCCCCTATTCCTGCTGCTACACTGTGCAGGCCTGGGCGACCATGCGCGAAGGCTAGACCTTCACACGCCTCGTCCGCGCAAGCGGCTAAAGCTAGTGCATAGGCAGTCTCGCTCGCTCCTAGGGAATAATCAGTCCCTAAAATATGAAAACCTGCGCCGTCGCTTGATAACAAGCCTAATGGTGTACGGCTAAAACCTCCAACAGCGCATGCGAATGTATCGAGCAATAAACGCCGGGTTGCTTTTTCAACTGCTTCGTCAACAGGAGCTATGGTAACCCATCGACTGAGATCGTGAAGTTCATCATCAAAGAACGACATCAATCCAGTCACAGGTCCCGCATAAATTTATTCCGCAGCCATTGCTATCGCTGGGCTTTTTTGCATGCCGCGGACTAACCTACCAGGCAGTGCACCTGTTGCGTTGCCTTTCTCAAATGTAACCACACCACTCACGACAGTGTAATCGTAGCCTGAGGCCCCTTGCATCAATCGTTTGCCACCCGCTGGTAGATCCTGGATAACATAGGGGGCTTCAAAGTCTAGAGCGTCCCAATCTATGACGTTTACGTCACCCTTAAAACCAACGGCGATACGGCCGCGGTCGCGAAGGCCAGCTGCCTCGGCCGTGTCTGAAGTCAGGCGGCGAATAAGTTCAGGGGCGTCGAACTTGCCGGTGCTTTTACCCCAATGAGTGAGCAGCCAGGTTGGGAAGCCAGCATCGAGAATAAAGCCAACATGAGCTCCTCCGTCACCGAGACCCATGATTGCCATCTTTTCATTCAAAAGAGATTCCGAGGCAGATAACCCATATCCGGTGTAATTTGTAATCGGCATATAGATGAAATTCTTGCCATCGTTCTCAAGCAACATGTCGTATGCGACTTCTGCTGCTGTTTTACCTTCCCGTTCAGCTATAGCTGCCGCAGAATCTTCTGCTTGAGGAATGTAATCTTTGTTTCCGAAGCGGAACATGTAGCCATAAGACATCCGATGAATGAGTGGGAAGGTGCTCTCCTTCACAGGATCCTCAGACAGGATCTGAGATCGCATGTTTGGATCACGAAGCTTTTTGACTTTTTCCTCTAGGGGCAGGTCATTCAATTGTTTGAATGTAGGGCATCCGGAAAACGGGGTTTGTGTTGCCTGTAGGCCAAGGAGAATTCCAATCGCTCGTGGTGGAAATACAGGTCGAATATTCACACCTTCGGCATAGGCTTGGCGGTTTAATTCCAGCAGTTTTGCAAATACTTCTGGCCAATTGTTTCGCTGCGCAAGAGTATAAACCAGGGGCTGGCCGCTTTTTTCTGAAACGCGGCGAAGAATGCCAAAAGCTTCTACAGGGTCAGGCTCAGCGTTGATTGTGTTTGGGGTTGCATCTGTGATCCAGTCGGATACAGCCTCAATCATCCCACCCCCGGCATCACGTACCCCCTCAGCGAGACCAAGCAATTCGTCTTCATAAACCCGTAATGTAGGAATGTAATCGCCAGCCAGTGTTTTGTGACTTGTTGTTCGGCTGGTAGAAATACCGAAGGCTCCAGCTTTTACTGCTTCTGCCGTTATTGCCCGCATTTCGGCAATGTCATCTTTAGTTGCTGGCTCGAAAGCAACGGCCCTATCACCCATGACGTGCACCCTGACAGCTGAGTGAGGGAGGAGGGCACAGACGTCAACATCTCGCGGCTTTGCCTCTAGAGCATCTAGGTATTCTGGAAAACTCTCCCACGTCCATTCCAGGCCTTCATGCATTACTGCACCGGGAATGTCCTCAACGCCTTCCATCAGCTCAATTAGTTTTTCGCGGTTTTCTGGTTTGCAGGGAGCAAAACCCACACCACAGTTTCCCATGACAACAGTCGTTACCCCATGCAGAGAGGAGGGTTTTAAGTGTGAGTCCCAGACAGCTTGGGCATCGTAGTGGGTATGAATATCAACGAAGCCTGGTGTGACTAACTTGCCCTGAGCATCGATCTCCCTGTCTGAGTTACCATCTACATTACCGACAGCAACTATAATGCCATCTTTGATAGCGACGTCGGCGGCAAAGGGTTTAGACCCTGTTCCGTCGATAACAGAGCCGTTGCGGATGATAAGATCGTATTTAGAGGGCATGTCAGACTTTCTCCCAATTATCTATTCAAAGGATAACTCTATTTATGAACGCTCGTCACTCGCCATTTTTATTTATTATCATGACATAATTTTGAGTGGTTTTGACAAGAGTGTGAAGAGTTAATTAGGTTCGATCACTAACTGTTGTTCAGACAGAAAAATTACAGAATTTTCCAAATCGATAAATGTTAGCTCGTCTTTTAGAAGGTCCTTAGCAGCTTCCTTTCCAAGCTTAGTCTTACCGTGGGCTAAGAAACTAGCCTCGTCATCAAACCACAGTTCGGCAACGCCATCGAAGGGCTCTGGTCCACCACGTGATTTGGCTACAATAGTGGCTAGATCTCCCTCTAAGGTATGAAACTGAAGGTATTTCCGACATCCTAGTGTTTTTAAATGGCCGTCTACACGGGGCCCATGCTGGTATTTCCAGTATCTAAGGAAATCTTCTCTGCTCAAGCCAGATTTCCGACGAAGGCAGAAAGTTAGCTTCAACATTGCTATTACTGAGCAGTCAATCCGCCGTCGATGACCATAGCTGAACCAGTCATAAAACCTGCTTCGTCTGAAGCCAGGTAACAAATGCCGTTAGCAATGTCTTCGGCAATGCCTAGCCGGCCGATCGGATGGCCTGAGAGAGCTGTTTGGCGGGCTCTTTCGGTATCATTTGATCGGGTCTGATTGGCGCGTGCAACAAATGTTTGGGCGCCCATGTCAGTCTCAATCACACCTGGATGGACTGAGTTAACCCGGATTTTATAACCATGTCTTGCGAGATTTAGCGCTGCGGATTTTGTAAAAAGGGTAACCCCACCTTTGGTAAGTGAGTATAGCGGGTCAAGCTGAGATCCGACCAATCCTGCCACTGACGCCAAGTTTACAATCGCACTTCCATGCGGCGATGTCTCCCCGGCCTTAGCAAGCGCTGGTGTTGCCAGCTTAACCCCTAGCCAAACTCCCGTAAGATTGATGTCTACGAGACGCTTCCACTCTTCCATCGAGGCCTCAAGTAGGTCTTTACCAAGGAATATACCGGCGTTGTTCACTAAGATATCAAGCTTACCGAAGGTTCCGGTGGTCGCATCGATTGCAGATTGCCAGGATGCTTCTGAAGTTACATCCAGCTCGACGAACTCTGCCTTAAAGCCAGCGCCATTTATGGATGAGACGGTGGCCTTCGCTTGTTCCTCCAAGATGTCACCGACCATAACGGCAGCTCCTTCAGAGGCCATCTTCCTTGCTGCCGCAGCACCTATGCCACGTGCGCCGCCTGTAATAAGTGCGACCTTACCATCAAGTCTGCCCATTAAGATTATCTCCTAGGAAAAATCATATTCGTCAGGGTTAAGTTCTCGAGTGAATGCCCAATAATCAACTAATCGCCACGGAGAGTTTGCAAAGACGCGGCCTGCCTTGTTCTTATACCAGTTGGTCACACCTTGATGAGTCCAGACCATCGAATAGTGCTTGGCATCAAGTTTTGCATTGTAAGCATCGTGGGGAGCGGTTCGGACTTCCATACGTTGATATCCGCCTTCGACCATTTCTCGGAACGCCTGCATGATGTACCTAATCTGGCATTCCATATGAAAGATGATGCTGCCGCCGTGGGCAAGGTTAGTACCAGGTCCGTACATCATGAATAGATTTGGGAACCGCAGAGTCATTACACCGAGATGAGCTCGGGGGTCATCCCCATTCCAGCTCTGACGCAGTGTTTCACCATTTCCATTACGGATGGCCTCCCCAAGTGGGCCAAGCATCCGTGCGGTCTGGAAACCAGTGGCGAGGACAATGACGTCGCAAAAATGCTCTTTACCGTCTTCGGTCTCAATGCCAGTTGGGGTAACGCGTCGGATTAGCTCTGTAACCAGACTGACATTTTCGCGAACCAACATTCTATACCAGTGATTATCCCTCAGCATTCGTTTTCCATACGGAGGGTAGGGCGGTGTTGTTTTGGAGAGTAGGGTCTCGTCCCCGTTCATTTCCCGTCGCATATGGGCGATCAGGTCATCACGAAACTGCTGGTTCTGTGCGTTCAATGATATATCTGGGGTGCCCCAGTTTGGATCAATGTGCAGGGAATCATGCAGACCGTCACTCCCAGCCCAGAAAAGCAAAAACCGGTTCCATTTGGCATAGAAAGGAATGGACTTCAAAGTCCATTTCATGCCTTCTGCGACGCGTTTATGGTAGTTAGCATTTGGGATTGCCCAATGCGGTGAGCGCTGGAAGATTGTTAGATTTCCAACTTCAGGCGCAATTGAAGGACCCGTTTGCATCCCACTTGCGCCCGTACCGATCATGGCCACATCCCGACCAGCAAGCGGTATAGTGTCATCCCAGTTTGCCGTGTGAAGGATATCGCCCTTATAACTGTCCAACCCCTCAAAGTCTGGAATGTTTGGCGTATTTAATTGGCCAACGGCTGTAACGAAAGCGTTCGCAATAACTGTTTCTTCAGACCCGTCTTTACGCCGTATCTGAATTATCCAAAGCCGAGAGCTCTCATCAAAATTTGCGGCAAGCACTTCCGTTTCGAGCTCAATGTTAGGGCGCAGCCCATAATTATCGGCTAGGCTCTCTTGATAGGTCCATAATTCGTCACGTTTAGAAAAGTGTTCGGGCCAGTCATGGTTTGGCTCGAAGGAGTAGGAGAAAAAATGGTTCGGTGTATCCACACCGCAGCCGGGATATCGATTGACATACCATGTGCCGCCGACAGCATCAGCCCGATCATAAATTGTGAAATCGTATCCAGCTTCCTTAAGCTTGATAGCAAGTCCAAGGCCAGAAAGCCCAGCACCAACGATTATGACCTTGAATTGATTGGCGACAGTTGATTGAGGTTCGCGCCATGCAACAGTGCGAGGATCGCGGTCATCGAACTGCATCTCTTCGACCATCATTGGCACATAAGAGGCTGGTATCTCTGTTCCGGCCCCCAAGTTCATGAGGCGATGCAGTCGCTCGCCTGACGGTGGGGGAGCAATTTCTCGCTCACCTGATGCAATTTCGCGCAATAGTTTTGCTAAGTGTGTGCGGATGCGGTTCGACATCTCCTCCGGAATATGAACCATGAAGCTCCATCCGCCTTCGATGTAGGGACGGGCTTCTTCTAGAAAATGATCCTCGCCCGAGATATGGGCTAATGTCAGCAGAATAGGGGAAATGTCTGCTTCAGCTAGCATCACCTCAAGTTTAGGATCGGCTGCTGCTATACAAATTCGCTCCTTAAGGGATGCATCACTGGCGTGTCCAAGCGTTCCATCCATGGTTTGCTCCTATTTATCAGGCAATGCGGTCGCCCTTTTTGATAGGCGCCGTGCGGCTGTCTACTGCGGGTAACATCTTAGCCGGATCGCGCGTAACAACCACATCAAGAACTGTTGGTTGATCCTTATTCTCCATTCCCCGCCTGAGAGCTTCAGCGAGTTGACTTGGATCTTCGACCCGGATGCCCTCGCAGCCAAGGGCGTTTGCGGCATTTGCGTAATTGACCTCTTCAAGATCACTCGACTGGTAGCGCCCACCATACATTGCGTGTTGCAGCGCCTTAACATAGCCTGAGGCAGCATTATTTACGACGATCATGGTTAGCCCAAGTTTCAGTCGACGCGCAGTTTCAAGCTCGCCCAATGTCATATTGAAACCGCCATCACCTGTCAGCGCTACTACCGGACGGTCCTTACCGCAGGCTAGTTGGGCTCCAATTGCGCCTGGTAAACCATAACCAATAGAAGCAAAACCGCGGTCAGGTACGTAAGTTCGACCAGCTTGCTTGGTATCGTAAAGAAGTCCTGTCCAGTGGCCAGCAAAGCCACCATCAGCAACGAGTACTCCGTCAGCGGGCATCGTGTTCATTAACTCTCGGATAACGCGGCCCATGTTAATTGGCTGTTCCTCAGAGCCATAGCGAGGTTCGGCGCTCTCAACCCACTTAGCCATTTTTTGTGCGACCTCATCACAATAGGCTTGACGCGAAGCGGAGCGGCTTTCTGCGCCGTCTGTCAAAGCATCGGCAAGGTCCGAAAGACCTTCTCCGGCATCGCCGACAAGAGCAACAGTTGGCGGTGTGGTTCGTCCGATTTCTTCTGGCCAGACTTCAAGATGGATTAGTGGCTTACCGGATAAAGGAAGTGCGAAGCGCTTGGTTGCGATTTCGCCCAGCTTGCAG
Source organism: Alphaproteobacteria bacterium (assembly GCA_030833925.1). Lineage (GTDB taxonomy): Bacteria > Pseudomonadota > Alphaproteobacteria > Bin95 > Bin95 > VMCJ01. The sequence goes on from JAURGE010000031.1 coordinate 11,611, forward strand.
CCGACTACGAGGAGGCAGTCCGACGCGTCTATGAGGTCGTTGGCAATCCGGTCGTAGCGGCCAAAGAGGCCAGCATTGAGGTGATGCGTGCATGCGATGCCTCCCTTGCCACTCATAGTATGAGCAACGGGTATATTCTCCTGCTCAGCCAGGCGCAGAAGAGCGTCATAGCCTTGGGATAAATGAATGCCACCTCCAACCATAATGATCGGTCTTTTTGCTTCACGCAGGTAAGCTGCTGCCTTGTTCGTAGCACTCCGGCCGGGTCGAGAGGTGCGAGAGGGTATCGAGAGCGTCTCCGCGTCTATCCAGAAGTCTTTGGCGTCGTAATCGAATTCGCCGTGGGCAATATCCTCCGGCACATCCAAGATCACCGGTCCTGGTCGGCCAGAGGTTGCAACTGCAAAGGCGCGACGCACGAGCTCTGGAACGCGAGTGCCCACTTCAATCCGAATGACCTCTTTCGCACAGGGAGCGAGGATTTCTAATTGTCTGGCTTCCTGAGTCATATTCTTCCAGGCATGCGTTCGATTTGCATCACCAACTATGGCAATCAGTGGCACACCTGCATTGAGGCTCTCAACAAGCGCTGTGGTGAGATTTGTTGCACCTGGTCCGAGTGTTGCATCAACGACACCAACCCTGCCGGTTACACGCGACCAAGCATCAGCTGCAAAACAGCCGCATCGCTCGTCATTGATCAGAGTATGGACGAGACCGAGCTCACGAACAGCATCATAAAAGGGCAGTAATTGGAAACCGCCCATCCCAAACATCGGAGACCCACCAGCTAATTTCAGCATTTCTGCCAGCGCACGCCCGCCTAATAAACGGCGAACAGGATCATTTCGCAGGACCTCGGTCATGTAGGTGGGGCTCCTTTAAGTTTTCGGCCTAAGAGATTTTAAATATTGATGGTTTACCTCAGAAGTCTCAATCTTGGCCCATGGAGAGCCAGCGGTACATTGTGGGTGTGTCAAAAACATGTGTTGGCTATGATACCAAAAAACTTTTGTGCAAAACGAGTGGCTTGAATTTTCGTGATTTAACTTGTGGTTGCGGCGTTGGCATATTTCCAGCCACGAGCGGCAATATCTGGAGCAATCAAACCAATATCGGCTGCATCTGTGGAAGCTGCGTTTCCGGCTAGGCCGCGGGCGCGCACTCCATCAAGAATTGCCGCAAAGCGAAAAAAAGCATGTGCCATATGGGCGTTGGTCAATCCGTTATCGCTTCGCCCAGCTGAGGCGCAATAAATGGAATTGAATTCTTCAAAATTCGGAATTCCGAGTGCTGCTGTATCAAGGCCTTCTAACCCAAAAAATTGCTCTGGATTTGTTCCGTATAAAATTGCGCAGTAAGCCAGGTCACCCAAGGGGTGGCCCAGCGTGGAGATTTCCCAGTCAAATACTGCAACAACACGCGGTTCTGTTGGATGAAACATAACATTGCCCATGCGATAGTCGCCATGAGCAATGCGGGTCTCATTGTCTTCGGGCATATGTTCGTTTAGCCACGCCATTAGCGGTTCCATTGCTGGAATCACCTGGGTTTGTGTTTCAGCAAAATTTCTAGACCAACGCCTGAATTGGCGGCGATACCAGTCACCCGGACGACCGAAGTCATCTAGGTTAAGTTCTGTTGGGCTGAATGTATGAAGCCGTGCGAGAGTTTCAGCGAGACTCCTGTACATCTCGGTACGATGCTCAGGAGAACAACCGGGCAAACTTGTGTCCTTAAAAACCCGGCCTTGCATCCGCTCCATCACATAAAAAGGCGTGCCGACAATTTCGCGGTTTTCACAATACAAAAACTGCTTTGCAACAGGGTATCCGGCTTCGGAAAGGGCCTTCTGAACTCGAAATTCGCGATCGACTTGATGTGCTGATGGCAGAAGCTCACCCGGAGGCTGCTTACGTAAAACATATTCTACGTCATTGAAGCCCACGACATAGGTGGGGTTTGATTGACCATAAGCAAATTGGGAGAGACGCATTGGTCCATGAGCGTCTGGCAGCACAGTCTTAAGGAATTCCTCAAGACGTCCATGGTTGATGACATGGGCAGCTCTGACCTCAGTAACGGCTGTCGCGTCTAACTCGTCTGTCATGCACCAGCACTCCCAAGTGGTGTAAGGCGTTCATCAAAATCGAGAAAGCTCGAGGTCCGAGAACGTTTTGTTGGATGTAACCAGTAAGCATCAATCTCTGATTGGGGAATGCCTTTCTCGGTTAAGGCTTCGTCGTCGAGAAAAAAGCGACCAGTAACCTCCATCGCAGGCTGACTCAGGATCCAATGGGCAGCATCAGCCATTATCCTCGGGTCGCGGCAGCCTTCATAGGTCTTTGGGCTAAATACCTTGACCGCCATGGTGGCAACAGCGTGACGTGGCCAAAGACCTGTCGAGGCAACACCCTCCTCCTTGAACTCCTCAGCCCAACCGCAGACCATCATCGACATAGCGTACTTTGAAATTGTCCTTGGGAGCCTTTCAGCAAACCAGCGCGGGTCCATATTCACGGGAGACGCAATAGTAAGAATATGAGGATTTTTTGCGCGTTTGAGGTGAGGAAGGCATGCTTGGGTCATAAAGAATGTGCCTCGCGCATTTATATCAAATAACAGATCAAATTGCTTTGGCGTAGTATCGGTTGTTGTCGTGAAAGTCTGCACACTGGCGTTATTAACCAGGACGTCAATGCCGCCGAAGACTTCAACTGCTGCTGACGCTGCTTCCTCGATTTGGTTTGGTTCCCGCAAATCCATTTGAACGACAAGAGCTTTTCCACCCAGTTTCTCGCATTCCTCAGCAACTGCTGGAAGTGTGCCTGGAAGTTTGGGGTGAGGGTCCACGGTTTTTGCAGCCAGTACCACGTTAGCGCCGTCTGAGGCCGCGCGCTTTGCAATTTCGGCGCCTATGCCGCGGCTAGCCCCTGTCACAAGCACGGTTTTACCTTTGAGAGATTTCACAGTCGTTATTCTCCCTTAAAGGTTGGGCGGCGTTTGTTAATGAAGGCATCTACGCCCTCACGGAAATCGGCAGTTGCAGTTGAAGCGACGAAGTTCACCCGCTCTGCCTCTAGCTGTGTTGCAAGATCGTTCTCAAAAGATTGATCGATCAAAGCCTTTGTTTTGGCATAAGCTTGTGTTGGTCCGTTTGAGAGCTTCGTCGCCAGCTTCATTGCTTCATCTGCGATTAGGTCATCTGAGACGACACGGTTAATGAGGCCAAGTTCATATGCGCGTTCTGCATCGATGCGATCAGATAAGAGGGCTAATTCCATAGCTCGTCGGCGGCCAACTAATCTCGGTAAAAAGAAGGTAGAGCCTCCATCGGGGCTGGTTCCAAGGTTGGCATAAGCCAAAGTAAATACAGTGTCCTTGGCTGCAACTGCGAGATCGAGATTCATAGCAAGGCTCATTCCAGCTCCTGCTACTGCGCCATGAAGTTGACCCACAACAGGTTTTGGCATGCGAACCAGTGTTTTTACTGCAACATGGTATGTATCAATCATACGACCAGCATGATCGCCAATTCTATTTATTTCTCTGTGGAAGGAAGCAATATCTCCACCCGCCTGAAAACCTTTTCCGGCGCCGTGCACCAAGACCGCACGAACCGTTGCGTCAGCTTCAATTTGCCAGCAGATATCGCAGAGCAGCTCAGCCATTTCCATCGACAGTGCATTTAGAACTTCTGGTCGATTAAGAGTGATGACGGCAACAGCTCCCTCTTTTCTCAAAAGGACCGGGTCAGTCATGATGGATGAGCTCCTTGCCAAAAATACGAGTGTGGTTGACGGTAGTCATACCACGCAGGCTTGCCAAGCAATCCGGCTAATTGAAAGCTGCTTTTATGAGGAATTTACTGATTAAGCCGACTATAATTGCTCATAGTGAAGCCGGAGTTATCAGGCGCGCTATTCTTTTGGCTGTTTTTGCAGGTTTTGCGTTCACTCTTTCTTTTGCTTGTATCAAGGCTTTGGGAAAGGAAGTGCCGGTCCAGCAAGTTATGCTGTTTCGGATGTCTTTTGGTGTTTTTGTCTTACTGCCTATTCTTATGAGGGCGCCCAAAGGTATCTTGAAGACGAGGAGGCCTCTCGATCATCTCTATCGCGTATTGGCTGGCTTCACGTCCATGATTTTGGTTTATTGGGCTGCAACGCGAATGCCCCTAAGTGTGCTCACGGCTACGCAATTCATGATGCCACTTTTCGTTACAGTATTCTCAGTACCACTTCTAAAAGAGAGCGTCGGTTGGCGACGAACCGCAGCCACGTTAGTAGGGTTTGGAGGGGTGGTTTTGATGGTTCACCCCGCCGAAGCTGGGATTTTCGATATCGATGTAGCTTATGGAGCAGCTATCGCTGCTGCTCTTTTTTATGCGCTAGCGGTAATTGCGATGCGTCAACTTGGGAAAACGGAACCAGCGATACGGACTACCTTTTATTTTTCTGCGGTCACTGCCGTTGCTAGTGGTGTTGGATGTTTGTTCGAGTGGGTTAATCCAATGCCCTATCAGTGGCTTTTGCTAATTGGCACTGGTATCGCTGGTGGACTTGGTCAGTTTGCCATGGTTGCGGCGTATAAAATGGCCCCGGCTAGCGTTGTGGCTCCTTTCGACTATGTACAGCTAATTTGGGCAACACTAATCGGCTTCATGATATGGGTTGAAATACCAACACTCGAAGCCTTCACAGGTGCAGTAGTGGTCATTGCAGCCGGACTTTATATCTTCCGCAGAGAAGCATCAGTTCGCCAGAAAAATTAAGATCAGGTTTATGCATGCAGGCCGCAGCTAAAGGCTATGGTGTACTGCTATTGCAGAACCGGAACAAAATTAATTTGTGCACTGCACAAAAAAGCCTTGACATCGAGTGAATGGTTCGCATATGCAGCATGTATTGTGCATCGCACAAATACTTTACCTGCTTGTTTTCTCATTGTTGAGAGCGGCATCTTTGGCAAGGAGTTAGAAAATGACTGCTAAGACCTCTACCACAAAATCACCTTTTGATTTTGACATGTTTAAGACTTTTGAACAGTTCAAAGTTCCAGGCTTTGACATCGATGCGATTATGGCATCTCAACGTAAGAACATTGAAGCTGCTGCGGCTGCTAACCAACGTGCTTTCGAAGGCATGAGCGCTCTTGTTCGGCGCCAAGGTGAAGTGGCTCGTGAGAGTGCCGAAGCAGGTATGAAAGCTTTTTCAGAAGTTTCAGCTGCTTCCCCAGAAGATCGGATTGCAAAGCAAGCCGATTTTGCAAAAGCCGCATATTCTTCATTCTTCGCTAATGGTCGTGAGATCTTCGACATGGCAGCTAAGACAGCTGATGAAGCGATTGGTCTCATAAACGATCGCGTCACAGCAAATATAGAAGAATCAAAGAAAGCGTTTGCTTCTAAATAAGTTTTAAGGGGCCTCTTTTGGAGAGGTTCACCTTTTGACGTTGCAAGGGCCATCTTCGTAATGAAGATGGCCCTTTGTTTTATGTGACATAGTGATAGGCTGTTCTCTGACTTGTTCTGACTAGTTAGGGAGTTGTTCCATTGTCCGATCAAAAACCCCGGCGTCCTGTGCCGAAACCAACGCCGGAAACACAACATTTCTGGGATGGTTGTAAAAATGGCGAATTAATCCTTCAGAGGTGTATGGATACAGGAAAGGCCTACTTTCCACCCCGCCCTTTTAGTCCATACACTGGAAGCCGGAACGTGGAGACATTTAGGGCGTCTGGTAAGGGGATACTTTATAGCTACGTCATAAATCACCGAGCTCCGGCAAATTTTATTCTAGAGCCTCCTTTTGCTATCGCTGTCGTAGAGCTTGAGGAAGGTCCGCGAATGATGACTAACATTATCGACTGTGAACAAACCCCAGAAGCTTTAGAGCTCGACATGCCCGTTGAAGTCGCTTTTGAGCATTTGACTGACGACATATCTTTGCCGGTATTCCGGCCGACCCAGAGCTGAAGGATACCATCATGAAACCAGGTTCTGTTGCGGTAGTAGGCGCCGCTGAAACTACAGAAATGGGCAAACTGCCTCACGTATCAAATATCATGCTGCATGCCGATGCAGCACTGAACGCTATGGAGGACGCCGGTTTAAAACCTTCTGATATTGACGGGGTAGCTACTGCACGAGAGGTACCCACCGAAATTGCCCACTATCTCGGAATCCAGCCACGCTGGGTTGATGGCACCAGTGTCGGTGGCTGTTCTTTTATGGTTCATGTTCGCCACGCAGTAGCAGCTCTGGAAGCTGGCCTAGCCAACAATATCCTTATTACTCATGGGGAAAGTGGTCGTAGCCAAGTCGGAATGACGCCGCGCGCAATAGGTGCTGGTATGTTGGAAGGACAGTTTCAGCTCCCATACGGAGTGATGAACCCTCCTACTATGTTCACGATTCCGGTGCTCAGGTATCTGAAGACCTATAATATTCCGATTGAAAAATTAGCGAATGTTGCCGTTGTGCAGCGTGAGTATGCGGCAATGCACCCGCGGGCTTACATGCGCGATCCTATTACAGTCGACGACGTGTTGAATGCGAAGATGATAGCCTACCCGTTCACACTGCTAATGTGTTGCTTAGTAACTGACGGGGGCGGTGCACTTATTCTTTCTCGTGCTGATCGAGCTAAGGATATGAAGCAGAAGCCTGTTTACATCTTGGGTGTCGGAGAAGGCGCAGAAACGACGATGATCTCTCAGATGAAGGACTTTACATCGTCTCAAGCATTTCGCATTTCCGGTGCAGAAGCCTTTAGGACGTCAGGGATCAAACATTCAGATGTGGATCATCTAATGATCTATGACGCTTTCGCTCACTTGCCCCTTTATGGTCTGGAAGACTTAGGTTTCTGTGGGCGTGGTGAAGCAGCAGATTTTATCTGGGAACGGAACACCGCCCCAGGAGGAAATTTGCCCCTGAATACTAATGGTGGCGGCCTCTCTTACATGCACTCTGGGATGTACGGTATGTACGCTCTTCAGGAGAGTGTTCGTCAGATGCGCGGAATTTCACCCGCTCAAGTTGACGGTGCTGAGATTAGCTTTTGCCATGGCGTTGGCGGAATGTTTGCTGCATCTGGCTCCGTTGTTTTCTCCAACGTGGCACCGTAATAGAGACGGTGTAGATTTGGTGGGCCTGCGGCAGAGATTTGGCTCTGCCGCAGTTGCATTCTCGAGAGAATTTCATGTTTGAACTTTGGGTCCCTGTAACGATCGCAGCTGCATTTTTGCAGAACTTGAGGTCTGCTCTTCAAAAACATCTGAAGGGTAAGCTTTCTACATCTGGAGCGACGTTTGCCCGCTTTGGGTTTGGTTTTCCTGTTGCACTTGCCTATCTGGCATTTCTGCATTTTGGTGTTGGCTTTGCTATTCCAACCCCGGACCTGGAATTCTTTATTTGGACGGCAGCGGGTGGAGCCACGCAGATAGGTGCAACCGCATTATTAGTCTATCTCTTTGGGCTGAGGAATTTTGCCGTTGGCACTGCCTATTCCAAAACAGAAACAGTGCAAGCAGCCGTCTTTGGCGTTGTTTTTCTGGGTGATGTGCTGACATGGCCTGCAGTATTGGCAATTCTTATAAGCCTCGTTGGTGTTGTTTCTATTAGCCTTGCAAAAACCGGCGGTGGTGCAGGCAAACTTGCAACAGCATTTTTTGAAAAGACGACAGCAATAGGACTGGTTTCAGGAGCTCTATTTGGAATTTCAGCTGTCGCCTACCGCGGAGGCAGCCTGAGCCTCGGTGGGCCGCATTTCTTGATACAGGCAGGTTACACGCTGGCTTGGGCAACCTTCCTGCAGACTGTAGCAATGCTGATATACATTCGTATCAGGGAGCCAGGCCAGATCACCAAAATACTCCAGTCGTGGAAGGTGGCAAGCGTTGTCGGGGCTTCGGGTGCCCTTGGATCAGTAGGTTGGTTTACTGCGATGACAATCCAAAACGTGGCCTACGTTAGAGCGCTAGGGCAAATAGAACTGGTCTTCACATTCATTGCCTCTGTGGTCTTTTTCAAAGAGAGCTCAACCAAAGGTGAAGTTTTCGGTATTGTTTTAATTGTGGCCGGTATTTTGCTTCTGCTGCTGAAAGGCTGACTAATCTGCTAATTGTTTTCGTTTTTGTGAGGTTTTCGAAGGGCGGCAATTGAGGGGTTGGTTTCAAAAATCAGTGTCGCAGGTTGGTGCATTGCCGTTTGTTAATGTGGGAGATGACATATTTATTGCGCTCATCACATCGAGGCGCCGAGGTCGCTGGATCATTCCAAAAGGCTGGCCAGTGAAAGGCCTTACGTTCTCGGAATCAGCCGCGCGAGAGGCATTAGAGGAGGCCGGCTGTTTGGGGCCCATCGCCGCTTCACCCTGTGGGAGTTATGACTACCGGAAAAGGGCCAGCTCCGGGTATAGCGTAACCGCAACCGTACAGGTTTTCCCTCTAAAGGTCGTTTGTCAGAAATTAGGATGGCGGGAACGTGATCAGCGCAGCTTAAAATGGATGCCGCTTAATGAAGCTGTTGCCTGCGCAGATGATGAGGGTTTGTGTCGTTTAATTGCAAATATTGCTCAGATGCCTGATAGCTTGAACTCAGAAAACTTTATTCGAACTGATTCTTGGAGTGACCATTAATGAGCCTCGAAAAGTCTACTCTCGACAAAGACTTAGAGAAGATAGTCCATGTAGAGGCAGCTACTCGCTCTCTATCCACTGGTTACGTTGGTCATGGGATGGCGTTACTTTTCCTTGGTGCTTCGGCAGTGCTCGCAGGGGCTGTTGCTGGGGTTGATCACCATTCATCTTTGGTGGTTTTTGCGGCGGTTTTAGGTGGATATATGGCTCTTAATATTGGGGCTAATGACGTTGCCAACAATGTTGGTCCTGCTGTTGGTTCCAGAGCTATGACGATGATGATGGCTCTAATAATCGCTGCAGTTTTTGAAAGTGCCGGGGCACTTATCGCTGGTGGTGATGTGGTCTCAACCATCTCTAAGGGGATTATTGATCCAGCGCAGGTTCAAAATAGCCAGATCTTCATTGATGCTATGATGGCAGCACTAATTGCCGCGGCAATCTGGGTTAATCTAGCGACAGTGCTAAATGCCCCAGTTTCGACCACTCATTCCGTTGTCGGTGGGGTAATGGGCGCTGGTATAGCTGCAGTTGGTTTCTCGTTAGTAAATTGGACGACACTTGGAGCAATCGCTGCAAGTTGGGTAATTTCGCCTCTTTTGGGAGGCATAATAGCAGCGCTGTTTCTGGCTTTTATTAAGCTGAATATTATCTACACGGACGATAAGATAGCGTCTGCGAGGCGCTGGGTTCCAATTCTAATCGCAATTATGGCCGGCTGTTTTGCAAGTTACTTGACCCTCAAAGGGTTAAAACGTGTTTGGAAGGCCGATGCTCAGAGCATAGCTTTGATTGGCTTTGGGGTTTTTGCTCTCGTCTGGGCAATTACCCACCCGATAATCCGAAGACAATCCGAAGGTATGGAGAATAGAAACCGCTCTCTTCGGAAACTTTTTCAAATACCACTTATCTGCTCTGCAGCACTGCTATCCTTCGCACATGGTGCAAATGATGTGGCAAATGCTATCGGTCCCCTTGCCGCTATTTTAAGTGCAGTAGAAAGCGGTGCAGTTACTGCTAAAGCTGCGGTCCCTGTTTGGGTGATGATTATTGGTGCGTTTGGAATAAGCCTGGGCTTATTTATTTATGGCCCAAAACTTGTTCGCATGGTTGGGGCCCAGATTACTAAAATGAACCCAATGCGGGCTTATTGTGTTGCCCTTTCGGCAGCCATAACGGTTATTGTGGCTTCTTGGTTAGGGTTGCCGGTTAGCTCTACCCATATTGCAGTAGGCGCGGTATTTGGGGTCGGTTTTTTTCGGGAACAGTTCACTAAGCGCTCCAAGCGTCGTCAACAAATGATCCAACGTCGCCCATCTGATGCTGCAAGCGATGAGGAGGCTTCTGTGTCAGTAGATGTGCTGAGGCATAGAAAGCTTGTGCGTCGTTCACACTTTATGACGATTATAGTCGCCTGGGTGATCACGGTGCCTGCCTCTGCGATTCTTGCCGCTGGAGCTTACTATCTCATCTCGATGATTTGAGATTACTGCTGATCCCTAGGTTTTGGTTCGCAGTGCCTTAAACCTGGCCTGCGCCTCTTCCGGCCACTCTTGGCGGGGATCGTAATAGCCTTCAAAACAGCGTGAATTCTCTGGAAGTAAGACCCACTCAACCTTAGTGGATGTATAAATGTGCACGTCAGGTGGGTGGGCAGAGGGATTTTGGAGAGTTCCAACTCTTACGAAACCCATTCCTTGACCTGCAGCTACATAATGGCTCCAGAGTGCGGTTAGACATTTTGGGCACCTTTTTATCTCTTGTCCCTTGCCGCTTGCTGTGGGTATTTCGCAGCTTTCAGTAGTGCCTTTTGTTAATTTTATTGCAGTTGTTTCTACCATGGCATTGAGGGCGAAGGCAGAACCTGTTTCGCGTTGGCAGTAGCTGCAATGGCAACAATGCACGAAAAGGGGCGATGCTAGCACTTCAAAGTGGCACTCGCCGCAGGAACATGAGCCTGCACTTACCACTTGCGTCATAGGTCTAACCCCGACTCAAATTTTGGAGGTTTTGGAAAGCCAAAAGGCGGCGGAGAACCTGCTGCAGCGCGTTTGCCGTGCCATGCTGTGAGGTCTGTTTCATGACGAATTCGGTCCCCTGTGTGCCACTTAAGGCCATCTGAGAGTTTAAAGGCGATCGCATCAGACAAAGCGGCGTTTTTATAGCGCTGAAGGATAACGCCTTTTCCTCTTCCCATCTCTGGCAATTCATCTAATGGGAAGATAAGGAGGCGACGATTTTCGCCTACAACTGCTATGCTATCTGCATCTTTTGGCACCGGTTTCATAAGTGCTGCTTTGTCGGTGCTTCCGACATTCAACACCATTCTGCCTGCTCTAGTCTGGGCTGTCAGAGCTTCTACTGGTGCTAGAAAACCGCGGCCTTCAGTGGATGCTATTAATACGAGCCCATCAGAAGGAGCCACTATTAGCTCCACGATTTCGGCTTCTGCAGGAATGTCAGCTTGCAGACGAATAGGTTCACCAGTGCCTCTGCCGCCAGGCAACTTTGACGCGTCAAGGGTGAAGACACGCCCATCGGAAGCAAGCGCCAGGATGCGATCAGTTGTTTGAGCATGGAAGCGGAACCGTTCTGCATCTCCCTCCCGGTATTTTAGAACCGTCTCTCTTTCAAGGTGCCCTTTCATTGCACGAAGCCAACCTTCGGCAGAACACACAAGAGTGACTGGTTCCTTCTCTATATCTGCCGCACGTGGGACATCAATTTCTGCAGGGGGGCCTTGTATAGAAGTTCGGCGACGGCCCAGGGCGGTGTCTTTACCAAATGTTTTGCGCATATCCCTGACTTCAGCGCCAATTTTGCGCCACTGCTTTTCTGTGTCTTCTACTAAACCTTCTATCTCGGTCTGCTCTTCTTCGAGCGCGCTGATCTCCTTCTTAATTTCCAACTCCTCCAGTTTTCGGAGGCTGCGGAGCCGCATATTTAAGATCGCATCCGCTTGGGTGTCAGTAAGGTTAAATGTACGAATTAATGTGCCCTTGGGATCATCCTCTTCGCGGACGATACGGATCACTTCATCCAGGTTGAGGTAGACGATCATGTATCCTTTTAGGATTTCCAGTCGTCGGGCAATCGTCCCAAGACGGTGTCGGCTACGACGAAGAAGTACTTCTCTGCGGTGTGCGAGGAAAATCTCTAACAGCTCTCTTAGATTCATGACCCGAGGGCTGCCCTCGCCATCCAAGGCATTTAGATTTATTGAAATCCTGGTCTCAAATTCGCTCAACTTAAAAAGTTGTTCCATCATCTGTTTTGGATCAACTGAGCGGCTTCTTGGTGTCAGGACAATGCGCACATCTTCAGCTGACTCATCCTGAATGTCGCCAAGCAGAAAGGCTTTCTTTTCCTCTAATAATTGCGCTGTTTTCTCAATCAGCCTGCTTTTCGATACCTGATATGGAATTTCAGTGACAACTATTTGCCACTGGCCACGAGCTAGGTCTTCTTTCTCCCAGCGCGCACGTAGGCGCAATGCTCCGCGACCTGTTCGATAGGCGTCACGGATCGTCTCTGGTGCTTCGCATAAGATTCCACCCGTTGGAAAGTCAGGACCAGGGACTAGCTCTAAAACTTCATCTAGAGTTGCTGTGCGCCGCTTTACAAGGAGCAACAAAGCTTCGCAGAGCTCGTCAACATTGTGTGGTGGTATGTTTGTTGCCATCCCCACTGCAATGCCCTGAGCTCCATTAGCTAGCAGATTGGGAAAAGCGGAGGGAAGAACCGTTGGTTCGCGACCTTCGCCATCGTAAGTTTCACGAAAGTCAATTGCATCTTCTTCGATGCCGGAGAGCAGAGCTTCGGCAACGGAGGTAAGCCGAGCCTCGGTGTATCGCATGGCAGCTGGGTTGTCGCCATCGATATTTCCAAAGTTTCCTTGACCGTCAACAAGCGGGTAGCGAACGGCAAAATCTTGCGCAAGTCTTGCCATTGCGTCGTAGATAGCCTGGTCACCATGGGGGTGATATTTACCCATCACATCCCCAACGACTCGAGCACACTTTTTAAAAGCAGCGGCAGGATTTAGGCCTAACTCTCGCATCGCATAGACGAGGCGTCTGTGGACGGGCTTCAAGCCGTCCCGCGCATCGGGTAATGACCGTGATGTAATGGTCGAAAGCGCATAAGCTAGATAACGCTCAGATAACGCTCTTGAGAAAGGCTCCAATCGAATAGAGCCTCTGCCGTCTTCGGGCGGGTTTGCTAGATCATTCATGAATTTTCTATATCAGATTCGGAGAAAAGATCTTGGAGTCTTCTTCTAGCCAATGGGATGTCACGATTTAGTGAACCTAAAACATCGCGGGCTAAAAAATGAGCAGTCAATTTAAGTCCAGCTGCAACTTCCTGATCAGTGATACTCGACCCGCCAATAAGGAAGTTGGGAAGTGCTAACATTCGTTCTTTATAGGGGGCGCCCGCGTCAGAGGATACAGCTCGGCCGGTGCGCGGAGAGACGTATGCTAGATTTGTTGTTTCGCCAGTTGCGGCACATTTTTCAAGATCTAGCGCGAACCCAAGTTCTGCAAGAACTCCAATCTCCCAGCGAACGTAAAGTGCAGGCCAAGCTTCAAGGGCAATGGCAGCAAGTAGGGCTTCTGTAGCAGCAGCCACACCTGGCTGTGTTTCTCTCTCGGGTAATGCAGCTTCTATTACCGCGGCGGCAGATGATATGGCTGCCAGACGTCTGCGATCCTCTAGCCAAAAACTAGAGTGGTCGCGCACTGGTTCAATAGTCCAGCTTCCCAATTGGTCTGCTATACGTGCACGCCATACAAGATCTGCCTCAACGCCAGTCTGTAATACAAAGCCATCGCGGCGCTTTCGGCTGCTCCAACGGGCAAGCCCGGCGTGAAGGCCATGCTCTCGCGTAATGGCTTTAACTAGAAGGCCATCCTCACCGAATGGTCTGGCCGAGAGTATGACACCATGATCTCTCCACTCGATCATCTGGTCACTCGGCGTTGTAGTCGAGTGCCCATGGCGCATAGCGTTCCGGATCTTCAGTCCAATTTGCTCGAACTTTAACGAAAAGAAAAAGATGTGCTTTGCGGTCAGTAGCTTTTTGAAGCTCTGCTTGAGCTGCCTCTCTGATCCTGCGAATTCGCTCTCCGGATTTACCTAGAACAATTGCTCGTTGGCTATTACGTTCCACATATATTGTTTGTTCGACACGAACCTCACCGTTCTGGAATTCCTTCCACTCTTCGGTTTCCACAGTGAGTGAATAAGGCACTTCTTGGCCAAGCTGATGAAAAGCTTGTTCCCTAGTGATTTCAGCAGCAAATGATCTTTCTTGCATATCAGAAAGCTGGTCTTCAGGAAAAAGCCAAGGGCCTTCTGGAGCTGATTTCGCTAAGACTGATGCAAGATCATCCACACCGTCACCCAACAACGCTGAAATCATAAAAGTGTGGTTAAAATCTGCCAGTTGATTCAGACGTGCAGAAAGCTCGAGGAGCTTAACTCTCTTAATTTGATCAACTTTATTTAGGATAAGAATGCGCATCGCTCTTTGCGCTCTAAGTTTATCCAAGAGGCCTTCCAGGCCCCTGGGATCCCCCTTTGCTGCATCATAGACAAGACAGATGGCATCCGCGTCCTCAGTGCCAGACCAAGCGGCGTGAACCATCGCTCTATCTAATCGTCGTCGAGGGGAAAATATTCCTGGTGTATCTACAAATATAAGTTGAGTTTTGCCTTCCATGCGGACGCCCATAACCCGTGTCCGCGTCGTTTGTGCTTTGGCTGAGACTATTGAAACCTTTGCGCCGACCAATTGATTTACCAATGTCGATTTACCGGCGTTGGGTGCTCCAACTAAGGCTATTACGCTAGCTCTCATTTTATTTCCGATTGTATCAGGAGCCTTTGTCATTTGGTTGCTAAGACTTCAATGGCAGCTAACATTTCTGTTGCTGCAGCCTGCTCCGCCAAACGTTTAGAGCGCCCGTATCCCGTCCTCATTTCTTGACCTGTAACAAATACCGTCACTGAAAAATTTGGCTGGTGTGCAGGGCCTTGAGTGTCAACGATACTATACTCTGGGAGTGCTAGGCCATTTGCCTGAGCCCACTCTTGAAGGGTGGTCTTGGGATCTTTCTGCACTGATTCAACAGTCTCCAGCATCTCTTGCCACCATGATCGGACAAACTTACTTGCAGACTCATAGCCACCATCCAGAAAAATAGCTCCTATGAGCGCTTCGATCCCGTCAGCAGCTGTTGTTTCTTGCTGGCGGGCAAAGGCCTGTCCCTCTCCAATAGCTAGTTCCATGGCTGAAATAAGGTCTATTTTTTTAGCAATTTTTATCAGGGCTTCTTTCCGAACTAAAGCGGTATGGCGTTTGGCTAATTCCCCTTCTGGAGATTTCGGAAACATCTCAAGTAAAAGACTGGCAACAGCCAATCCCAGAACCCGGTCTCCCAGAAACTCTAAGCGTTCATATCCACCGGCTGCTAATTGAGAGGTTTGGATTCCAGGAGTGCTTGGATGGGAGAGGGCGCTTTCAAGCAAGCGCTCGTTCTGGAAGGTGTAGCCAATCCGAACTTGCAGGACTGTTCTATTTTTGAGAAGAGACATCGTAAATTTTAGGGACCAATAGCTGACAACATCCGGTCCCAGCGGATACCAGCATCAAAGTCAGTCCAGTCCTCACTTCGCCAATCTATCGAAAGGAACATTATATCAGCTCGACCAACAAGATTTTCGGCGGGGATGAAGGATACGTCAGCGCGGCTATCGTTTGAGTTATCCCTATTATCTCCCATCATGAAGTAATGGTTGGGAGGAACTTTGAAAATAGGGGTATTATCGAACCGTTGATTGTCTCCAAGTTCTAAGATTTTGTGCTCTACTCCATTTGGAAGCGTTTCGATGAACTGGCGATAAGTGATGCCATCACGTGCGCTTGGCGTGAAGTTGCCATCAGGGCGCCGCGCAACCTTAACCCCGTTTATATACAATCGACCTTCCTTCATTTGGATGGTGTCATTAGGAAGCCCGATAACACGCTTGATGTAGTCTGTTCGGGTAGTTGTTTTTTGCCCGCCTCGCCACGACTCCCTTATCACCTTAAATACCGCGATGTCCCCTCGATCCGGTCCTAAGTCAGGAACGCGACCGTCGAAAAGATTGGGGCTAAAGGGAAAGGAATGTTTGCTGTATCCAAAGGTCCACTTAGAGACGAATAAATGATCGCCGATAAGAAGCGTGGGTTGCATCGAGCCTGATGGAATGCTGAAGGGCTCATAAGCCAATGACCTGAAGGTCCCGGCCAATAGCAGAGCCCAAAAGATAGCTCGAAAATAATCCCAGAGGCTTTCCTTTTTTTTTGTCATTTCATGCTGCCATTCGGCTTCAAATTACTTGGGCGTCAAGCCGCTGTCGAATGCTGTTAATGACCGAGTAAAACATATCTTTTGTGAGCCTGCCGGTGTTTGTGTTGTATCGGGAGCAGTGATAACTGTCCGTGACGGTTATGTCTCCAAGACGATGCGCCGCGCCATGAGCAAAAGGTGCTTCTACTAACCGAATTTTGAGTGCACGCAAAACTGTCTCGTGAGCAATTCTGCCGAGAGCCAACACTTGGCTAAGATTAGGCATGGATTCAATTTCTGAGACGAGGAATTGTCTGCAACTATTTGCTTCTTGCGGCGTAGGTTTGTTCTTGGGAGGCAAACAACGAACCGCATTTGCTATGCGACAATCCACTAATTCAAGACTATCATCGGCATGTTTAGCGTATTTGCCTTTGGCAAAGCCAAAACCAATGAGGCCCTCGTATAGAAGGTCACCCGCATAATCTCCAGTAAACGGCCTGCCAGTTCGGTTTGCTCCATGCATTCCTGGGGCAAGGCCAACTACCAAAAGTCGAGAAGCTAAGTGGCCAAAAGAAGGTACTGGTGCGTTGTGCCAGTCAGGCTCTAGAGATCTCAATTCATGGCGAAAGGCCACTAGTCTTGGACATAGAGGGCAATTGTGTGTGGGCCCTTGCCAACCTTTGTTTTCAATCAACCTCATCGTCGTCTAAATATCCATCGTCGCGAAAATCGCCTGGGCCACGAAGTGGTTGATCATCAAGTTCCTGCCGGGCGAATTTTTCTTCCCGGCGCTGGGGTGTCCTCTGCGCCTCGGCACGGTCTGGCACTCGTCGCTCAATTTCCGGAGCGATCTCAAGCAGATCTATAAATTCGTCTGCTTGTCTCCTTAACTCATCCGCGATCATAGGTGGATTGGTTCGCACTGTGCTTACCACAGTGACGCGGACTCCTTTTTGTTGGATGGCCTCTACCAACCGTCGAAAATCACCATCGCCACTCATCAAAATTATATGATCGAGTTTATCTGCGAGGGTTAGCGCGTCTACAGTTATCTCTACATCCATATTACCGCGAATTCGTCGTCTTCCAGCAGGATCTACGAATTCTTTCGCCGACTTAGAAATTAATGTGAAGCCGTTGTAGTCTAGCCAGTCTGCCAGCGGACGAACCGGTGAGTATTCCTGATCTTCAGCTATTGCCGTGTAGTAGTAAGCTCTGACTAGCCAACTTCCGCCGGCAAAAAAATCAAGCAGTCTTCTATAATCTACATCGAAGCCTAAATGTTTAGCGGCCGAGTAAAGGTTTGAGCCATCGATAAATATTCCTCTACGTACACCCTGCATTTTATACAGTCTCCCGTGCTAAAATCTTATTTGTTAAAAACCGTAATTATTCAGTCGTTCTAGAAATTTTGCGCAATCGTTTAAGAGGTTACCGAATGGCAAAAATTATTTTGCCGTCTGATAGGTTACGTTGATTTTTTGTTATGTAACTGTATAAGACAGCATCCTGCTCGCGAAAGGAAGAGTTTTATGGCCCGAGTCACTGTTGAAGACTGTGTAGACCGCGTTCCTAATCGGTTTGATTTGGTGGTGCTCGCTGGGCAGCGGGCTCGCGATATTTCATCTGGCAGCGAGCTGTTGGTTGATAGGGATAATGACAAAAATCCTGTAGTGGCATTGCGTGAAATCGCTGAAGATCAACTTTCAACCGAGGAACTTTTTGAGTCGGTAGTGCAAGGTCGTCAGAAAGTGTCTCCAGTCGAGGAGATGGACGAACTAGATGAAGCACTAATGTCAGTCAGTAGCGGTGACACCGATGATGACGATCTTGATCTTGCGGCTCTTGCGCGGGATGCTGCTGCCCAGGGCGCTCCTGAGCCCGTCAATCGTGACCGTTTGGCTGAGGCCTATGACGCTGGGGAAGTCACAAAAATATAATATTGATGCGCTCCGTAAGGGGCTAGGAATTGGCCCGTTATGATCCGGCAATTTGAGCTGGTTGAGAAGGTTCGGGACTACGATCCGACTGTTAACGAGGTCGGAATTAATAAAGCTTACGTTTTTGCTATGCAGAAGCATGGATCCCAGACGCGAGCATCTGGCGACCCATATTTCTCACATCCGCTGGAGGTCGCTTGGCTTCTCGCAGATATGCGTTTGGATTCTAGTTCGATAATCACCGCTCTTCTTCATGATACGGTTGAAGACACCGATGCGAGCCTGTCCGATATAAAACGATTATTTGGCGATGATATAGCGCGATTAGTTGATGGCGTTACCAAGCTTAATAAGATTGAAATCCAGTCTGACCAAACAAAGCAGGCTGAAAATTTTCGCAAGCTTGTATTGGCAATGTCGGAAGATATTCGCGTTCTGCTGGTGAAGCTTGCCGATCGACTCCATAATATGCGCACTCTTGGGTTCGTGAAATCAGAAGTTAGTCGCAGGCGTAGTGCCGCAGAAACTATGGATATTTATGCGCCACTTGCTGAGCGTATTGGTATGCAACCTTGGCGCGATGAACTAGTCGACTTGGCGTTTGCAGAACTTAATCCTGACGCCCGTAATTCAATAATGACTAGGCTCGATTTGCTTCGATCGAATGGTCGTGATCTTAGTGATAGGGTTGTTAAAGCTCTTCAGCAGACGCTCTCAAATAATGACCTTGATGCCGAAGTCTCTGGTCGAGAGAAGTCAGCTCATTCAATTTGGGTCA
>JAURGE010000032.1 GCA_030833925.1 Alphaproteobacteria bacterium
AAATAGAGAAAACATGTAACGACATTTAGACCAATCTACCTCAACCACTCCAAGCCGAAGCCCAAAGCAGTCAACGCTAAATCGACCAAAACGCCGACCACGTCTCCTCTCTCTCAATATTCATATGTCCAAAAACAAAAACGACGGCACGTCCGGCCGTCGCAGCGGTGGGTGATCTACTGGGTCCCTATCCCTGTGTCAACGACTTTTCATAAAATTTCTAAGAAAATAACTTATTCCTTCTTTCTTGGACTAATTCGTCACACCCAGCTCTTGTAAAAACCATTGAATTTTATCAATTCTTGACACCGGAAGCTTTGCTCGTCATTTAGCTGATGGACGCTTTCCATTCACTTTCATTAGCTTTGCTCATTCAAGGGGATGCTTCGCGCCCGAAGTTAAAATGGGCAAAGGCGAAAAGGAATTCGAGTCGGCATGTCCGAGCAGCGGTACAATCCTTCCCGGCTTTTGAGCCGAACATTACCGGATGTTCTCAACCCTCGTTTCTTTAAAGCTCTACTAATCGTAGTCGGAATAGGGTGTTCGATAGCAATTTATGGTCTTATTAATTCCTATTTGGACCAAAGCGAAACTGGACCTGAGGCCACAAGCCCTTCCGCCAACACTCAAACCACGCCGCCAGTTTTCTTACCTAAAATGGTACGGCTACCCGCGGACCCTCTTGCGGCTTCCAACCCAACTGAGGCCGAGGCGCAGATCTCTTCAGGCGACACATTGTCGGCAGTGCTAGACCGGATGGGTGTATCTAACGAAGAGGCATTTCGCTCTATTACTGCCCTACGAAAGGTTTACGATCCGAGAAGCCTTAAAAAAGGCGACACAGTTACCATAAGCCTTTCGTCGGATGCCACAGATGACGGCAACGGTCGTCTTCTAGGGCTGCAAGTAGCCAAAAGCTTTGACCGAATAGCAGGTGTCGCTCTGACGTTAAGTGGCGATTTTGAAGCCTACGAGATCGTCAAGTCGCTGACCGTAAGTCGTGGCCGAGGCAGAGGTAACATTAAAACGAGTCTTTTCGAAGATGGGATTAAGGAAGGCATACCCACCCGCGTCATGGGCGCGTTTATAAGGCTATTCAGCTTCGACATTGATTTTCAACGAGACATAAAACCTGGTGACAAGTTTGATGTCTTGTTTGACCAATATGTTGACTACGATGGTTCCGTTGTCCAGGCCGGCGACATTCTATACGCCTCCCTTACAACGGGAAAACGCACGATATCGCTGTACCGGCATGAGTTTTCCGATGGTCAGTCCAGCTACTTCAACGATCAAGGCCGAAGCAATAGGAAGGCCTTACTGAAAACCCCAATTGACGGTGCGCGCATCTCCTCAGGGTTTGGGCGTCGCAAACATCCAATTCTTGGTTACTCGAAGATGCACGCTGGTGTGGACTTTGCAGCTCCATCGGGGACTCCCATTAGAGCGGCAGGCGATGGGGTAGTGAAACGGTCAGGTTGGAATGGTGGCTACGGGCGTTATGTCCGCATTCGACATAATAGCATCTATCAAACTGCATATGCTCACATGCGCCGCATCGCCAAAGGCATCAGACCGGGGGTTCGGGTGCAGCAGGGTCAAGTAATTGGTTATGTAGGCTCTAGTGGAAGATCAACTGGCCCGCACCTTCACTACGAAATCCTTAAACAAGGCAAGCAAGTGAACCCACGGAAAGTAAATTTCCAAAGCGCCGAGAAGCTGGCAGGTGATGATCTCAAGCGCTTTAATCTTTTCCGAAATAATATTGATAACTTTATAAAAGCCAGCGGCCAGACTGGGTAAGATAATCAATAAAACTTGCCGTACCATTCAATTGCCAGAGATTAGTTTCCACCCAAAACTTCCACGAAGATTTATTAGCTTCTTATTGACTGATAAGCAGAGAGAGCGCGCGTTCGAGCAGCGCTATGATCTACAATAGGTTTTGGATAGGTATTGCCTAGTTGAATACCTGCCTCTTCTAGCTGGGTCGCGCTTGCCACCCAGGGCGCATGGATAATTTTATTGGGTAATGTTGCAATCTCTGGAACCCATCGACGCACATATTCGGCACTGCCATCAAACTTTTCGCCCTGAGAAATCGGATTGAAAATACGGAAGTAAGGGGCGGCGTCAGCGCCAGATCCCGCAACCCACTGCCAATTCGAAGGGTTACTGGCCGCGTCAGCATCAATGAGAGTATCCCAAAACCACGACTCACCCTGCCGCCAATCAATCATAAGATGTTTGGTCAAAAAGGATGCCACAATCATTCGCACGCGATTGTGCATCCAACCCGTTTCCCACAACTGCCGCATACCGGCATCTACAATTGGATAACCAGTATTGCCTTTAGACCAAGCATCAAAATCACTGGGATCGGAACGCCATGGAAAGTTGTCAAACTTTGCCTGAAAATTGGACGTTGGCAGCTCATCGGCATGAAACAACAGATTGTAAGAAAAATCTCGCCAGTAAAGTTCACGCTCAAAAACTTCAAAATCACTATCCAAATAACCATTGGCCCGGTCTGCAGCAATTAAAGCAGCATGCCGGGTTTGCCTTGCGCTAATTTCGCCAAACCGCAGATAGGGCGAAATACCTGATACATTAGATTTAGCTGGAAAATTTCGGCCCTCTGAATATCCTCTAAACCCATCACTCAGAAAATCTGAGAGACGGCTGCGAGCTGCCTCCTCCCCGTGACCCCAGTTTGCTCGAAGACCACCTGCCCAATCTGGAGATTTTGGGATTAACCTCCAATCCTCAAGGACCTCGCCAAGGCCTGGAAAATCTCGCCGCTCGAGGGCAACAGATGGCACCCCTATTGGGCTAAGGTCTACCCCAGCCGCACGAGCGGCCTTACAAAATGGCGTAAAAACTTTGAACCAACCTCCGCTCTTTGTCTTGACTTGCCATGGCTCAACCATGAGGGAGCCATTCCAACTCCTGACATCAATTTTAGATGCCTTCAAAATTTCCATCACTCTCTTATCGGCGGCGATGGCAGAAGGTTCATAGCGTCGGTTCCAAAAACAGGCTTCAGCCTCGATTTGTCCCGCAACCTCGGGCAAGATTTTGGCGCTAACCCCGCGCTTCAAAATTAGAGGGACATTGATCTTATCAAGCGCTTCACGAAGGGCTTCAAGTGCCCCATGCAATTTCCATAATGCGGCCAAACCTAAAGGACGACCGCCATCACCTCCTAACTCCAACACATAAAGACCCGCGACAGGCCCTCCACGATCAATCGCGGCAGAGAGCGCAGGATTATCACTTACCCGGAGATCATTTCTGAACCATACAAGACTGGGCCCGACTGAATTCATTTCCGCTCGCTCCGCTTACCTCTCGTGACGTCGATTTAAATGCACTTCATCAACGCAAAAATCTTTTCCTCAAGACCATAAAGTGTACTGGCAATCCATTTTAGCAACCTACCCATGATATTCCGAATTCTGGGATAAATGGCGTTGTCGGAACGCGTTTTAAACATTTCTCTTAAACTGCCAGATTGAAACCTCCTACTTCGGCGGTTTAACCTTGTATCAACAAAAGTGTTTGATACTCGAAAGAACGAGTAATGATTTGGAGGAATGCGCCCGATGGCTGATGGTATTTTGGACAATAAAGTAGTGCTCGTTACGGGGGCAGGCCGCGGCATTGGAGCCGAAGTGGCAAAGCTGGCTGCTGCTGAAGGCGCTAAGGTTGTCGTAAACGATCTAGGTGGAAGCGTAGATGGTGGGGGAGCAGACAGCACGCCCGCGCAAGAGGTGGTTGCATCCATTCAAGCTGCTGGCGGCGAAGCCATGGTAAATGGCGATAGCGTTGCTGATTTCCAAGCAGCGAAAGGAATGATTAAACAAGCGGTCGATACGTTCGGACAAATTGATGCTGTCATTAATGTCGCCGGAATTCTGAGAGATGTAATTTTTCATAAGATGACCCCTGAGGACTGGAATGCAGTCATCAATGTTCACCTTAAAGGGACCTTCAATGTTTCCAGAGCAGCAGCAGATTATTTCCGTCAGCAGGAATCTGGGGCAATGGTTCACTTCACCTCAACCTCGGGCCTAATTGGGAATTTTGGTCAAGCCAACTACGCAGCAGCTAAACTCGGAATTATGGGTCTATCCAAGTCAATCGCATTGGATATGGCACGCTTCGGGGTCCGTTCTAATTGCATGTCACCATTCGCTTGGAGCCGGATGATCGGAACAATCCCATCGAACACTCCGGAACAAGAAGCACGCCTTGCCAAAATCAAGCGAATGACACCTGCTCAGATCGCACCAATGTGCGTCTACCTGGTCTCTGACGCGGCGACTGAAATGGGGGTTACTGCCCAGGTTTTTGGAAGCCGGATGAATGAACAAATTTTATTTGGGCAAAACCGCCCTATCCGCTCCGTACACCGTGCAGAAGGCTGGACCCCACTTACAATCCATGAGGAGGGGATGCCGGCTCTTAAACCGAGCTTTGTAGCAAATGATCGCTCCGCCGATGTCTTCTCCTGGGACCCAATCTAAAAGTTCCAACAATCTTAAAACGAAGAAACTAAAAGAAATAAATAGAAGGGACCGGACTCATGGCAGACGGTGTTCTCGAAGGTAAAGTAATACTGGTAAATGGCGCTGGCCGCGGCATTGGAGCCGAAATCGCCAAGCTTGCATCCAAAGAAGGCGCAAAAGTTGTCGTCAACGATTTAGGCGCAGCCGTTGATGGTCGGAGTGATGCTGATATCGGACCGGCTCAACAGGTAGTGAACGAAATTGAAGCCAATGGCGGCGAGGCCGTTGTTAATGGTGGCGATATCTCTAAGTGGGAAGATGCCCAGGCTATGGTGGCCCAGGCTGTCGACGAATTTGGTCAGCTTGACGGAGTTGTAAACGTCGCAGGCATCCTGCGCGACGTTATTTTTCATAAAATGAGCGAGGACGATTGGGACGCAGTTATTAACGTCCATCTTAACGGATACTTCAATGTAGCCCGCGCGGCAGCCGAAGTTTTCCGCACTCAAGAATCAGGGGCGATGGTCCACTTTACTTCTACCTCGGGCCTGGTTGGCAACGTAGGTCAGGCAAACTATGCCGCTGCAAAGTTAGGAATCGTTGGCCTTTCGCAATCGATAGCTCTAGATATGGCACGCTTTGGCGTGCGCTCTAATATTGTGTCGCCGTCAGCATTTACTCGCATGATCGAAACAATTCCTATCAAAGGCCCGGAAGGTGAAGCGCGCCGGCGTCGCCAAGAGGCGATGACCCCACAAAAGATTGCTGCTCCATCTGTATATCTTCTATCAGACTTAGCGCATGACATTACAGGACAGATATTCTATGTCCGATCTAATGAGATCATGTTGATGAGCAAAACCAGGCCTGTCCGCACGATCCACCGCAGTGATGGCTGGACACCTCAGAATATCCATGAACATGCAATGCCTGCCCTTAAACCCCACTTCTCACCAAATTTGGCCTCGCCTCAATATTTTGTTTGGGACCCTGTCTAAGCGCTTTTGGACAGGAATAAGCGTTTTTCTGCTAGCCAGTGGCATTGCTATTGGCTTCCCTTCTGCAGCGCGTGCTGAAGATAGTTCAGCACGCGCTCACATAGGGTTTGCAGCAACGCACCCTCTTACCAAAGCCGGTTGGCGAACGTTTGCAGAGAGGTTAAAAAAAGAGCCCGACGCGCCAAAACTTAAAATTTTTCTCAATGGTCCCGCTGGAGACGATTTTTCTGCCATAGAAAATTTGGCACGACAGCATTACGAATTTGGGGCGGCGGCCCTACCGTCTTTTCCAGAAGTCTTTCCACATACGGCGTTAATCTCAGAGTTGGGCATTACTGGCGGTGATAATGAGCTTGCAGCCGCGGCTGCGGTTACCGAGCTGCTTATGGTAGACTGCTCCCTCTGCCAAAAAATCTTTAAGAAGCAGCGGATTGTTTTCCTCGGCGCTTATAGCTCCGCCCGTTTTGTATTGCTGTCCTATGACAGATTGAGCACACCTCTCGCCTTCCAAGGACTGACTACCTTAACGCCTGGAACCGCCTGGGATCGTTTGATTGTTTCATTAGGTGGGAAGATCAATGAAGACTATAGCGATGCTGGGGATCTGTTCGCCAGGGGTGAAATAAGTGCCACAATAGCAACGCCACTTGAGCTTTCGAACCCGGCTGTTAAAGCCCACACTCGCAACGTTTTGATTGCTCCCCTCGGATCCTTCCGAGGGGGGGCAGGTTTTCTAGCTTCCGCATCTTATTGGCAAAATTTAACTCCGAAAGCCCGAAGGGCTATCTTAAACGCGGCATCTGATGGAATTGTGAGTACTGCAACGGAATACCGTGCCATTTCAGAAGCAGCTCTTGAAAAAGCAAAATCCGAAGGCTTAACGATCGACACCGCTTCTCCGGATTTAGTTGAAAAGATACAAAAGCACATCCAGACAGATATTCTGGGGATTGATCAAACAGCCCAAGAACGCTTTGGAGTCGTTGATGCTGCAAATTTTATTGATCGCTTTTTATACCTATACGACAAGTTCGCGGGACTGCTGACCCAGGCTCAGAGTAGTCAACAGTCGGCACAGGTTCTGAGAGAACAAATTTTTGACCGTTTGGATGTGTTAAAATATGGAGTGGAGCCAGGATAATGAGCTTTGAGGAACCCTACTCCGGGCTCAAAGTCATAGATCTTTCACAAGGCATCGCTGGTCCCTATTGCGCTATGTTATTAGCTCAATGGGGTGCCGATGTAATAAAAATTGAACCTCCAGAGGGTGATTGGGCTCGCATGCTAGGGCCACGCTACGGTGACCACACGGCCTTCTCCGTAGCTGGTAATATTGGAAAAAGGGCACTGGCTTTGGATTTGAAGTCGGCTGCTGGCAAGACCGCCTTAGAGAAAGTAATCGCAGGCGCGGACGTTTTCATTGAAGGCTTCCGTCCAGGAGTCATTGATCGGCTAGACCTAGGCTACGAGCGGGTCAAAACCCTATCACCTGGGATAATTTATGTTTCCATCTCGGGATATGGTCAGACTGGTCCCCTTGCCAACAAGCCTGCTATGGATCCGATACTTCAGGCATACACTGGCTTTATGACCGCCAATGCCGATGGATCTGGCACGCCAATGCGGGCCCAGCCAATCATTGTCGATATGACAACCGCGCTATATGCCTACCAAGCTGTGGCAGCGTCCCTTTTTGCCAAGCGAGATGATCCAACATCTCGTTATTTAGACATAAGCCTGATGGCAGCTGCAGCCAATCTTCAAGTGGTCCGCTTTATGTCTACCATGCAAGAGGGAGCCGAACCTCCCCCTGGCTCAACTCCGAGCGGGGTATATCGAACCAAGGATGGCTTCACTCACATTCTCATCCTTAAAGAGCGTGACTGGCTATCATTCTGTGACGCGCTGGACCTAAAAGATTTTAAGGCAAACAAGGATTATAGAGACAATCGAAAACGGGCTGCCGATCAAGACAAGATAAATGCTCGCATCGAACCGGTCCTGCTCTCTAAATCATCAGCCGAGTGGAGCGAGTTATTTACAGCACTGGGTCTGATGAACACCGCGGTTTTAGATTACATGCAGTTCGCTACTGAGCCCCAAGCGATTGCAACAAATCTGATAACTAACTTGCCACAACCTGGTTATCCTGCAGCCCCTACGATGCTCAACTTACCCGGGCATCCGCCACTCAAGCCAGGTACAGATAAAGCGACCGCCCCTGTATTGGGCCGTCACACTCGTGAAATTCTAGCAAAGTCCGGGATGCAGGCCGAAGAGATAGAAACACTCATCAAATCTGGAATTGCTATCGCAGCGGATTGACTCATAGGCTGTTTTCGCTAGTTTAAATGGTTAGCCAATCTGTGTTTTTTTATAAAGCATTTGATTAGTTAAAAATCATTCAGGGAGGATTACAGATGCTTGGATTCCGAGCTCTTGCAGCGGTTACTGCAGGCGCGGCCGCCATGTTGGCGACGGGCTTTGCTGCTGCTGATGGCCATAAACCTAAGTATGGCGGTCATTTTACCTTTGTTATTCCGGCCAAAGCTCCACCGAGCTTAGACGCCCACAGGGAAACTACCTATGCGGTGATTCATCCAGCACGGCCTTTCTATTCCACGCTGCTGCGCGTTAATCCAAACAATCCGGCTGACCCAGCCGATTTTGTTTGCGACCTCTGTGTCGGCGACGTACCAAAGCCATCAAATAAAGGCAAAACATATACCTTTACACTTCGCTCAGGGGTGAAATTCCATGATGGCACGCCCTTAACATCGGCGGACGTTAAGGCCAGTTTTGACAAAATCATCTTCCCACCAGAAGGTGTATCAAGCGCTCGCAAAAGCTTCTATCAAATGGTGGACTCAGTAGCGGCACCGAATGCTACAACGGTCGTCTTCAACCTGAAGTACGCATCATCAGCGTTCATTCCAGCGCTTGCTGCCCCATATAACTTCATCTACTCCAAAGCCAAGCTCGATGCCGACATACATTGGTACGAAAAGAACATCCTTGGCTCTGGCCCCTTCATCTTGGAAGAGTATCAATCAGGCGCTCAGATCACCGGACGAAAAAATCCGGACTATTATCTGAAAGGCCAGCCTTATCTCGATAAGATCACTGGTGTTTTCGCAAACAAAGAATCAATCCAAGTCCAGGCATTGCGTGGCAACAGAGCAAGCGCTCAGTTCCGCGGCTTCCCGCCAAAGACCCGTGATGATCTAGTTGCAGCGCTTGGCGATAAGGCGACTGTTCAAGAGTCGGATTGGAACTGCGTACTTCTCGCAACGCCAAACCACTCCGTTAAACCATTTGACGACGTGCGTGTGCGTCGTGCACTTACCCTCGCGGTAGACCGTTGGGGTGGGTCACAATATCTCTCCAAAATCGCCATCGTGAAAACGGTTGGTGGTATCGTCTTCCCAGGCAGCAATCTTGCGGCCACGAAGGCAGAGCTGATGGATATGGATGGATATCGGGAAGACCTAGAAGCTTCCCGCGAACGTGCACGTAGTCTTCTCAAAGAGGCCGGTGTCGATCTGTCGAAGACCTATGTGTTGAACAATCGTGCTGTCGACCAGCCCTACAAGGTTGTCGGCGTATGGCTGCTCGATCAATGGCGTCAGATTGGTCTCAATTTTGAGCAGAAGGTTCAGCCGACTGGTCCTTTCTACGCGACTCTGCGTGAGAAGGGTGACTTTGACGTATCTATCGACTTCAACTGTCAGTCGATCGTCAATCCGCCAATCGACACGTCGAAATACCTGTCTTCTGATATCAACCCTCAAAACTATGGCCGCATAATCGACCGTAAAATGGACGATCTCTACAACGCTATGCTGCTTGAAGCAGATCCGAAAAAACAGCGTGAGAAAATGCGGGAGTACGAAAGATACGTTCTCCACGACGAAGTGAAACAGATGATCACTCTGTGGTGGTACAGAACAACTGTGCACCGCTCACACTTCAAGGGTTGGAAAGTTAGCCCCAGCCACTACCTCGGTCAGGCGCTTGACAATGTCTGGCTTGACCCTGATGCGGATAAGTAGTTTCCGCATTTAAATGCCTTTTTGGCATGGACGCCCGTGGACCTTTAAGGACCACGGGCGTTCTCCTTTATTATAATAACAGGCCCTAACTCATGCATAAGTATCTTGTGAAACGCATGCTAATGATGGTTCCGACCTTAATCGGTGCAGCCATCCTCGTTTTTTCACTCATGCACATGATCCCAGGAGACGTTTGTGCGCTCCGTTATGCGGGAACAGGCGGCACTTTTGACGTAAACCAAATTGAACAGTGCCGAGAGGGCTTAGGCCTAAATAGGCCTCTTCTGGTGCAATTTTTTGATTGGATTGGAGGCTTTTTTATTGGTGATTTTGGTACCTCGATGTGGACCGATCGCCCAATAACTGAAGAGATGGGACCACGCATCCTGCTCTCTCTCCAAGTAGCCATCATGGCAACCATTATATCGATTTTTATTTCCATCCCGCTCGGAACTATTTCCGCGGTAAAACAGAACTCATGGATAGACTACACAGTCCGATGCATAAGTATTGCTGGTATTGCGATGCCATCCTTTTGGTTAGGCATATTAATCATGCTTGGCCTGCTTGCAGTATCAAATCAATTTTTGGGATACGGCTGGATACCTCCCATCCAGTATATCCCGCCTCTGAGCGACCCAATTGGCAACCTAACGCAGCTAATCTGGCCAGCGCTCGCGACGGGCTACCGTTATTCCGCTGTTGCTACCCGCATGACCCGTTCGGCGCTGCTCGAGGTGCTTCGTGAAGATTATATTCGGACTGCACGCGCTAAGGGGGTGATCGAAAAGCTGGTGGTAAACCGCCACGCCCTTAAAAACTCCATGCTACCTGTGGTGACAGTGATCGGGATTGAATTTGCCTTTCTTATGGGCGGTCTTGTTGTCACAGAACAAGTCTTTAACTTGAACGGTTTAGGTAAGCTCTTCGTTGATAGTGTTACCAACCATGACTACACGCTTACACAGGCTCTTGTCATGCTTGTCGCCTTTATCTTTGTTGTAATGAACATAGTTATTGACGTGATTTATGCGTGGCTTGATCCGCGCATTCGATATAGCTGAGGCCGGAAGGAATAAGGTCATGAATGTCGCAACTACGACTGTTGACGCCGCTCCTGTAGAGAAGACTTTTCTTCAAAAACTAGGGCGTATGGCTCGCCGCCAACCTCTAGGTGCTGTCTCGGGGATGATGATCCTAATAATGGTTCTTGTGGCGATTTTTGCTGACTTCGTAGCGCCGCACGACCCCGTAACGATGAACTTCATTGACCAACTTGCCGCGCCTTCAGCAACATATCTCTTGGGCACTGATGAGCTTGGTCGTGACATTTTTAGCCGAATTATCCATGGATCACGAACGGCCCTCGTTATAGGTTTTGTATCGGCGTTTGTCGGCGCCACGTTAGGACTGGTTTTAGGCGTTACGAGCGCTTACCTCGGCGGGTTATTCGACCTCATTTTCCAGCGGATCGTAGACATCTTCATGGCATTTCCGCTTATTATTATGGCGTTAGCCATTGTCTCCGTATTTGGGTCAGGCGTTGGAAATGTTATCATTGCCATTACAATTCCCTTCATTCCTAAATGCGCTCGCGTTGTTAGATCTAGCGCCCTAGCTCTACGTGAAATTCCCTACATCGACGCTGCTCGCGCATGTGGTTACAGCCACACGCGCATCGTGCTTGTGCATATGGTGCCAAATGTGATGGCTCCCTACCTGATTATGGTAACTAGCTTTGTTGGCCAGGCTATCCTCCTAGAGGCTTCTCTCTCTTATCTAGGCCTTGGGGTTCAGGAGCCAACAGCTGCCTGGGGTCTGATGCTCCGAGGTGGCGCAGAACAATTCTTCGAGAGTGCACCTTGGGTTGCAATTTTTCCGGGCCTTGCCATCACACTTGCTGTCTTCGCCTTCAATCTCTTTGGCGATAGCCTGCGAGACGCCCTGGATCCAAAACTTCGGTCGACCTGAATGGTCGACCTGATTGAGGGCGATGACGGCTTGTCGCGGTGCGGCTGGTGCGGAACCGATCCCGAATATCAGCGCTACCATGATGAGGAATGGGGTAAGCCGGTCAGAGACGATAAGCTTCTGTTCGAAAAACTGTGCTTGGAAGGCTTTCAGGCTGGTCTCTCCTGGATCACAATCTTAAGGAAACGTGATCGCTTTCGCGAGGTGTTCTATAATTTCAATCCCTCAGCAGTGGCTGGAATGAAAGAAGCAGACATTGATCGTCTGATGAGCGACACAGGGATTGTTCGGAACAGACTGAAGATTGAAGCAACAATATCCAATGCTAGGGCCTGGCTTAAAATAATGGAGGCTGGCAACAACAGCTTTGCTAATTTTATCTGGGCAACTGTTGATGGCAAAACTGAAATTAATCAGCCCCTAACCAGATCCGATATTCCAACCAAAACAGCTGCAGCTGAATTCTTGTCAAAACGATTGAAAAAGGCTGGATTTCGCTTTGTTGGCCCTACTATCTGTTATGCATTCATGCAGTCTATGGGCCTGGTAGATGATCACTTAAAAGGCTGCTGGAAGGCTTCCTAATGGCCCATGAGGACAAACTTGACGAACTCAAGCGTCGCCGAGAGGAAGCTCGCGGTATGGGCGGGGCTGAAAAACTTCAATCTCGGCGAAACGCCGGGGTCTTAAATGCACGAGAGCGAATTGATCGCCTTTTAGATGAAGGCTCTTTCTTAGAAGCTGGCCTGCATGCGTATTCAATCCGCGAGCAAACTCGCGATAAATCTCCCGCAGACGGAAAGATTGCCGGTTTTGGTCAAATTGACGGCAGGCACGTCGCCTTGGTTGCAAATGACTTCACAGTCCTCGGTGCATCTTCATCGCAAGTCAACATGAAGAAAATGGGACATATGAAGCGGACCGCGCGAGAGCGCGGTTTGCCGCTAGTTCTTCTCGGTGAGAGTAGCGGTGGGCGCATGCCAGACCGAATGGGTGCTGCTGGTCGAGCTACCATTGGCCAAGATCGAGAAGAATACCGCCGAACAAGAGAAACCCCATGGGTATCGACGCTTATGGGACAGTCATATGGATCGTCTACTTGGTACAGCGTGATTTCAGACGTAGTTTTCGCTCGAAAGGGCGCCGTGATGGCTGTTACAAGTCCTCGCGTCACCTCACTTGCTATAAGTCAGGAAATTGAACCTGAAGATCTTGGTGGTTGGAAACTCCATACCGACGTGACCGGCCTAGTCGATAAGGCTTTTGAGACTGACGAGGAGGTATTGGACGCTGTTAAGGCTTTTCTCTCTTACCTACCGTCCAATTCAAAACTTCCTCCTCCCCGTCTTGAGACTTGGGAAACCACTGACCAAAAAAAGCTTTTGGAGATCCTACCAGAAGAGAGGCGCCGCGTTTACGATGCACGAGCGGCCGTGCAAACCATAGCAGATGTCGGCAGCGTCTTTGAGTTAAAGGACCGATTTGGTAAGTCCATCATAACAGCGCTGGCCAGAATAGAAGGCCGAACGGTCGGCTTTATCGCAAATAATCCTCGATTTAGGGCTGGCGCAATAGATCCGGACGCTTGCGACAAAGCAGTTTCCTTCATTGTCCTCTGCGATAGCTTCAACATTCCAATAATATTCCTGGTTGACCAGCCCGGCTTCTATATTGGAGTTGAGGGTGAGAGGAAACGCGCGCCTGGTAAGATCATGAATTGGATGAATGCCTTAGCACAGGTCACTGTACCTCGTTTTAGCGTAATAGTACGCAAGAGCTATGGGCAAGCGTACTTGAATATGGGTGGCGGCAGAAATTCCGATGAGGTGCTAGCCTGGCCTACAGCAGACCTGGGCTTCATGGAACCTCGTCTTGCTGTCAATGTTCTGCATGGCGTCAAAGAAGACGAAGACCCAGATCGCTTCGCCCAACTAGCTGCTTCATTGGACCGGGGGACCGAAGCTTGGGACCTGGCTGGACTTTATGAGGCACAATACGTAATTGCACCTCAAGAAACCCGAGAATACCTGGCCCGCCTATTAGCGGTCTATGAGAGCAAACAGATCGGCGAGCACCTTCTCTCGAACTGGCCAACCACCTTTTAGCACACACTGTTGCAAAGCCAGTTGGAAGACTGACTATTTTTTCATTCTTGAATGGCAAACATTTTCTTATCGATCCCGGGCTGTCACCTGGATTATTTTGATTTGTAAGTTCTTTGTGTCGCCTATCATTCGATGCTTTTGGCAATGGGCAGGTGTGATTGACAAAAAAGGCCTCTCTATTCGTTAGAACCTTTTATTGCCTCGACCATTGCGTCAGTAACTTCTTTGGTTGATGCCTTTCCACCTATGTCCGGCGTTTTTACTCCAGCTGCTGTTACTGCTTCGATTGCGCGCATCAGTCGAGCCGCGGAGGCGGGTTCACCCAGATGCTCCAACATCTGGCAGGCAGTCCAGAAAGTAGCTACGGGATTAGCAATTCCCTTACCAGTGATATCAAAGGCAGAGCCATGAATAGGTTCGAACATGGATGGGAAGCGGCGCTGCGGATCTATATTGGCCGTTGGTGCAACGCCAATTGAACCAGCCAATGCACCGGCTAGATCAGACAAGATATCTGCATGTAAATTTGTCGCCACGATGGTGTCGAGGCTCCTTGGGTCAAGCGTCATGCGAACCGTCATGGCATCGACCAACATCTTGTCCCACTTTACATCTGGGAATTCCTCAGCAACTTCTGCTGCAATCTCATCCCACATCACCATACCATGGCGCTGAGCATTGGATTTCGTAACTACAGTAAGAAGTTTCCGGGGCCTGTTCTGCGCCAACTCAAAGGCATAACGCATAATACGCTCGACACCAATCCGGGTAAAAATCGCGACCTCGGTGCCAACCTCTTCAGGCATTCCTTTATGTGCTCGACCACCATGACCTGCATATTCGCCCTCTGAATTTTCCCGGACAATCACCCAATCAAGGTCTCCGGGTCCAGCATTTCGCAGTGGGGATTCAACGCCATCAATAATCTTAGTGGGTCGGACATTCGCATACTGGTCAAAACCCTGACAAATTTGGAGACGCAGACCCCATAAAGTTATGTGGTCCGGTACATCAGGGGCGCCAACCGCACCAAAATAAATGGCATCAAATGTCTTTAACTGAGCCAGTCCATCAGCTGGCATCATAACTCCATGCTTTTTGTAATAGTCCGTACCCCAATCGAAGTGGGTGATTTCAAACTTTATGTCGCCCTCACGCCTTGACAGCGCATCCAAGACCTCAAGCCCGGCTCCAATGACCTCAGGTCCAATTCCATCAGCAGGAATTGCCGCAATTTTATAAGAACGCATCTATATCCCTCAGAATTTCTGCGGGTTCTAGGCTACTAGTTTAAAACGCACAATGGTCAGAAACGATTTATCGGCAACTTAAGCATTGGCGCGCCATCGTCATCCTTAGGCACTTCGCCTGCACGCATATTAACCTGAAGTGATGGCAGAATTAGTTTTGGCATTGCAAGAGTCGCGTCACGTTCTGTTCGAAGCTTCACAAAGGCTTCCCGGCTCATGCCTTTGCCAACATGTATGTTGCTGTCCCGCTCCTCTGCAACAGTTGTTTCCCAACTCATCTCACGGGAACCGCCAGCTCCATAGTCGTGGCACATGAAAAGTCGCATTTCATCAGGTAAAGCGAGCACTTTTTGAATTGAGTCGAACAGTAAGCCCGCATCGCCGCCAGGAAAATCAGCTCGAGCTGAACCACTGTCAGGCATGAATAAGGTATCACCGACAAAGGCTGCATCACCGACAACGTGCACCATACAAGCTGGGGTATGCCCAGGAGTTGCAATGGCAAACGCCGCAAGTTTTCCTATCTGATAAACGTCACCATCTTTAAAAAGACGGTCAAACTGGGAGCCATCACGACGAAATTCTGTACCCTCATTAAAAACTTTGCCAAAAACCTCCTGAACTTCCAGAACCTTCTCGCCAATTCCTATCTTCCCGCCAACTTTTTGCTGAATGTAGGGTGCGGCACTTAGGTGATCTGCATGAACGTGGGTCTCAATAATCCACTGAACCTCGAGGCCAACAGACCGGATATACCCGATTGCTTTATCAGCTTGTTCGAAGCCAATTCTTCCAGAAGCTTGATCAAAATCCATGACGCTATCGATTACAGCACAGGCTTTAGATTCGGGATCCTTAACAATGTAAGTAACTGTATTAGTCACCTCATCGAAAAACGGGGTAACTTCCGGCTCAACGCTCATGTCTATTGGATAGTTAGGCAACACGCTCCCTTCTCCTATTCATAAGCAGCCATTGGCAATCGTCATAAACACAACTTATTCTCCAAGGCAGAATTTAAACAGGCCTTTCAGTTACCCATAGTGCTCAATTAGATATTGACGCCTAGAATTAGGAAACTCTAGGTTCGCGTTGTCAAACGCTCGTCAAGAATTACACACTCTTCTAGGAATCCCATGAATGACATACGCGCATATAGATGTCCGCCCTATTTCCGGTGCTTTGGGTGCTGAAATCCATGGCGTTGACCTAGCTCAGGATATTCCTGAATCCATAATTGCGGAAATACGCTCGGCCTGGTTAGACCATCTGGTTATCTTTTTTCGAAATCAAAAGATAACACCGGCTCAGCAGCTTTCTTTCGCAAATAAACTGGGCGAACCAGTCGAATATCCATTTGTGCAGGGTTTACCGGACTTTCCTACGATCACACCAATCATCAAATTGGAACATGAGAAGGTAAATTTCGGAGGCCTATGGCACACGGATACCACTTATCAGCAACGTCCACCAATGGCATCCATGCTTTATGCATTAGAAGTACCTAAGTTTGGTGGCGATACACTGTTTGCCAATTGTTACATGGCATATGAGACCCTCTCTGAGGGTCTTAAGGCTACGCTAGATCCGCTTATAGGCGTTAATTCTTCAACGAAGGGTCGTGTTGTCGATACCCGTGCTGCAAGAATCGCAGACGCCCCTAAAGAAGATGCTAAAAAACCTCGAGTTGCAGAGCATCCAGTTGTTCGCGTGCATCCAGAGACTGGAAGAAAAAGTCTCTACGTTAGTTTTGCCCACACCACTAATTTCAAAGGTTGGAGTGTCGAGGAAAGCCAACCTCTTCTCGATTACCTCTTTGAGCATCAGACTCTCCCAGAATTCACATGCCGTTTTCGTTGGGAGCAAGGCTCAATAGCCCTATGGGATAATCGATGTGCCCTCCACAATCCCATTAACGACTATCACGGTCAGAAACGCGTCCTGCATCGCATAACTTTTGCTGGCAAAGATACGGCTTAAAATATGTCATTGGACCAAAGAAACGATACAATCCGCCTAATGGTGCTGGATGGGGACGGCATTGGACCGGAAATTGTAAGAGGCACACTAACTGTTCTGGACGCGGTTGCTGACCGTTTTGGCCTCCAATTTTCATTCGACAAATTACCTATCGGCTTCGAAGCACTGGAAAGAGAAGGAACATCCTTCCCAGAAAAGATCATGGCTGCTGTTCCAAAATGCGACGGCATTATTCTTGGTCCAGTCGACCATGCAGCTTACCCACCAGCGGCTGAAGGCGGGTTAAATCCGTCTGGTGAGCTCAGAAAACGACTTGAGCTCTATGCAAATATTCGCCCTGCGCTATCAAGGCCTGGTTTTCCTCCACCTTGTGGTAAGCCTGTAGATCTTGTTGTGGTCAGAGAAAATACAGAGGGTTTCTACGCTGATAGATCAATGTTTTTGGGTAATGGCGAATTCATGCCAACCCCTGACATTGCGATGTCACTGCGCAAAATTACTCGAGAAGGCAGTACTCGGATTGCAATTGCAGCATTCGAATTAGCTAGAAGGCGCCCCCGCAAGCACCTTACAGCCGTGCACAAAGCGAATGTGCTTCGAATTGGCGATGGTCTCTTCCTAGAGTGCTGCCGTGAGGTTTCAAAAAGCTATCCTGACATTAGTTATGATGAAAAAATTGTTGATGCGATGGCCGCTCTCTTGATTCGAGACTCAAGCAAGTTCGACGTGATCGTAACTACAAATATGTTCGGGGACATTCTTTCTGACCAAGCCTCAGAACTTTCCGGCAGTCTAGGGCTTGCTGCATCTTTAAATGCAGGCAAGAACTCAGCCGTTGCTCAGGCACAACACGGCTCAGCGCCAGATATAGCCGGGCAGGACATTGCGAATCCCAGCTCCCTCATTGGATCTGCTGCAATGTTACTTGGCTGGTTAGGTGAACGGCGAAGTGACGAGCGACTAAATGTGGCCGCTGAGGCAATCGAGCATGCCTTAAATGTCGTTATTTCAGTACCTGAAAAGCGTACACGCGACCTAGGCGGCAACATTGGAACACAAGCTTTTTCTAGCTTTGTTGCTCAAGCACTGATCGATCAATGCTGAATTCTAGTTTGCTCGGAGTACATCACCCAAAGAAGATACTGGGAGATTACCTAACGCCAGAACTGCCTCACGGATGCGCTCTGCCTGGTCATCATCGATAGACATTTTAGCACACGCTCGGAACTTAGCGCTCACGCCAGTTTCATCGAGCATCTTATCTCCAGCACCACTGTTCACTGGCACATGCCGAGAGATTTTTTGCCCATTGTCTAGATGGACAACCAGACCTCCCGAAAAATAAGTTGGAAAAGATGTATCTGGATCCGCTGCACAGGTTACTTTTGCTGTAAGGTCTAATAATTCAGCATCTGAAAAGCATTCGTCCCGAAGTTCCGCAAGACCAAAACAACCTTTCGCCAAGCAAGTGGCTACAACAAATTGCGCACTAAACTTTGCTTCATAATCTGTCTTAGGCGTCAACTTTGCAGCTGCAGGCTCCGCAACAATTGGCATTGTCGGTCCAGGTAAAAAAGCTTCTATCGCTTTGATCTGCCCCACATCAATCTCACGACTGATCTCAATCGCAGCATCCGCGCAGCCATGGATAAAATGGCAAACTGGGTATGGCTTGATGGCTGTTGCAGCCAATTCCCAGCGCTCACCCAGACCTGCATCGAGTTGGTCAATGTCGGTATCATTGATGTGATCTTGGAAGTGCGTTTCAAAGAGACCAAACTTCCCTTCGTAAACACGACTAGGGCCAACAAAACCTTGCTGAGCCATAGTGGCTGCAGTAATGCCAGCTACAGCACCCCAACCAGGATGAAAGCGTTTAGTCCAAGCGCCCTCCTCAAGGAAAACCTGGAGGCCTGCAGCACTGCTCCCAGCTACGCCTTGCGCCATGGTCAACTCATGTACATTAAGCCCCATAAGCTTCCCTGCAACGATGGCAGAGCTGAAATGCGAGGCAACCGCTGTGGCATGATAACCAGCATGATGAAAGGCACCGTTAGCTGCGAGCCCAATTCGAATTGCGGTCTCCATCCCTGCAACATACGCAACCAGCATATCCTGTCCGCTTGCGCCCACAGCTTCGCCCACTGCAAGTGCGGCAGGCAACGACGCTACCGACGCATGTATGATCGCTCCTAGGTGTGTGTCATCAAAATCCAAACCATGAAGGAGCATTCCATTGGCCAATGCTGCATCCCGAACTGACATCCCCCCGGGCTCACCTATAACGGAGCATTTACCTGTACCAGCAAGCACTTTCACCCCAGCAATTGCCTTGGCCGCAAAGGGATAAGACCTAGCAGCTACGCCAACGCCGATGGTATCCAGGATTTGAAGTTGAGCTCTTTCTCTTACTTCAGCTGGTATTGAATCCCATGTTAAATTTGCTGCAAATTCAGCTAATGCTTCGGCTTTAGATTGATAATTTTTCATAGATATTTTGTACCTTAGCGGCCTTTCCAGTTGGGGACACGTCGCTCGCTCATTGCTTTGACACCTTCCTTGAAATCTTCGGTCATTCGAAGTCGGTCCTGAATTTCAAGTTCGTGATCTGTTGCAGCTTTGACTTTTTCAGCCAAGTTGCCGCGCATAGTCTTTCGGGTTTCCGCAATTGCTAAAGGCGAACACTCAGCAATTTCTGTCGCAAAAGCAATTGCCGCTTGTCGCAATTCCGACATCGGCACAAGTACATCAACTAACCCCCAATCGAGGGCCTCTTCTGCCTTAATCCGTCGAGATGTAAGGAACATTAACTCTGCCCGATGCTTTCCAACTACCTCAGGCAAAGTAACAGTCAAACCAAACCCAGGATGAAAGCCAAGGCGTGTGAAATTGGCGACAAACCGGGCCTCGGGGCAAGCAACTCGAAAATCCGGCATTAGGGCAAGCCCCAAACCACCACCAACAGCGGCGCCTTGAATTGCGGCCACCACAGGCTTTGGGGTCCGAAAGAGCCTAACTGCCTCTACATAAAGGTGATTACCGCTTTTGGTAGATGAATCACCAACTGAAGGTTGCGTAAAGTTTCCGCCAGCACAGAAATTTTTTCCCTCAGAACACAACACTATTGCTCTGCAAGCATCATCTGCCCCGAGGTCCTCGAAAGCAGAGGCTAAGGATTCAATTAAATCGTAGCTAAAATAATTGTGAGGAGGTCGCCGAATTTCTGCAACAGCAACATAATTGTTCAGCGTAACGTGAAGGTCTCCATACACACCATAATCAGCCATTTTTGTCTCCCTATTCCCCTGAACTGCTACCAAGCAGCTTCCAAAATTGCTCTCGAATTGGCTACTCTTTCCTCAGATGAGGTGAGGCTAGCAGAAGCATTAAAATTGTTGACCGTCTCTGCGGCAATAGCTGCTATATCGGATCTCTTGACCGGTAGATCGCGTAAGCGTGTTGGCATTCCAACACCAGCGTACAATTCTTCTAAGCCATCAGCGATCGCAAGAGATATGCTCAAAGCATCTCTAGCCTCCTCTGAAATTTCCAGGGCTTTAATCGTCGCCATTCCCTCATGAAGAGGCGGAGGTTCTGGAAAGAGACGAATAGTTGAAGCATGTAGAACAGATGTTGCTTCGCCCTGACCAATGGCGGGAAATTGGAGGTGAAGAGCTGTTGCAACCGCATAATCACTTGCAAAAGGACCACGTGCCCTCATCGGACGTCCATCATCTTCCGCTCGATTTTGCAAAAAAGCCGCGAGCGCTAAATCACAACGTAGGCTTGGGTTTTCTGGTTCGGACATTAAACTTCGGTAGGCTGGGAAGGCGAGTTTAAAGGCCTGATCAAGATCGCCACGAACAAGCGGATTTACCATCTGTTCCCCTAAAGTGGCAAAGAGCCCAGCAAACAAAGTGGTGGCCGTTGAACGAACCACACCAAGAGGAGCCGACATAAGCGCACCCTGATCGAGGAAAATGGAGGCCGGCCTGGTCTTGGGGTCAAAGTACTCCATCCTGTGATCGAGATCTGGATTTTTCAGACCACTACCCGCACGGTTCATCGCAGAAGTAGGCGTAGTTGGAATATTGATGATCGGCAGCTTTGAGGCTTCTAACCGCGGGCTGAACGGTTTTTGACTATCACTATATTGCGTCATTAGATCAAAGGGATCAGCAGTCTCCCCCATAAACACGGCCACTCCTCGAACCGCAACAATTACACTTCCCCCACCAACAGCAATTAGTAAGTCTGCCCCAGCTACCTTTGCCGCCTCCGCGGCAGCCACAACTGAAAGATAGGTAGAATCGTTTTCAACACCGTCAAAGCAACCGCAATATAAAGTACCAAGTGCTGCTTTTATCCTGTCAACAATATCAGTCTTGGAATTGATTGATGGAGAGCAAATAACGAATGCTCTACTTGCTCCTTGACGCCGAACAGCTGAAGCGAGATCTGCCTCTATAACAAGCGGACCGCAAAATAACTTCCATGGATAACCAGCACTTCGGAAAACTTTATCAGCCGCCAATTCGACCTCCCTGCTTGATTTAGAAATCATCGAGGCATGAGATCCATTGTCCAAAAGACATTTGGAAGGCTTGCCAATCACGTTTAACTTATATCTTGTCTACTTATTGCCTGCATCTTGGGAAAGTTTCTATGAGCACTCTGACAGTAAAACCCATACGATCCTATCTGTTCGTACCTGCCCTCAAATCATCGATGATCGAGCGTGGAGCTGCTGCCGGAGCTGATGCTCTAATCCTCGATCTAGAAGACAGTGTGCCTCCTGCAGCCCGCCTAGATGCTAGGGCGCTGGTGGTCAACAAACTGCCGTGGCTCGCAGAGAAAGGCCAAAGGGTTTACGTCCGAATTAATAGAAGTCCTTATCTTTACGACTTTGACGATCTGAAAGCTGTTGTTGGCCCCCACCTCGAAGGGATCATTATGTCAAAGCCGGTCGGGCCAGAGGATGTTGAATGCCTGTCCATGATGCTCTCCGAAGTAGAGCATCAAAAAGGCGTTATGGTCGGCTCCACTCGCCTCGT
This sequence comes from Alphaproteobacteria bacterium, assembly GCA_030833925.1. Classification (GTDB taxonomy): domain Bacteria; phylum Pseudomonadota; class Alphaproteobacteria; order Bin95; family Bin95; genus VMCJ01. The sequence continues at coordinate 21,922 of JAURGE010000032.1, forward strand.
GCCGACTCTTGAAACTGCTCGGTCGATGCAAATGGCTTATGAACTTGCTCTCTGCGAACGAGTTTCTGCACTTGCCGGTCCCATGGCAAAAAACGGGGATAGCGCGCGCGCACTCGGCTGCGACTGGTCAATGGAGGGACGGGAATCCCTTTATTTAAAGTCTAGGGTAGTGATGGCAGCCCGAGCCGCTGGGAAAGCGCCAATTGGAGGTTTATGGCAACAGGTCCACGATCTTGAGGGTCTTGCTACCTTCCTGGCGAGAGAGCGGGAATTAGGCATTGCCGGACAGATGATTCTTCACCCCTCAAATGTTGCTCCTACGAATAAAGCGTTCAGTCCAACACCTGAGGAAGTAGCCTTTTATCAAGGAATGATAGATGCCCACGAAGCATCCGTTGCAGAAGGCAAAGCATCATGTATCTACGAAGGAGACCACATCGACATCGCTCATGTGCAAACGGCTCGGGAAATCGTCGCTTTAGCCGCTTCCTTTGATGCCTAGCTTTTTGCAGCCTGAATTGCTTCCCAGACCTTCATAGGCGTTGCAGGCATGTCAATGTGGGTGATTCCATAGTCTGAAAGCGCATCTATCAGAGCGTTCATAACTGATGGCATAGCCCCAGCGCAGCCTGCCTCACCGCAACCTTTAACCCCTAATGGATTGGTCTTTGCCGGACTAGGAAGATGATCAATTGCTGACATGTCCGGCATGTGATCGGCGCGAGGCATCGCATAATCCATGAACGAGCCTGTGAGCGGTTGTCCCTCCTCATCAAAAACTACTTCTTCCATCAAAGCCTGACCAATACCCTGCGCCACACCGCCGTGGGCCTGGCCCGCAACAAGCATCGGGTTAACAACCACACCAAAGTCGTTGACCATGACATATGACACGACTTCGACCACACCAGTTTCCGGGTCCACCTCGACCTCCGCAATATGACAGCCGTTCGGATACGAGAAGGGTGGCCCCTCAGCTATATGAGATACGGAAAGATCGGCCTCTAAGTCATCGGGTATATCTGCCGATAATCGAGCTACTGTTGCAAGCTCCATGATACCAATTGTTCGATCTGTACCGGCAATTCTGAACTTTCCACCATCATCAGCTACAGTGAACTCGATGTCTTCAACTGCTGCCTCAAGCATATGCGCAGCAAGCTTTCTACCTTTCTCTTTTACCAATTCAGATGCTTCAAATATTGCCTTGCCGCTGTGCATGGTAGAACGGGATCCACCGGTCCCAGTCCCAGCAATCAACTCGTCTGAGTCACCCTGAATTAAACGGATCTTTTCAAAAGGAATTCCGAGAAGCGTGGTCAATATCTGCGCAAAGGTTGAGGCATGGCCCTGACCGTAATCTAGAGTCCCCGTGACAATTGAAACTGTGCCATCTTCCTCAAAACGGATGCCACCCATCTCATTGCCGGGAGGGCCCGTCACCTCCAAATATTGCCCAATACCTATGCCACGCAGCTTGCCTCGAGCCTTAGATTCTAAACGCCTAGCTGAGAAACCTGCCCAATCTGCATCTACCAGCGCCTTATCCAGGATCGCGGGAAAGTCCCCAGAGTCGTAGACAGTATTCGCCGGGGTTTTATAAGGCAGCATGTTAGGGGTGATATGGTTGCGACGCCTGATCTCAACTCGATCAATGCCCATTTCCTTGGCTGCAGTGTCAAGGATACGTTCTATGTAGTAGTTGCTTTCCGGTCGCCCAGCGCCACGATACGGACCAACCGGAGTAGTGTTAGTGAAAACACAACGCGTCGACACCTCTTGCAATGGCGTTGCGTAAACGCTGATCGTGTTTTTTACGACATTGCCAGTTGGCTGCATGACTGTGCCATTGGAAAGATAAGCGCCTGGGGTCCCAAAGCCAGAAATGCGAATAGCAGTAATTCGTCCGTCTGAATCAAAAGCCGCCTCCTGACGCATGTCATGGCCACGCCCATGGCTGTCAGAAAGAAAACTTTCAGACCGCTTATCTGTCCACTTTACAGGTCGCCCTAAAAGCTTTGCAGCATAAAGAATGGCAATGTATTCCGGATAACAAGAAGACTTCATTCCAAAGCTTCCACCGACATTGCCGATGAGCACCCGAATATCCTTTGCTTCCGTTTTTAAAGGCTTCGATAGATTATTCCGCATAGGAAAGGCACCCTGACACCCCAATCGCAGGACATAACGACCGTCCTCGATATTCGCGAGTGCTGAACGTGGTTCCATTGGTGCCACGGCAATGCGGCTATTCCATATTTTCATGGAGACGACGTGTGCGGCCTTCTCAAAAGCCGCTGCAACAGCCGCTCCATCTCCATGATGGAAATCTAGAACAATGTTGCCCTGAACGCTCTCATGTACCGAGGCAGCATCATTTGCCACTCCGGCTTCTGCAGAAGTCACAGCTGGCAAGCTCTCAACGTCGAGAAATATAGATTCCGCCGCATCCTCTGCCTGAGCGCGGGTTTCTGCGACGACGCAAGCGACAGGATCGCCAACAAAGCGAACTTTATCTATCGTCAGAGGGGGTTGTTCTGGCTTGGCCATACTTGAGCCATCACGGTTCTTAAAGTCCGGTCCTGAACTCATAGAACCATAACCCGCATCAATTAGGTCTTGACCGGTGATGATTGCCAGAACACCAGGCATAGCCTTGGCATCTTCGGTGTTTATGCCCCTTATAAATCCATGAGCAATTGAGCTTCTCACCATGACTGCATAAGTTTGGCCAGGCAGAGAATTATCATCAGCGTACCGTCCTTGGCCCTTCACCAGTACTGGATCTTCCTTGCGAGAAACTGGCTGACCAATCGAATATTTCTCAACAGATGCTGAAATATCGTCGAGTGGTGACATATTTTGATCTCCGGAAGATGCGGAAAGGGGGATTTTTCGAATCTTAGGACGCAGATCGCCCTAGTGGAAGTGCTAAGCATTGAATCAAAATGCTGAGCGACCTTAATTAGCGGGATCGTAACCCAGGACCGGTCGCAGCCAACGTTCTATTGTATCAATATCAACACCCTTCCTATTGGCATAATCAGTCACCTGATCTTTCTCTACCCTTGAGACCCCAAAATAACGAGCTTCCGGGTGAGCAAAGTACCAACCAGAAACAGATGCTCCGGGCGTCATTGCAAAGCTTTCCGTTAAAGTCATACCGGCGTTGCTCTCTGCGCCAAGAATTCGAAACAGTGTGGTCTTTTCTGAATGATCTGGGCATGCAGGATATCCTGGCGCAGGCCGAATACCGCGGTATTTCTCACGTATAAGCTCTTCATTTGTTAGGTTTTCTTTTGGTGAATAGCCCCAAAACTCCCGCCGAACACGTTCATGCATGTGTTCAGCAAATGCCTCTGCAAGACGATCTGCGAGGGCCTTTAAAAGTATGCTGTTATAATCGTCCGCTAATTTCTCAAAATCCCGCGCAATAGCATCCGTTTCAGCACCAGAAGTAACAGCAAAACCACCTAAATAGTCAGCAACTTCGGTGCCACCAACAAAATCAGCCAAACATTCATGAGGTTGACCCTCTCGCTTCAATGTCTGCTGACGAAGACAATGAACACGAGCAAGCTCACCTGATCTCGTTGGATCGTCAAAGAGCCGGATATCATCACCATCACGAGCGGCAGGCCAGAAACCAACAACGCCCCGCGGTTTGAGCCATTTTTCGTCGACAATCCGCGTTAACATGGCTCTGGCATCTTTAAAAAGTGCACGCGCCGCTTCCCCAACGACCTCATCATCTAAAATGCGAGGGAATGTTCCAGCAAGTTCCCAGGTCCGAAAGAATGGAGTCCAGTCAATACGATCAACAAGTTCACTCAAAGAGTAGTCAGCAAATGCTTGGACACCTAAAAAGCTTGGCCTTGAAGGTTGATAAGCCGTGAAATCAATCTTTCGAGAATTGGCTCGTGCCTCTTCGATTGCAACACGTTCAACCTTACGTCCAGCATTACGAGCTTCTCTAATTCTAGCGTATTCGGTTGATGTTGCTGTCCTGAATGAATCTCGCTGGGTATCAGAAAGCAGCGATGAACAAACTCCGACAGCCCGAGAAGCGTCTAAAACATGAGTCACTCCGCCCTGGTAGACAGGGTCAATCCTCAGGGCTGTGTGAGCTTTGGAGGTTGTTGCACCGCCAATAAGTAAGGGAATATCGAAACCTTGACGCTTCATCTCTGATGCCACGTTAACCATCTCATCCAACGATGGTGTAATTAGGCCTGACAAACCGATGATATCTGCCTTTTCTGTTCTTGCCGTCGAGAGGATCTTTTCAGCTGATACCATTACCCCTAGATCAATAACCCGGTAATTATTGCACTGAAGCACCACCCCTACGATGTTTTTTCCGATGTCATGAACGTCACCTTTAACTGTAGCCATAACAATGACTCCAGCATCGCTTGAGGCACCCTCAGTCTTTTCTTCCTCTATGTACGGCGTAAGGTATGCCACTGCTTGTTTCATAACGCGAGCTGACTTAACCACTTGCGGCAGGAACATTTTTCCAGCCCCGAACAGATCTCCAACGACGTTCATCCCGTCCATAAGTGGGCCTTCGATCACGTCCAGGGGACGAGAAGCGGCCTGGCGTGCTTCCTCTACGTCTTCAGCTATGAAGGTATTTATCCCGTTCACCAGAGCATGTGAGAGACGCTCATTTACAGGATATAAGCGCCACGCAAGCACTTCCTCGCTGGTCGTACTATTCGTTTGATCTCTATAGCGCTCCGCAATCTCTAGAAGTCGCTCCGATGCATCTTTCCTGCGATTAAGGATGACATCCTCAACCCGCTCCCTGAGCTCTGCATCTATCTGATCATAGACGTCGAGCTGACCAGCATTAACGATGCCCATGTCCATTCCAGCATGGATGGCGTGATACAGAAAAACCGAATGCATGGCCCTGCGCACAGTTTCATTGCCCCTAAAGGAGAATGAAACGTTAGAAACCCCTCCTGAGACGTGGGCGTGGGGCAGTTCGGCCTTAATCCGTCGCGTGGCCTCGATAAAGGCTCGGCCGTAGTCGTCATGTTCAGGAATACCTGTGGCAACAGCAAAAATGTTAGGATCAAAAACTATATCTTCGGGCGGAAAACCTACTTTCTCTATTAGTAGATTGTAGGCACGGGTGCAGATATCGACCTTCCGATCCACAGTCTCTGCCTGGCCATTTTCATCAAAAGCCATGACAACAACCGCAGCACCATACCTACGGCAGGCCCTAGCCTGCTTCAGAAACGGCTCCTCGCCCTCTTTTAAGCTAATCGAGTTAACAATTGCTTTACCTTGTACACACTTAAGCCCAGCCTCTATCACCGACCATTTAGATGAATCGATCATGATGGGAACCCGAGCAATATCAGGCTCACTCGCTATCAAATTCAAAAATGTGGTCATTGCCTGCTCTCCATCGAGCAAGCCTTCGTCCATGTTAATATCTATTATCTGAGCACCATTCTCGACCTGCTGTCTGGCTACATCTAAAGCCGTTCCATAATCACCGGCCATGACCAACTTCTTGAAACGAGCAGAACCGGTAACATTTGTGCGTTCACCGATATTTATAAAGGATGTCTGCATTCCCCTATGCCACCCCTATAAATGGCTCGAGACCCGAAAGACGAAGTCGTTTGGGTAGGCCCGCAGGTTGACGCGGGGACTTGCCCCTCACCGCTTTCTCGATGGCCCGAATATGATCAGGCGTCGTACCGCAGCAACCACCAACTATGTTGACTAACCCCGCATCAGTCCACTCTTGGAGGTGAGCAGCTGTCTGGTCTGGTGTCTCATCATAACCACCGAGATCGTTTGGCAACCCTGCATTGGGATGTGCAGACACTCGAACGTCTGCTGCCCTTGAAATTGCCGCCACGTGAGGACGTAATTGCTCAGCACCTAAGGCGCAGTTAAATCCAACACTGAAAGGCTTGGCATGCATTACTGAGTGCCAGAATGCTTCCGGAGTTTGGCCTGAAAGCGTACGACCCGAGAGATCCGTAATCGTGCCGGAAATCATAATTGGGATATGCCTTCCAGTTTTTTCCTCTCGTTCCAATAAGGCAAATATCGCGGCCTTAGCATTGAGCGTGTCAAAGACCGTCTCAACTAAAAAAAGGTCAATTCCACCCTCAACTAATGCATCGGCCTGCTCATAATAAGCGCGAGCAAGAGTATCAAAATTTATGTTGCGAAAACCAGGATCCTCAACATTCGGGGAAATCGATGCTGTCCGATTGGTTGGACCAATTGCACCAGCAACGAAACGTGGTTTATCAGCAGTCGAAACAGCATCAGCTGCAGCGCGGGCAATTTCCGCACCCTTTCGATTGATATCAGCCACGTGAGCTTCCATGGCGTAATCGGCTTGAGCAATCGTGGTGGCATTGAAAGTATTTGTCTTCAGAATGTCGGCACCAGCGGAAAGATAGGCGGAGTGTATATTTTTGACGGACAAGGGTTGCGTCAGGTTGAGAAGATCGTTGTTACCCTTTAAGTCCTGAGGCCAATCCCTGAATTGATCACCCCGAAAATCATCTTCCGATAGCTTTAAATTTTGGATCATTGTGCCCATAGCTCCATCGAGCACCAAAACCCGTGTCTTGGCAGCTGAATAAAGCGCATCAAGCCTATCGGCGGGCGTCTTCATCGCACCGAATCCTAAATCTAGCAGATGAGTGATGGAATAATGATATAAGCATATTGTTATATGCTTTGTAAATCAGTGTGTTGTCAGAGAATATTAGAAGATTGATTTCCAAATCACGGGCAGAAGTGCTGCCGTTAATAAACCGTTTAGACCCATCGCAATTCCAGCAAACGCTGCTGCGGTTTCATTGATCTGGAGCGCGCGTCCCGCCCCAATTCCATGACTTGCAACGCCCAATGCCAGACCTTGTGCACGGCTGTCGATAAGCCCTAGAAAATTCATAATAGGCGGGCCCAAGCTTGCGCCAATGATACCGGATAGAATGACCACCGCAGCGGTTAAAGAGGGTAGACCATCAAGCTTCTCAGCTATTCCCATCGCTATAGGTGTAGTCACCGATTTAGGAATCAGGCTGGTTATAATGTCTGGCGTTGCACCTGAGACCCAAGCAAAGAAACCTGCACTTCCTGCTGCCACAGCCGATCCTGAAACTAAGGCCACCGCCAATGCTCCTGCTGATCGACGAACTTGTTGAAATTGATTGTAGAGTGGAATGGCGAGCGCCACGGTCGCTGGGCCAAGCAAAAAATGAACGAATTGTGCACCTTCGAAATAGGTCTGATAGTCAGTGTTAGTGAGCAGTAGGATAAAACTCAGCGACACCACGGAGATCAAAACAGGATTTAAAAAAGGGCTACGCCCAGATCGCTGGGAAAGCCATTCTCCAATCTGATAGATCACCAAGGTCATTGTGAGATGCAAAAGGGGATTAGCGGACAGATAAACCCATACGTTAGCGACCTTATCCATCGCCATTATTCCGAGTTCGAATAAAAACCGTCATCACGGCGGCAGTAACAATGATACCTAGCACCGTACTAATCACCACGGCTAAACCAATTGCCTGCCATGAATCT
>JAURGE010000033.1 GCA_030833925.1 Alphaproteobacteria bacterium
TTCACTACCAGTCAAACCATAAGGTACAGCCGTCAGGAAGTTATAGCCCTTTGACTTACCCTGCCAATAATACTCGGCACCATGATAGATATCAGCGTCGCCAGCTGAAACGGCATCAAACGACTGAAAAGCAGGTACCAGTTCCCCAGCACCATAGAGCTTCACTGTTAGACGGCCTTCGGTCAAAAGAGTAATGCGGTCTGCAATCCGCTGTGCCGAGGTACCAAGGCCTGGCGAATTCTTAGGCCAGGTCATCACCATCTTCAGTTCTTTCTTACCCTGCGCAATGGCTGGCATAGGCAGCCCTGAGGCTGTAGCTCCTGCAACGGCGGCACCCGCCAGGGCGGCACCTGTCAAAAATTTACGACGTTCCATGTTTGCGACCCTCCCTTTGTTATTGCGGCCGCCTAGCGGGCTGGCCGCTGATACCAAAAGATTAAACTACAAATTTAAACTTTGGCTAGGCCGAAATTTTTTGTGGCCTCTTGTTCGCTAGGTTTTGTTTTTTGAGCTTTTGGGAGGTGATTTCATTAAGCCCGAAACACAAGGCTCATTTGTCGACATATTCCATGCACACCATTGGACTAAGGAGCGAACTCGAGATACCAATGAATTACTCAGGAAAGTGGTGCCCAGGGGCGGATTCGAACCACCGACACGCGGATTTTCAGTCCGCTGCTCTACCAACTGAGCTACCTGGGCGACTGTGATCAATAAACTGAATGATCGGAAGAAGCTTTTACTAGCCTCAGACTCACTGATTGTCCAGCCAATATCAAACTGAAATATAGTTACGATAGATAGAGGAATAGCATCACGGCAGCGTCAGTGGTATGCCATCTGTCAAAACTAGTTTTAACAGCCGAAGCTTCACTGATGAACGATATAATTGCCCAACTTGAAGAGATGCGCGCCGCTGCCCGACTTGGGGGTGGACAACGTCGAATTGATGCTCAGCATGCTCGTGGCAAGCTTACTGCTCGAGAGCGGATCGGCGTGTTCTTGGATGCAGGATCATTCGAAGAATACGACATGTTTGTCGAGCACCGCTCCACTGACTTTGGAATGCAAGATCAGAAGGTACCCGGGGACGGTGTCGTTACTGGGCATGGTACAGTTAATGGCCGTCTAGTTTTTGTATTTTCCCAAGATTTCACGGTCTTTGGTGGCTCACTTTCGGAGCCTCATGCAGAAAAAATTTGCAAGATTATGGATCAGGCGATGAAAGTCGGTGCGCCTATCATAGGATTAAACGACAGTGGCGGTGCCCGAATTCAAGAAGGTGTAGCCTCGTTAGGTGGATATGCAGAGGTATTCCAAAGAAACGTCCTTGCTTCAGGGGTTGTTCCTCAAATTTCAATGATCATGGGACCTTGCGCTGGAGGTGCCGTATACTCTCCAGCAATGACTGACTTCATCTTTATGGTGAAGGACACATCGTACATGTTCGTAACTGGCCCAGATGTGGTTAAAACAGTAACTAATGAGACGGTAACTCACGAGGAGTTGGGCGGTGCCGTAACTCACTCTTCAAAGTCTGGCGTTGCAGACCTAGCTTTTGAAAATGACGTTGAAGCATTGCTAGAATTGAGAAGGTTTATCGATTTCTTACCTTCTTCCAACCGTGAAAGGCCTCCTCGGCGTGAAACCTCTGACCCCGCAAATAGGCAGGAAATGTCTCTGGACAGCCTGGTCCCTCCTAACCCGAACAAGCCTTATGACATCAAGGAACTCATCGAAAAAGTAGTAGACGAGGGGGATTTTTTCGAAGTTCAACCTGACTATGCCGGAAATATAGTTATAGGTCTGGCGCGTATGGACGGTGAAACTGTCGGTATCGTCGCCAATCAACCAATGGTTCTAGCAGGCTGCCTGGATATAGACAGCGCCCGCAAAGCAGGCCGGTTTGTTAGATTTTTAGATGCATTCAATATCCCAATCGTCACGTTCGTGGACGTTCCAGGTTTTCTTCCTGGCACACGCCAAGAATATGGCGGCATCATCAAACATGGCGCAAAACTGCTATTTGCTTATGCAGAAGCGACCGTTCCAAAGGTTACTGTAATAACGAGGAAAGCGTACGGCGGTGCTTATGACGTCATGTCATCCAAGCATCTCCGTGGTGATGTTAACTATGCTTGGCCACAGGCAGAGATCGCCGTGATGGGGGCGAAAGGGGCTGTCGAAATAATTTTCCGAGAGGATATTGGCGACGCAGAAAAAATAGCAAAGCGCACTCAAGAATACGCGGATGCTTTTGCCAATCCATTCGTAGCAGCCCGTCGAGGCTACATAGATGATGTTATCCGGCCTCATAACACGAGAGCTCGGATATGTAAGTCGCTAAAAATGCTGCGCAATAAACAACTTCAAAACCCATGGAAAAAGCACGACAACATCCCCCTATGAAGTTGGTAAACTAAGGTGGAGAGGGTGAAGTCCAAACACTTGGGCATTACTCAGCACAATAATACCGGTAAGCCCATTCCATAATGTGGCTAGTCTGAAAACACATCTAACTCATCAAATGTCGACCGTTAGGGATGGCCTCGGAGAAACTTAGTGTGCCTATACGGCCCTTAATGACAGGGATGTGCAAACAATCCGTTTGTCTGCAACATCCAAACCACCGACCTCAGTCAACCAACTCTTAATTTATCAAGAGCTGGTGTTTGACTTACTTGTTCCCTGGAGCCGTACGAACCAGCGTCTCATAGTCTGTCAAAAGCGTTTCAGTAATTTGGCCTGGCGTAAAGCGGTGATGATCAATCTCGCCAACAGGAGTTACCTCAGCCGCAGTGCCCGTCACAAAACATTCGGTAAAATCTGAGAGCTCTTCAGGCTTAATATGCCTTTCCACCATCTTAATGCCGCGTTTTGCCGCCAATGACATAACTGTTTGCCGAGTTATCCCATTGAGAAAGCAGTCCGGTGTGGGCGTATGAACTTCCCCGTCCTTAATTAAAAATATATTGGCACCGGTGCCCTCAGAGACAAAACCACGCCAGTCAAGCATCAGGGCATCCTGATAGCCCTCGGCTTCGACTGCATGTTTGGAAATGGTGCAAATCATGTACAGACCAGACGCCTTGCTCTCCACTGGAGCAGATGAAGGGTCTGGTCGACGCCAGGGACCTGTCTTCATGCGTATGCCTTTTGCCCTCATCTCAGGAGAAAAATAGGACGGCCATTCCCAGGCAGCGATCGCGACATGTATTTTACTTGACTGGGCAGAAACTCCCATCAGCTCTGCGCCACGCCAGGCAACAGGCCGAACATACCCGTCTATAATGTTATTAGCCCGTAAAACCTCGTACTTGGCTGCTTCAAGTTCATCTACGGAGAATGGAATTTTAAAATCAAGGATCCGCGCTGAGTTGTGCAAACGCTCAGAATGCTCTCGACTGCGGAAGATATTGCCCGAATATGAACGTTCTCCTTCGAACACTGAACTGGCATAATGCAAGCCATGCGTTAACACGTGTAACTTGGCATCGCGCCAAGGAATCAGCTTACCATCCAGCCATATGGCACCATCACGATCATCAAAGGGAAGCAGGTCAGTCGCCATCGAATAATTTACCTTAACTAAAACGTCAGAAATTACACCTGAAGATAAGCTAGGTCATCTTCTAGGTATAGCTTCAAATTCAGGGGTTTATGAGCAAATTCCCAAAGTTTTCCACCTTGCGATATTGCCTTAGGCCCGGTTGTATTGATTTATACACCAGATACTTACACTAGATAATCTTACGGTTATTGGATATGCCTATCATCCAAATGTTCAATAGAAGGATTTAGTCAGGATGAGTTGGACGCCTGATCGCATCAAAGAATTGGAAAAGCTCTGGGCTGAAGGTTTGAGTACAGCAGAGATCGGACGCCGGCTTGGCGTCTCGAAGAATGCGGTCGTTGGAAAGGCCCATCGCCTGTCACTCCCAGGCCGTCAATCACCTATAGACAGGAAGCGCCGCACAACGGCGCGCCGCGTGACGCCACGCGCAAAGCCTGCTTCAGCACCAAGGAAACCACCTGCAGCAGCGGCGCAAAAACCGCTTGCGACGGAGAAGGCCCCGCCTCCCCCTCCCCCCCGCGCTAAAACTCACAATCACAAAGGGCCTTCATGCCAATGGCCCTTTGGCGACCCTAAACTTCCTGGGTTTCACTTTTGTGGAGCGCCCTCAGAGCCAGGCAAGCCATATTGCTCACAACATTGTGCCATTGCCTATAATCGTGTGAGTGCTTCGCAAGCTGATGCTGAGGCCAATAAGGCTGCTGCGGCATAAATTTATCCGCGACTAATGAAGTCGTGTAAAATTTTCTTGGTGAAGTAATAAACCCTTACTCAAAAACGGCTATGGCTTAGAGATCTTTTCGATAAGCCATCAAAGCCTCGCACGAGTTCCATGGGCGCCACTGCCCTGGGCCGTTTTCTATAACAACTTTCACATCGCCAGCTGAGCCCAAATTCACCAACAATCAGGAAATTCCAACAGCTCAGCCAACTAAAGATTGATAGACCAAAGAGCGGATTTCACGACGAATTGGGTAAGAGGATGAGGGCAATAGCTGTGTAAGGAAAACAACGACTACACCTTCTGCCCTATCGACCCAAAAAGCTGTTGAAGCTACGCCACCCCAGGCAAACTCTCCCTCAGAGCATAAAGCCTTAGCCTTCGCAGCATCTACCACAACCGAACCACCGAGGCTAAACCCAATACCGTCATAACTAGTTTCACTAAAAATCGGTTGCCCCATGTTGGTTAGATCAGAATTCCCAGGCAGGTGGTTCCGCATCATGTATTCAGCTGTTTTTCTACCCAGAACACGGGTGCCTTCAAAAGTTCCTAACCCCCTCAGCATTTCTGCAAATTTGAAGTAATCGGAAGCCGTTGAAACAAGGCCGCCACCTCCCGACTCAAGCGTAATTGGCTTGGCCCAAGAGGATTGGTCACTAGCTGGGTCAACCGAAATATAAGAATTGTCGACACAGCGCTCAAAAAGCTCAGTTAAGCGATTAATTTTAGAATGTGGAACAGCAAAACTAGTGTCGTTCATCCCTAAAGGTTTAAATATGCGTTCTGCCAGCACTTCCCCGAGGGGCTTTCCTGCCACAACCTCAACCAGCCTTCCAAGTACATCAGTCGAAACCGAATATTCCCAGCGCGTGCCTGGACGCCAGCGAAGAGGCATCGACGCACAAAGTTTAGTCATAGCTTCCAGAGACCCTATGTTCCGGCTTCCAGAAAAATCTATACCCGCTGCCTGATACGCATCACCTACGGGCCCAATTGACCTATTTCCATATATCAAACCAGACGTATGGGTCATGAGGTGCCATATCTTCATGGCATCGCCGATGGCTTCCGTTTTCATTGCCTCGCCTTCGCCTTCTATCCAAAGGCGCGCCTCACCAAATTCTGGCAAAAAGCGGGAAACTGGATCATCCAGCTGAAACTTTCCCTCCTCAAAAAGCGTCATTGCAGCAACTGAAACGATTGGCTTTGTCATGGAGTAGATGCGAAAGATATCGTCTGATGCCATTGGACGGCCCGAAGATTGGTCAGCCACCCCTCTACTGTCCCAGTAGGCAATCTGACCGTGCCGCGCCACTAGGGTCATGCACCCAGATAATTTTCCACTCTCAACATAACCCTCCATCCAAGGCCCTAGGCGCGCCAAGCGCTCAGCAGACATTCCAACGGCAGTTGGTCTAACAATATTCATCGATCTCAATTCCGGTAGGAAGGGTCAATCTTATCGAGCTTTCTCATCAGCGCCGCATACTCCAGATCTCCCTTGGGCTTATCAGTGGCTGAATGCTCGAGCTCTTCCCTACTTTTAGTAGCAACATTTCCAGAAAGAACTCGAACTTTGCCTGCTGCCTGGGCATCGATCTGCACCTGGCATGCCCGTTCCAATCGATAGAGGTTTAAGAATGCTTCAGGCACCGTTCTGCCAACAGTTAGAAGACCATGATTACGCAATATCATCGCCTTAGAGTCACCTAATGCGTCGAGCAGACGCTCCCGCTCGTCAAGGTAAAGACTAACCCCCTCGTAATCGTGGTAAGCGATATCCCCAAAAAACTGAGTTGAGGTCATCGAGATTGGCTGCAGACCATCCTCTAATGCGGCGACCGCCATACCTGCACGAGTATGAGTATGCATAACAACTCGGTTTCGCTCAGTTTTTGCCATGTGGATGGCTGAGTGAATCACAAATCCCGCATAATTAACGCCGTATTCAGTCGGCTCCACCGCATTTCCATCAAGATCAATCTTTACCAGGTTAGAGGCAGTAATTTCGTCATAATTCAGGCCATAGGGATTTATCAGAAAATGATGCTCTGGCCCGGGCACTCGCGCCGTCAGATGGCCATAGATAAGCTCAGTCCAGCCAAAATGATCAACAAGTCTGTAAGCTGCAGCGAGCTGAACTCGGAGTTCCCACTCAGCCTCGCTCGTGTCTAGATCATAAGCTGAGCGGAAATTAGACATACCGTCCATAACAGACCCTCCTTTGATAATATTTCCTAATATGCCCGCCAAATCTTGGACTACTCTGGTGTTTGGGCGGGCAGCAATTCCTATTTATCCTAAAACTCCGCGCGTTTGATGGGTACCTGGCCACAGAATTCTTAGCTCAAAGACCTAAAACTGTTTTAGCAATGATGTTGTGCTGTATTTCATTTGATCCAGAATATATGGAAACTTTACGCATGTGCAGATACCGAGGTGCAATCCCATTCTCCCTCGGATCACCAACCGCTGGACGATTACCCCAGCCGCCTTCCAAAGCGTCAATATCATAAGGCAATGTAGCAGGACCAAGTGCCTCCATTCGAAGTTCGGTTAGACGCTGCAGGACTTCTGTGCCTCGTATCTTAATCACATTGGCCTCTGCACCCAGGGCCCTATCTGCTGAAACTTTAGCAAGCGCCTTTAAGGTTAGCGCTTCCAGCGTTCTAAGGTCCCCTTCCACTTCTGCTATACGACGCGCAAAGGTTGCATCTTGGCCCAAAGGTTTTCCATTCAGGCGCATACTTTCTGCCGCGATTGCTTTGATTTGAGATAAAATCAATTTGTGCTGTCCTAGAGCGCCTCCAGCCATCCGCTCATGAGCGAGGAGATGTTTCGCTATTGTCCAGCCCGCTCCAGGCTCACCAACAATATTAGCTTTAGGTATACGCACGTCGTCGTAAAAGACAGCATTAGTTTCGTGCAGCCCATCCAAAAGGTGAATCGGTCGAATTTCAATGCCAGGACTATCTAAGGGTATGAGAAAAAAGGAAATACCAAGCTGCTTCTTCGGTTCATCTGAAGTGCGCGCAAGTAGAAAGACCCAATCTGCCATGTGGGCCTGGGTAGTCCATAACTTCTGACCAGAAATAACCCATTCATTTCCGTCCAGCCGCGCCCGAGTTTTGAGGCTGGCAAGGTCCGATCCCGCACCTGGCTCTGAATAACCCTGAGCCCAAACATGCTCGCCAGAAAGTATGCGTGGTAGGTGGTAACTCTTTTGAAGCTCGGTCCCAAAAGCCATCAATACTGGGCCGCACATGCCAAGCCCAAACTGTATCAGTCGTGGTGCGCCAGAGAGTCCATGCTCTTCATCAAAAATATACTTCTGCGTGACTGACCATCCAGGCCCCCCATATTCCTTTGGCCAGTTAGGGGCTACCCAGCCACGCTTATGAAGGATGCTGTGCCATCGCATAATATCATTGCGGGCAAGAGCCTCGCTGTTCAAAGTCTTTAACCGTATGTCATCCGGCAAATGCTCGCGGAAAAAAGCACGCACCTGCTCTCGGAATGCTAAATCGCTGGCACTGAAGCGGAGATTCATGGTTTCTCCTTCAACTTCATAAAAATAGAACACAATGTCCGTTCGCTAAACAGGGGTGCGATCTAAAAAAAGTAGCTAGCGTCTGCGGGGCTAAAAGTGAAACCAACCCTTTAAAAAGTTCGTACTGTCCTGCGCTTTCTCCCGAAACAGAGTAATAAAGGTACCCATGAGTAATCTTTGCTGACCTACTCCGAAGGCAGCAAAACGATAAGTGTAAATGATACTCCATTACTCAAACAAAAATCTCCTCTTTCCCTAAGCAGTTGTAGGATCCATCATACGCTTCCAAGAGGCTCTGCTAATTTAGGAAGATATCATGCCAGCTTTCATAGTCGCACGCGTCGACGTAACTGATCCTGAAAAATTCAAAAAATATCAATCTCTTACACCAAATGCTATCTCTACCAATGGAGGTAAGTTCATCGCACGAGGTGGCAAGACAGTAACATTGGAGGGCGCTGAGGAAACACGGCGGGTAGTATTGCTAGAGTTTGAAAGCGTCGAAGCGGCTCAAGCTTTTTGGGACTCGCCAGAATATGCCGAGGCTAAGGCTGCCCGGGAGAATGCTGCAGACTTCCAAGCTTTTATTGTTGAAGGGGTCTGAGCACTATGGGCGATTTAACGATAAAAGACCTGCGCGTTACCCTTCTAACCGTACCTTATGCCGAACAGCCTGCATTTCAGGCAGGCTATAGCAAGCCTCGTGACATCCTTGTCTGCGAAATTGAAACCGCGGCCGGGCATGTCGGCCTTGGCTATCAGCTCTATCTTCGCGAAGGCATGCGGACAACTAGGTCAGCAATAAAAGAAATGCATCAGCGGCAAGTCATAGGACGGGATGCAACCGAAGTAGAGGGGATATGGCGAGATCTTTGGAAGTCATCACTCGCGGATGGCCGTGGCGGTGCACCAGTGCTCGGACTGTCAGCAATTGACGTAGCACTATGGGATATCGTGGGCCAAGCAGCTGGCCTGCCACTCCACCGTCTCTGGGGGCATGTGCAGCCACAAATCAAAGCCTACGGCTCTGGTGTTTGGCGCGGCATGACACGAGAGGGAATGATTGAAAAAGCACTCCGGTTTAAGCGCGAAGGCTTCTCTGCAATCAAAATGCAAATCGGACATAATTGGGGTGATAGAGAAGACGTAGAGAACGTGCGCCAAGTAAGGGCGGCGGTTGGCGACGACATCGACATTATGGTTGATGCAAACATGGCTTACACAGCAGATCACGCAATTCTTATGGGCAAAAAAATACAAGACCATGGAGTGTATTGGCTGGAGGAACCCGTCGTTCCAGATGACTTTGAGGGATATTTCAGAGTAGCAAATGCCCTCGACATCCGAGTTGTTGGAGGTGAAAGCCATTTCACCCGCTTTGATCTTAAACCATTCTTCCAAAACCCAGTCTGCCCAATCCTACAACCAGATGTTATCAGAGGTGGGCTAACCGAACTTCGCAAAATCTCCGTAATTGCCGATACCTTTGGCTTAAAGATTGCACCACATCTCTATCCAGAACTTATGATCCACCTGATGGCCTCGATTCCAAACCCAGAAATTATCGAGGACATGGGACTACTCGCTGATATTTGGGTGGACTGGGCAAAACCGGTAAATGGCGTAATGACGGCTCCGGAGGCACCTGGCCATGGCCTCAAAATCAAACCAGAGATCATGCGCGATTTCCGAGTTGAGTAACTACTAAACCAGAAAACTCATAAAGATATCTCTGTTTGTGTCTGCTGTTTTGATTTAACGCGCCATTTCAAAACGGCAGACACTCCAGTGCGTTAAAAATTTGCAACTGACAGCTATTAACCACAATGGGGATTATCAATCAGTCTCCATCGCAGCATTGGCATCGCGTGCCCACTCCTGGAGAGAAGCGTCATAAACGGCGGCAGGGCGACGCCCTATTAGTTCCTGCGCAAATGCAACTTGCGAGGCAGCAATGCCGCCACCGCAATAAATGAAAAGACGCTTCTCATGCGTTGCGCCGACACTATCAAAAGCCTCTGCAATTTCTCCTGCCGGACGAAAGGCAAACGTGTGTGAATCAAGTAGTGCAGCCGCAGGAACGTTTACACTCCCAGAAATTCGGCCAGGTCGACCATAATGTGGTCCGCCTTTACCAGAATGTTGTGCGGGCGATAAAGCATTCACAACGATGCTGCCATCATCGCCACGCGCTTTCTCAACAGCCAATTGGTTAACAAAAATCCCCTCTCGAAAGTGTGGAGTAAATTTTGCCTTCGGATACCTCTCGGGTTGATTTGATGTGGGTCGACCCTCTGATGACCATTTTCTCCAGCCACCATCAAGAACAGCCGCATTATCAAAGCCAAATGCCTTAAGCATGAGCCACAGCCTAGGCGCCCATGACATAGATCCACCTGAGTAAATAACGACGATGCTTTCATCGCCCACACCCAAGTTTCCTATATTGGTTGCAAATCGCTCTGGGGTAGGCAGTGTGAAGCGAAGTGGACTTCCTTCGTCCGAAAGCTTCTGAATCAGATCAGCAAATACCGCGCCTGGAATATGACCAGCCCCATAATCAGCTATGCCTGACTCCATACGCATTTGGTTATCGGCAGCAGGGTGCAGATGAACTGTCGCGTCTAAAATTCGGAGCTCAGGATGATCAAGGTTTTCCTCTAACCAATCTGTGGACACTAGCTGTCCAGGAAGCTTCAAAGACATCAGATTTCACCTCTTTTACAGTGGCAAAGCGAGGAGCGTATCCACTCGCTGATTATCGAAAATCACCAGTTTTTCTAGGAAGACTGGTGGATCCTGATCAAATGAAATTTTGTCTTTGTAACGACCAACGCTGAACAACATTGCATTTCCGCGGATATCGATCCGAACAACCTGATAATTGGCTATAATAGATACGATAGATCCCGCGATCTCAGTTACTTCAATCGCAGATACGAAATGTTTGTAGCGATGATCCTCAAAGATATTTGCGCGTCGGATAGATGCAACGCGATCCTCAAGCATCGATTTTGAATCTGCATCTATAATTCCAAGCGGAAGTCCCTGCTCGTAATTTTCCGATGAGATAATCTTATATCTACTTTTTTCGGCAAAAAAATTAGGCCACAACTCCAACTCATCATCATCGATGCAGCGTTGATACCGGGCGTAAAGCCGTTCTATTCGAAAATAAAGATCACGGTCACTTATCTGCATCACATACCCATAAAATCTCGGTAGGCTCTCCAAAAACCCCGAATAGAAACCTCGGTCGCGCGCGCATCGGTAGACTCTGTTCCCGACCCACCCATCGGCACGATCCCAACCTCTCCCGATACACCCCTAATAGCCTGCTGCACAAACCCACCGATACATCCATCTTCCATAGAAATGTATCCAGCTGGGCCCACAAGATTAGACTGTTTCAATCGGCGCTCACGCATAGCCTCATCATCGTCAACGAAACCCACATGGTTCCAGACAAGTTCTGTTTCTCCTACTCCTTTTGGCAGTACCTGGCGGATAGCAATGGAATTGTAATGGCATTGAAGCCCAAGGCTTGGAAACACCGAAAGAATACGAGTTGTCATTCCTTCGCCTGACTCATCCAGCGCATCCAGGAGTGACGGATCTTTTAATTGCATGTCCTTAAGCGAATGGATGCCTTCTGCTTTATAGCCCTCATGATCAACTCCAGTCTTACTTTTTCCATAACTAATATGGCTACCCCCACCTGCACCAACAACAATTCCACCCTCTTGGGAGAGACGGTTCAGTTTGAAGGTGTTGAAAAATGTATGCAGCAAGCTTGCATGGTAACTGTCACGCAAGTTTTCATTGTAAATTTTCCAATTATTCGGCAGCACCTGGACGTTCCGGCCCAGGTAAACTAGGGGTTTACTTAAAATCGAGCGGATGTGATTGGCTATCTCGGGACCTACGTATGTCTCAAAATCTAGCGTTTCATCAGAATACGTCGCAAACACAAGACCACAGAATTCAGTGACCTTAAGCCGCTTCAAACCATTAGTTGCTTTGTTGAAAGCTTCAGGAAGCCCCCCCTTCCCGCCCACGCCATTTTCAAAGGCAACGCCATGAAGACTGCCGTCAAGCTTATATGTCCATGAGTGATAAACACATGATAGAAGTTTCGCGTTCCCTTTGTTCTTCAAACAAACAAGGGCCCCGCGGTGAGCGCAGCGGTTCTCCATTACATGAATGCTACCCTCACGATCACGGGTCGCAATTACTGGTGTTTCTCCCACATAACTCGTTACGAAGTCGCCGTGATTAGGAATTTGAGCTGCAAGACAGACGTAGTTCCACGTTGCTCCGCGATAAATTTTTGAAATCTCATCCCTGTAAAGATCGGGGTCTGTGTAGATATCATAGGGAATCTCTACCAGCCCATCGTTGGGAAAACGGACACTGGAAGTACGCGTCTTGGCCATAAGTACACTCCTCGCTCAGCGCTGATGAGATGGTATAGTTGTTAATCCTATATAGAAAGCGCTCACATGACGCCTTCGTCGCTAATCGACGCCCCATTAAAGGGCATTTTATGCATGGTCGTCGGAACAGTGCTGCTGACAAGCAACGATGCCATAACAAAATGGCTTTTGGGTTCACTACACCCAGGCGATGTCATGGCTTGGCGAGGACTGTTTTCACTGCCCTTTGTATTTCTAATACTCAGACTTGAAGGTGGTTCATTATCATCTCTTCGCAGCAACGCACCTAAGCGCAATTTTCTCCGTGCTATCTTAGCGCTAGCGACCAGCGTGCTCGTAATCTTATCTTTCCAAGCTTTGCCATTAGCAGATGCTCTCGCGGTAATCTTTGTGTCGCCAGTTATGACAACGGCACTTTCAGCACTGGTGCTTAAAGAGCGAGTTGGTTGGCGGCGATGGATAGCCACGTTCACGGGTTTTTTGGGAGCGATGATCATCGTTGGACCCAGTTTTAAAGAAGTTGGATGGGTGGTCCTAGCACCATTAGGCGCTGCGTTTTTCGCTGCCCTTCGTGACATTTCCACCCGATCGCTTGGCCGCATAGATGGCGGACCTGCAATCCTGTTCTGGACAATGTTTATAGCTATGTTAGGTGGCTTCTGTAGCCTACCTCTAATGGGTGCAACACCAGTACCAGCTGAAGCCTGGCTCTTACTTCTAGCTGCCTCTGCAATGTTGGCAGCTTCCAATCGTTTAACAATTGCAGCTTTTAAATTCGCATCAGGTGCTATCGTGGCGCCCTTAAAATACCTAGCCTTAATTTGGGCAGTAGGAATTGGGTACGTCGTTTGGGGAGACTTGCCCAACATTCAGACTTGTGTTGGTGCAGCCATAGTCGCCGGAGCTGGTCTTTATATTTGGCGACGAGAAGTGATCCTTGAAAGGGAGCGTCACAGATGAACCAAGTTATCCGACAAAAGACACAAAAGGGCTCTATAGCTCTGAGACAGTCAGGGCAAGGCTCAGCCGTGGTTTTTCTTCATGGACTTGGTGGCTCATCAAAATCATGGTCACGCCAATTGATAAATCTGTCTGAAAGTTACCATGTGATCGCTTGGGATTGCCCCGGCTACGGGGATAGCGATGACTTTCCTGGCGGCAGGCCCGCAACTCACGACTTTGCGAAAGCCCTTCTCTCAGCGCTGGATAATATGGGGATTGGAGAGTTCAGTCTTGTTGGTCATTCAATGGGAGGAGCAGTGGCGCCATGGATTGCAAGGTTGGCACCAATGCGGGTCAAGCGATTAGTGCTATCTGCAACCAAGGTTTCGTTCGGATCCGATGATCCTTCAGGTTACGATATGCGACTTGCTGAACGACGACAGATGGATGATGAGACTTTTGGCAGAGCGCGCGCAAAAAGTATGGTTGGTGAAGATAGCCCAGTATTTGAGGAAGTAGCTTCTATTGCGGGTGAAATCCGAGTAACCGGTTACGAAGGCGCAATCCATCTCCTAAAAAATGCGAACAACGCCGCAATATTGCCTACAATTGAGCAGCCTACTCTGGTGGTTGCGGGAGCCAATGACAAAATTGCTCCTACAATTGCGACAAAAGCTGTTGCCGACGCTGTTCCAGGCGCACACCTAATTACGATCCCAAATGCAGGCCACGCGGCATATATGGAACAACCTGAGATCTATTCCAATCATTTAAAAGAGTTCTTGACCCTATGACTTTTCGGATTTCTTTCCGGGTTTGCTAGCAAAAAACAAAGACTAATCACAACACCTCAAACGCGCACAATTCTTAAACCTAGATTGAAGCTGCAGCAGAGGCTATCAAAGGCCTTCAGAAATTCTTTTCAAACGGCCTCGATTAATATGCCTGGCATCTCACTTCTTGATAGCATCGCCAATCTTGCCCGTGAGGCAGGAGAAGCCATTATGCCTTTCTTCAATGCCGACAAGGTTGCCACGCGCACCAAAGATGACGGGCGCCGCAGCCAGGTTTCCGAAGCAGATATTGCTGCTGAGAAGATTATCATTAAGGGATTAGGTCAGCTTACCGAAAATATCCCAATTGTAGCCGAGGAAGAAGTCGCAGCAGGAAGGGCACCTGACATTTCGGGTGGTCGGTTCTGGCTAGTCGACCCCTTGGACGGCACGAAGGAATTCCTTAAAAAAATCCCAGAATTTACCGTCAATATTGGCCTTATAGAGAATGGGTCACCTATACTTGGCGTCGTATACTCTCCTGCTTCTAACGAGATGTATGCCGGAAAGGTCGGCGAAGGAGCCTGGATGGAAACTGCTGAAAGAAACCGCAAAACCATCCAAGTCAGAGACTTTCCCGAGGAAGGGATTATCGTTGCATTAAGTCGAACCTATGGCCAATCAACAGATGTTAGACGTTTTCTCGAAAAATATAATGTCACCAAGCAGGTTGACGCTGGCAGCTCTATTAAATTTTGTCTGATTGCGCGAGGAGATGCTGATGTCTATCCACGCTATGGGGGTTCAATGGAATGGGACACGGCCGCCGCCCATGCAGTCTTAAAAGCGGCCGGGGGTGCTGTGAGGGTTATTAATGGGGGACCAGAACTGCAGTATGGAAAACCTGACTTTCTAAATAGCTATTTTATCGCCTGGGGCGGATCTCATAGTTGAAGCAACTGAAACCCTAGATAGATGCAAATTCAGAAAAAATTGCAGCGTTGCATTTCCAGCCCAGAACCCTAACTCTCTGCTATAACAAATTGCGCGGATTAAATTGATGCCTGAAGCGCCGACACCAACTACCACCTCCGACCTCAAGACGCGTCTCCTTGCCGTCGTTGGGCCCGCTGGCCTTATGGATGGCGCTGAAGAAATTGCCCCCATGCTAGTAGAACCGCGAGGCCTCTACCGTGGTTCAGCTCTTTTGGTTGTTAAACCTGCATCAACGGGAGAAGTAGCTGGAGTTGTAAAGGTTTGTGCCGAAATGGGCGTCCCAATTACTCCGCAAGGTGGCAATACAGGCCTCTGTGGTGGAGCAACTCCGGATGGTCAAGTGCTCCTTTCACTGTCTCGCATGAACCGTATCCGTGATATCGACACACTGGACTTTACCATTACAGTCGAAGCTGGCTGTATCCTGCAAAACATCCAGGCAGCAGTTGCTGAAAAAGACAGGCTATTCCCTCTGTCGTTGGGCGCTGAAGGTTCCTGTCAAATAGGCGGAAATTTGTCGACTAATGCGGGAGGAATTAACACACTGCGTTACGGCAATGCGCGTGACTTAGTTCTAGGCTTAGAAGTTGTCCTGCCAGATGGCCGAATTTGGAATAATTTAAAGCGCCTTCGCAAAGACAATACAGGTTACGACCTAAAACATCTTTTTGTTGGCGGGGAAGGAACACTCGGGATTATTACAGCAGCGACATGCAAGTTGTTTCCAAAGCCAAAAGATGAAGTTTCAGTTTTCTGCGCGGTTCGCGATATTGAGGGCATCATTGAGTTATTATCCAGACTTCGTGCAGCAACCGGCGATCAAATATCGGCATTCGAGCTTATCGAGCGTTTTGGCATTCATCTCGCTTGCAAACATGTACATGGTTGCCGCGACCCATTCGATCAGCCCTATGATCACTATGTGTTGTTTCGTGCAAGCGCCGGGCGCGCAGACAGTGGGCTGCGTTTAATTGTTGAAGAGGCCCTTGGGCAAGCTTACGAAGACGGGTTGATACTTGATGCCACCATTGCTGAAAGCGAAGCCCAAACTCGCGCATTTTGGCGCATTCGTGAGGGCGTTGTTGAGGGGCAGATCCCTGAAGGTGCAAGTATCAAACACGACATATCGGTCCCGGTATCCCGCATCCCAGAGTTTATGAAACGCGCTGCTCCTGTCGTTGAAACCACCATCCCAGGTTCACGAATATGCGCCTTCGGTCACGCAGGTGACGGCAACCTGCATTATAACATCACCCAGCCTGAGAATATGGATCGAAACAAATTTCTTGGGCTTTGGGAAAAGCTCAACCATGCGGTGCATGAAATTGTAGTTGATATGGGTGGCTCCATTTCGGCCGAACATGGCATTGGGAAACTGAAAGTAGAAGAGCTTCAGTACTTCAAGCCCGCCCTTGACCTAGAACTTATGAAACGGATCAAGCACGCGCTCGACCCCAATGGAATCTTTAACCCGGGCAAGGTTCTGTGATTGGGCGTAACGCCCTCATCCTCCTAGGATTTCTGCTTAGCTCAACTGCCAATGCAGATCCTGTGAAAATTGCTGTTGCTGCAAATTTTGCCAAAGTGGCTGAGGCTTTAGCCAATGATTTTGAGGCTGATGGAAATGGCAAGATAGCTATAGTCATCGGATCCACTGGTGCTCTTTACCTTCAAATAACG
Organism: Alphaproteobacteria bacterium; assembly: GCA_030833925.1. GTDB lineage: Bacteria > Pseudomonadota > Alphaproteobacteria > Bin95 > Bin95 > VMCJ01. Next base: position 16,676 of record JAURGE010000033.1, read on the forward strand.
CAGGGCGCTCCGTTCGAGGCTTTTTTGGCGGCCGATCAGGAAAGGCCAGCGAGACTAGAAGCGGAGGGGCTAACCATTTCGGGCAGTCGCTTTACCTATGCTCTAGGTAATCTCGTGCTTTACTCAAGACGCGGCCCCATACCAAATGCAGACACACTGGCCTCTGGCCACTTTCAACGTCTCGCAATCGCTAACCCAACCACAGCACCATACGGCGCCGCCGCAATCGAAGCGATTTCAGCTCTCGGCTTAATGGATCATCTTTCAACTAAATTGGTCCGCGGCAAAAGCGTTGCTCAAGCATTCCAATTTGCGTGGTCAGGTTCAGCAGAATACGCACTCGTATCTGAAGCTCAAGCGCAGGATAGTGCTGAGGGTAATTTTTGGCCTCTACCGAGAAATCTCTACCAACCCATCGCACAAGACGCTGTTTTAACTATTAATGCTTCCCCCAAAGCGGCAGAATTTCTGAACTTTATGAAATCACCTGCTGCGCAAGCTCTGATTGCACGTGCTGGTTACAGCATCAGTGAAAATTAATTTTGGAGCTCGCAAACCAACCTGAAGCAACACAACCAAGATTGGGTGCCTGTATATTGCCGATTAAAGCGAGTCTTCACTTTTTGCACCACCTTTAAAAAGAATTGAAATTATGGGGAGGAAGGACCTCCCATTATGTATCAAGAACCTTTAGCGTTTAAAAATTTACTGCCCCTGTTGGAGCCCTGAGCAAATGACAGTCCGCCTTGCTATGTACGAAAATTCACTTGCCCATATTGGTGAACAACTCCACCCCCTTGGGTTAGATCTAGAAATCTTGACCTTCAATAAGGACGGCAAATTTCATGGTGGTAATGTGCCTGCTTCCGAAATCGAGGCCGACTATCTCTGGTTCTCACAACACCTCAGTTCTGAGGGGCTGCTGCCAATGGGTTTTCAGGTTGCATTAGAGATGAAGAGCCTAGATGTGCTCCAGACGTTTAATGCAGGGTTAGATGCACCCGCCTACAGTCAGATAGCAGCAAAAGGCATCCGGATATGCAACTCTAGCGCTCAAGGCATTGCCATTGCTGAGTACACAATGGCCCAAGTTTTATCGCTTACCCATCCGATCCAACTTCAACGTGAACAACAAGCGGGACGCACATGGAAAATCACACCATTCCGTGAGTTGTCACGCATGAAGTGGCTTATTTTCGGGTATGGCCCAATCGGTAGCGCCGTTGCTGAGCGGGCCAAGGCCTTCGGTTCCCATGTTTCGGTCATCCGTCGCTCACCCGCAACCGACGCTTTTATTGATCGCGCCGGAGTTGCAGCTGACGCAAAGACATTTGCAGCAGAAGCTGACGTAATCTTGCTCGCATGCTCCCTTAACGAGCAGACGCGAGGAATGATCAATCAAGATTTTTTAGATGCGGTAAAGCCAGGAGCCATCCTGGTGAATATTGCTCGGGGTGGCGTAATTGAAGACGCAGCACTGATACGGGCTATGGATAAAGGTATTATTTCAACTGCGGTATTAGATGTATTCCACACGGAACCGTTGCCTGTGGAAGATCCTCTGTGGTCCCATCCGAAGGTGCGTTTAACCCCTCACACCTCATTTGGTGGCGACGGTGTTCGGCCACGCTGGGATGCCTTATTTCTTGATAATATCCAACGCTACGCCAGAGGCGAACCATTAGCGCGCGAGGTTAATCCGGCTGAACTCTAAAAATAAACTGCGAACAGTAGTACTGCGCCTAATAATACCCGATACACGACAAAAGGAGTGAAGGTTGCTTTTCGCAACCAAACCATCATCAAGGAAATAGCAATATAGGCTGTAACAAACGCAATAGCGGCTCCTATCAACGCATCTTGAACTATGATTGATGCATTTGAGGCATCCAATTTCAAAGCTGAAAGGACGGCAGCCCCTGCTATTGTTGGCAATGACAGGAGCAATGCAAATCGAGCTGCTTCCTCCCTACCCAGACCAAGCCACCGCCCAGCTGTAATTGTGATACCGGAACGGCTAACCCCCGGCACCAGAGCAAAAGCTTGCGCAAAACCAACCAAAAGGACTTTCTTCCAATCAAGATCAGAAACGCGTCCATTCGTTGATGTTCTATCCGCAAACCATAGTAGTATTCCGAAACCAAGCGTGGTCCACGCTATGATTTCAACGCCCCGAAGGTTAGTTTCGATAAGAGACTTCAGAAGAAAACCAGCTATGATCGCTGGGAGTGTTGCCAATAAAACCAACCAAGCAAGCTGTGTCTCACTATCCCGGCGCCCTGTGATTAAATGAAAAGTACCACGCAACAAAGCAAGTACATCAGCCCGAAAATAAAGCATCACAGCGGCTAAGGTTCCGACGTGCAGCGCTACATCAAGCGCCAAGTTTAAAGCGGCGTCTGTACCCGAACCTGTCCACAGCCAACGCGTCAGTACCAAATGCGCTGACGAAGAGATTGGCAAAAATTCTGTAATACCTTGTACGAGTGACAGTATAGTTAGCAGGTATAAAGACATCCTTTCACCTTAGCTTTTCAAAGTCAGGAAAACCTTTTGGCAACTGGCGAGCGAGTTCAATATCCAAATTTTCTATAGCTCTTGTAACTAATTGTTCCCACTGTAATCGCTGATTTTTAGGCTCGCTATTATCAGAAAAATTAGAGGCGACCTGCACTTCAACATTAACTTTACCAACTTCTTTATTCTCCGAGTCGAACGCACTCAAAGTCAAAACGAGGTTAATGGCCCGCCTGTTTGTTGGTTTATTATCAAAAATGCTTAACACGTTGGATTTACCAACGGGTTTGCTTTGAGTTGCTTCAGCCTTCTGTATGGTGGCGACGATGAGGCCTCTAGTACTTTTATCGGTTATAATGCGGGTCTGAACCCATCGGCGTAACGTTTCAACTGGCGGTTCAGCGAGGAGAGACGATATTTTTGGATCGGGTTGCGATACTCCAAGAGCCTCAACAACTTGCAACCTGTCTGCCACTGCACGCCAAGTGGGCGATGCTGACAATTCTATTGGCGCTGACTGATACACAGATGGAGATTGAGCACACGCTAGTAGCAGTAAGAGACTAGATGTCGCTAAAAATTTTATCCAAGGCCGCATCGTCAAAGCTCTCCATCTTTCCGCAAAATTCGCATGTGACACTGACGACCCCATCCACTTTACATTCATTCACTTCCTGTCGGGGTAGCCTCCCAAGAAGTTCGTGAAATTTTTTTGGTGGGCAGGCACACTCGCCCGTTATTGAAGTTGGCTCCCATATACGGACCCCATCTTCATGAAAAAGCTGGAAGAGCAGCTTTTCAGGAGAGAGATTCTCTAAGGTCATCTCGTTATCTTTGAGCGTCGACATAAGCGCCATAGCGCGCATATACCCCTCGTCCTGCTCCCAATTTTCTGGATCTGTTTGAGGAAAATGGTCGCCACCAGCAATTGGTTCACCGCCACTATCCGGTACGCGCTGAACTAAAAGACCAGCGGCGCACCAGCGCCCATCTGGATTTTTATGGCATGCAAGGCGGATACCAGTAGGGATTTGCTCTGACTGTCTAAAATAGTGATGAACCGAGTCAGCAAGAGTTTCACCCTCAAGCGGCACAATACCTTGATATCGCCCCTCGCCACCACCTCTCTCTACGGTGAAGGCTAAATAACCACCTCCGAAAATTCGCGCCAGAGTTGAATTTTCATCCAGTTCTTTAACGGCTTCAGGATCAAAACCAACGTAACCTCGAAGATGCCCTGCTGTATCAACGTCGGCTACCAGAGTTCTCATTGCTGCCTGGCTCTGCGACTGCGCTTGGAGCGAAAACTTGCCATTAAACTTAACAGTCGCAGACAAAATCGCGGTAAGCGCTAATGCTTCACCCAGGAGCACAGATGGAATTTCTGGATAGTTATGCTGGCCCAAAATTTTATCGACAGAATTATCTAACCGCACAAAGCGACCTCGAAGGCCGCTCTCTACAAGTTGAAAGGGCAAGACATAATCACTGCTAAGATCTCGCAATTTTTTTATGGCAGGGTCGACCATAAGATCAACCTAAACACCAGGCCAAAATACCTTTGTTCGCATGCAGACGGTTCTCTGCTTCATCCCATGCGGCAGACTGCGGACCATCTAGAACAGCATCAGCTACTTCCTGACCGCGCTTCGCAGGGAGACAGTGCATAAAAATTGCTGTTGGCTTGGCTCTTTTCATAAGAACTTCAGTAACACGGAAAGGTTCGAGCAACTTGAGAAGTGCTGACCCTTTATGCTCCTCGCCCATTGAAACCCAAACATCAGTGACGACCGCGTCAGCATCTGTTACCGCGACTATTGGATCATCAGTGACCGAAACATTTGCACCAACTTCGCGCACCCAATTTAACACCCTGCTGTCGGGCATCCTTTTTTTAGGACAAGCAATTTGGAGCTCAAACCCAAATTTTGCTGCAGCATGTATCCAAGAATGGAGAACATTGTTGCCGTCTCCCGACCAGGCCACCTTTAGCTTGGAAAGGTCGCCAAATCGCTCATACAAAGTAATCAAGTCGGCGATAAGCTGTGTAGGGTGAGACCAACTCGACAACAAATTAATAACCGGTACGGTCGAATATTTTGCCAATTCTAAAAGGTTGTCGTGAGCATGCGTTCGCAGCGCAATAGCGTCTACATAACGTGATAATACCCGTGCCGTGTCTGCAATAGTTTCACCGCGACCAAGTTGACTGTCTGTGGGGTTTAAAACGATTGTCTGGCCGCCCATCTGCTTTACAGCAGTTTCTAACGAGACGCGTGTCCGGGTTGATGGCTTTTCAAACATCATAAGCACAGTCTTGCCGGCAAGAGCGCGCGACAAGTCGGCCTCACCCAACTTTGACTGGGCCCCTTGCAACATGATGTTGGTAAGGATGCCTTTGTCGAATTCGGCTAGGTCGAGAAAGTGCTTAACCTTTCGGCCTTCGATCATGCCACCTTAGCAGAAGCCTTTAGAGCGCGATCAAACGCACCAAGCACTTCTGCTATCTCAGCTTCAGAAATGATTAGAGGTGGCAGGAACCGAACAACATTATCTCCAGCGGGTACCGTCAGCAAACCTTCTTTGCGGCAAGCTGCTACAACTTCCCCGTTCGGTGTTGTCACGCGGGCACCAAGCATCAGGCCCATTCCACGTACTTCGGTAATTTCATTCGGATGACCCTTAGCCACCGCCTCCAACCCATCGCGGAATATCTTGGCTTTACGCTGAACCTCTTCAAGGAAACCTTCGGCCAATAGGATGTCTAATACAGCATTCACTGCTGCAGCAGCCAAAGGGTTGCCTCCGAAAGTTGAACCATGGGTACCAGCAATCATTCCGGCCGCTGCCTCCGAAGTAGCCAGGCATGCCCCAACGGGGAAGCCTCCACCAAGTCCCTTCGCGAGAGCCATAACATCAGGCTTCACACCGGACCACTCATAAGCAAACAGCTTACCCGTCCTACCCATTCCGCACTGCACCTCGTCAACACCCATAAAGATGCCGAATTCATTACAAGCTGCTCGGACGCCTTTAATATAATCTATGTCCATTGCCCGGATGCCACCCTCGCCTTGGACAGGCTCGACTATTACGCCAGCGGTTGCGGGACCGATCATATCCCTAAGAGCATTCAAATTGCCGAATGGAACGTGATCAAAACCTTCAACTTTGGGCCCAAAACCCTCAAGATGCTTGGGATTATTGCCTGCAGCCAAAGTCCCCAGCGTCCTTCCATGAAAGGCGCCTTCGATTGTTATTATGCGGTGCTTTTCTGGATGCCCCTTCGCTGCCATTCCCTTACGGATGATCTTAATCATCGCCTCGTTCGCTTCTGCACCGGAGTTGCAGAAGAATGCCAGATCGGCGAAAGAATTATCAGTCAAACGCTGAGCAGCTTTTTTTTGCCCAGGGATCTCATAAAGGTTCGACGTATGCCAAACCTTTTCAGCTTGCGCTTTCAGAGCCTGCACAAGATGCGGATGAGCATGGCCGACCGACGTGACTGCGATACCAGAACCGCAATCCAGGAATCGTCGCCCAGCAGTGTCCATCAGATAAACGCCTTCGCCTCTATCAAATGCGATATCACGCACGCCGTAGGTCGGCATGACACTGTCGGTCACTGTCATCTCCTGGGTTGCGCGGGGGCCTTGTTTAAAAGGATGCCCGCAATTGAAAAAGGTCAATAAAGGCATGGTGGACCCAGTTGTCAACGAGAATACTCTGAAGCAGACAAAAGATAAGCCCAGTCGTGAGCTTTTGGGCTATATCAGAGCAGCATTAGCATACCTAGATCGGTATGGTGGCCCTCGCGCTCGCATACAGCGCACACTCGAGCGTCGTGCTCGCAGAAAAGGTCTAGAAGACGAGGCAGCGCGCCAAATAATCAGTGCTGCAATGCATGAGCTTGATCAACTAAACATCATAGATGATGCAACTTTCGCTGCGGGAAAAGCTGCCGCTCTCAGGCGACGCGGGGCATCAAAACGGCAGGCGCTTGCTAAATTAGCTATGAGCGGCATAGAGCCACAGCTAGCAGCAGAAGCACTTGATGAGCTGGATTCAAGGTCAGAAGACGATGCTGAACGCGTAGCAGCAATCCGTTACGCTCAGCGCCGTCGCCTGGGCCCCTGGCGTTTAGATCAACAGACGCGAGAAGAACGTCGCGAGCGTGACATTGCTGCGCTTACGCGTACTGGCTTCTCCGTAGGACTTTCTATAGCGGTCATAGACGGCATCGAAGACTGAAGTAGCCACTTCGTCCTGGGAAGGTGATTTGCTAGGCTACCGCAATCAATATTGGGGGCCATAACGTGTCAGATTATTTCGATTCAAAAGATACAATGTCAGAGGACAGCCGTGAGGCGGAGCTAATGGCATCATTGCCAAACCAAATTGCGCACGCAAAAGCCAATACGTCCTATTTTGCGGCCTTATTTAAGGAAATCGATCCCCTCGCTATTGATAGCCGCGAGGCACTGGCGCAATTGCCTATAACCTACAAGAGTGACCTTGTTGACGCACAGACGAAGCAACCTCCCTTTGGAGGCATGAATGCGACTGCGGTTGGCAATCTCATCCGAGTTTTCCGTTCACCAGGGCCTATCTGTGAACCGGAAGGCAAAAGTGACGATTTTTGGCGAGGCGCTCGAGCACTTCATGCAGCAGGGGTACGTAAAGGAGACCTCGTCCACAATAGCTTTTCCTATCACCTAACCCCTGGCGCGTGGCTATTAGATAGCGCGGCCCGGTCATTAGGAGCTGCCGTATTTCCTGCTGGAGTTGGTAACACCGACCTCCAAGTCGAGGCGATGGCTCATTTTCAAGCCAATGTCTTCTGCGGCACCCCAGATTTCTTGAAGATAATAATGGAACGGGCACAGGAAATGCAGGCGGACGTATCGTCCGTCAAAAAAGCAATTGTCGGTGGCGGCGCGTTACCTCCGTCGCTTCGGCAACTTATCAAAGATCAGTTTGGCTTCACTCCATTACAAAACTACGGCACAGCCGATCTGGGCATAATTGCTTATGAAAGTCCCGCAATGGATGGGATGCTGCTAAATGAGGGGGCCATCGTTGAGATAGTTCGCCCTGGTTCCGGCGAGCCTGTAGCTGAGGGCGAGGTCGGTGAAGTCATCGTAACTCTTCTCAACAAAGATTATCCGCTAACGCGTTTTGCGACCGGCGATCTCTCGGCCGCATTGCCCGGACAGAGCCCCTGTGGGCGAACGGCGCGACGGATTAAGGGTTGGATGGGTCGCGCCGACCAGACCACAAAAATTCGCGGAATGTTTGTGCGTCCCACTCAATTGGAGAAAGTTCGCATAGCTCATCCGGAAATACTAAAGCTTCGCTTAACCGTAACCTCAGAAAACCATCGTGATCAGTTCACCGTTGCATGCGAAATAGCAAATGACGACCAAAGTTTAGCGGAAAAGATTGGCGCAACAGTCGCCAAATCAATCAACCTATCAGGTTCAATTTCACTAGTTAAACCGGGGTCACTGCCATCAGACGGAAAGGTTATAGATGACGCAAGGTCTTATGAATGATGTTGTTTAGATGTCGACCCGGGTGAAGTCACCAGTTTCTGGATTGCGCCATTGCAGCTCACCCACAGCAATCGAAAATCTAGCACCGTGTATCGTTAATTGCCCTGCATTCAACGCCTTTTGCACAAAAGGAAACGTGCCGAGGTTTTGGATTGAAACTCCTACGGCCAGGCTTTCCAAAAGGTTCAGGCGACCACTTTCATCTTGAGGTGTATTCGGGTCATTAAGCATCGCATCGCGGGCTTCTGCCAGAAGACCGACCCACGGACGAATAAAGCGGCCAACTGGCTGATCAGCTTCCATTGCCAACGCAGCTTGAACACCACCGCAAAAACTATGTCCCATAACCACAATATTTTTGACGCCCAAATTTTCAATCGCAAATTGAACAGCGGCAGATGTGCCGTGGAAGCCCCCAGTTTCGTCATAAGGTGGCACGAGCGCTGCAACGTTCCGAACCACGAATAGCTCACCAGGTCCAGCAGCGAAGATAGTAGCGGGATCAACACGACTATCAGCACAGCTAATAATCATTGCCTTTGGTGTTTGACCACCTGCGAGGGAGAGGTAACGCTCAACCTCCTGCAAATAGCGACCATTGCGAAAATTTTTGTAGCCCTCATGAAGGTCAGTCGGAATTCTCATAGTGGCCTTGCTTGGATGAAAATGCTTTTACCTTTGAGTAGAGGTCTATCAAACTTTGGGCAAGGTTATTGGTCAAAAAAGAGAGCTCTTCGCCAGATAAAAGCTATGAGGGCAATGATCCCCAAACCGAAACTTGCGGCTGCAAGGGCAGCTCCCTGAAACCCGAGGGCGTCTGTGGCCGGGCCCACGAGAGCAAGCCCCATAGGCAAGCCATACACTGCAAGCATCCGCACTCCCATCACACGCCCACGGAACCTGGCTTCAGCCAGTCGCAGCAATGCCACAGCCATCGAAATCATCGCCACGCCTTGCGCCACGCCCACAAGAAATAAAAGGGCCATTCCTTCGGTTTTCTCAGAACTAAACGCAAATACTAACAAAAGGATGTGCCAAATAACTGTACCACCGAATACTAAGTATATCGGCCTGCGAGCCCCGCCAGTGGCAGCCATTACAATAGAAGCAACCAAAGAACCTACGCCGAAGCTAGCAGCGAGATGCGAAAGTCCAGTCGCATCGAGGCCATAGACTTCACGAGCCACGTACGAGAGCAAACCGCTATTCGAAACTAGTGGAAAACCTGTCAAATTAACAAGAAACGCAAGCCACATAAGGGCGAGGACTGCGGGAGTTCGCCGAACATAGGCAAGGCCGTCTAACACCTGACGAAATGGATTTACCGGGGTCGATGGCGCATCATCAGTGTCGATGTGAGCGACACGAAGCGTCAAAACAAAGCTCAAAAAATATAGAGCAGCCACAAAAGCGTAAGCAATGCCAAGACCCAGCATGGTTAACAAGCCAGCACCTACAAGCGCGCCTGTCATTCGAGCAGTATCCATAGTGGTCCGAGAGAGACCCATGGCATTGGCCAGTTTGTCAGAAGGCATAGTGTCGCCGATAAGAGCATTACGCATGACAAGGTCAGAGGGCCGAATTAAACCTGCAATGGCCGCAATGACGAAAATATAAATCGGTTCCATGAAGCCGCAGAGATCTAGCATCATGATTATTACAGCAAGAGCAGTGTAAAGCGCCCGAAGGGTCGATAACGTTCGACGACGACCAATTCTATCTGCAAGAGCCCCCATCGCTGGGGCAATCAGGGACCCTAAATACTGAAGTCCTGCAAATAAAGCCAAAGCAGTTACTGATTTAGTTTCGACCAAGACAAACCAATTCAAGATCAAAACTTCCATCTCCAGAGCGAACGAAGACAGGAGGTCAGCTGGCCATTGGAAACGAAAGCTTTTTACTGAAAAGGCTGAGAGAAAACCGCGCATAATCTTAGGCTGGAGACTTTAAGATTTGTGGCGAAGCCGCAAGTGGCTCACTCGGCTTTGGTTCCAATCGGTAGATCTGTCGAAGATGCACCTCATCTGGCCCGTCGAAGATACGAAGAGCCCTAGCCCATGAAAAAGCATCTCGGATAGGGGTATCATCAGACCCACCCATAGCGCCAAAAATCTGCAAAGCGCGGTCAGCTATCCTTTGGTAAACTTCTGCAACTGCCACTTTGATCATCGAAACTTGTTGGCGGGCTGCTTTAAACCCCTCCTGGTCGAGCACCCAGGCACAAGACCATGTTAACAACCGGGCCTGGTCAATCTCTATCCGACTTCGAGCAATCATATGCTGAGTTGTGTCATACTCATCGATGTTTTTTCCAAAAGCCGTTCGCTCTCTGGCACGCATCTGCATAAGTTGGATTAAAGTTTCGCAATGACCAATAGCACGCATACAGTGGTGAACGCGGGCGGGACCAAGACGGACTTGTCCAAGACGGAAGCCATCGCCCATCTCCCCTAATAAATTCCTGGCTGGCACGCGAACATCTTCAAATGCAATCTCCCAAGCTGGAGCGCCAGGCTCAGAAAAACCTAGGAACGGCGTTGGCCTAATAAGACGAACGCCTGGGCTATCAGCCGGCACTATAACGACGCTTTGTCTTCGAGAGGGCGCCGCATCATCATCAGTGATGCCCATAACCATATGAAAAGAAGCTGTTTTAGCGCCCGAGATGTACCATTTCCGGCCAGATACTACGAAGTCATCACCATCTTTTTTGATTCTTGTTTGGATGTTCGTTGCATCCGAGGATGCAACCGACGGCTCAGTCATAGCAAATGCAGACTGGATATCACCATTCAGCAGAGGATCAAGCCAGAGTCTACGCTGATCAGAACTAGCCGCATCTGCTAGCATGATTATATTGGGGACATCAGGAGCATGACAATTAAACGCCTTGGGCGATCCCATAAAACGCCCCATAATTTCGGCCAAAGGCGCAAATTCCGTATTCGTTAATCTTTCACCCGGCGCATCCATTGGAAGGTTTGGAATTGCGAGGTTCCACAGCCCCTCCCTTTTTGCCTTATCCTGAACTTCCCTAATAAAGTCTGGATACTGACCTTCTAGTGCTGCCTCACGCCAAATGCTGGCACGGGGCAGAATTTCGCGATCCATAAAAGCTTCAAGCTGGTCAACGAGACCTTGGACCCTAGGCGAATGGGCTAAGTCCATTTGAGGGCTCCGACAAAGAAAAAGAGTAAAAATTTATCAGCTATTTCAAAGTCACTCTGGGGCAAAGGTTGCTAATCCATCCGAGTTTGTCTTTACATGACCAATAAGTCCCAAAGCATCCATTTTTTCCATATCTGCCAGCAATGTTGGGTCATCAGGTGTATTGGCAATAAAACGACGACCGTCCTCTAGACGACCGAATAGAATTGCAAAACTGGGCCCCTTACGATCGTGCATGACGGTGTAAGTCTCCACAGTTGCTTTGCCGAATGGCTCCTCTGTGGTTTCGGGTCCTTTTTTGGCGTCAATCTTAGATTGATAGATGGCCGGATCTTTCGGCTTAAAATAAGTCTCAGTGGGAGTGGTAGAGTAAATGCCTGCAGATTGCT
>JAURGE010000034.1 GCA_030833925.1 Alphaproteobacteria bacterium
TAGCCCGCCATATAGAGGTGTAAGAGGGCGAGGAAGAGCTTTGTTGCAGATGGATGGTGGAGCATTGTTAAGGGATTTAATTGAGAAATTTATGTCCAATGACACCCCAAAATTTAGAGAGATGTTACTTCGTAAGGCAGAAGACGAATACGCTATTAAGATAATTCCGGACCGATTGACGTCGTGGGATTTCACAAATCGCATGTCGGGTTAAAAACGATAAACAACAAGAATTTGAATTTGTCTTTGTTATTTCAAGGCCAAGTGGGGCTAGTCATCATTTGTTATTTTTTCCGGCGACAGGTCAAAAACGTTGAGTTGGTCTGGTTCTAATTACTGAAGGTCAACAAGGTTTGGCAGGACATCATTTGCGAGAAGATGCAAGTGCTCGTGATCCCAGGATGGGTCGTCTGAGTCCACCGTTGTGCATAACAATGTGCCGAAGCCACCAACTTTGGAATACAATTCACGAATTTTCTGAGCACATTCCTCTGCATCCCCAATTATCCAAAGGTTATCCATTAGATAGTCGAGGTCGACCGCTTCGTCTGGCATTGATGGGTCAATCTTACAACTTTGAACTTGAATCGTGCCCTTACGACTGTGACGTTGATGCTGTTCAAAGTTTCTGCCCATGACGCTCCGAGCCCTGTCGTAGGCAATCTTTGAAGTAGGTCCAACAAAGATGTCTCTTGCAATCCGCCACTGGCTTCGGTTTGCAATTAATCCATTTGCGGCAGCTCCAGCCTCGACTTGCTCGAAGTGGCCTGGAAGATAGGCCGTTGAGAGGAGTGCGCTGGACATTGGAGACCAACCCCGTGATCCAGCAATATTCAAAGAATTTGAATTGGGAGTGCTAGCGGCGATTGCTATTGGAGGGTAAGGCTTCTGAAAAGGCAGCATGTGGAAGCCTCGCTCAAGTACAGGGTCTAAGGGTGGTACCCGTACATTGAAGTGAGATCCTTGATGGACAAATTGATCTCCCACCGTCCAAAGACCCAATATAACCTCTAGTGCTTCAGCGGCACGGTCCCGTGCGGTTGACGGATCGAGGCCCATCAATGCCATGTCGGTTGGAATTCCGCCAAGCCCTATTCCCCATTGAAATCGGCCACGAGCTAGGTGATCTAGCATAGCAATGCGGTGAGCCAAGTAGACTGGCTCATGCATTCCCAAAAGTGTCACCCCAGTTCCGAGTTGGATTTGTGAAGTTAGCGCTAGACCCTTTGCAATCAAAAGATCAGGTGCTGGGGCATTTTCCCATTTCTCCGTGAAGTGCTCGCCAACCCAGGCCTCAGCGAAACCCAATCTGTCGGCTGCAACGAGTTGGTCAATATCACGGTCATAGCAGTCTGCAATTGGACGATACGACGGGTGCAGGGGCATCATAAATAAGCCTAATTGCATTGCAGCCTCACTTCGTTATTCAAATTCGATCTTCGTAAATTCGGAGTATTTAGTGCGGGTACACGCCGCGGATCCGTCCCTTCAGCCGAGTAAGAGCTATCAAGGTATCGACCGTCGGGGTAGGTACTCTTGCAATGCCTGACATAACGCGCACCGAATCTGCTAGTGCGTCGAGCTCAATTGGCCTGCCACGAGTTAGGTCTTGAAGCATCGACATGATGTGATTGCTTGCGCCAACCGTCATGGCTATTCGCTTCTCCATAGGCGTGGGTATGTTGGCGCCAAGAGTAACTGCGACTGTTTCCATTTCCACCATCATGCGTCGAACAACATCGACGGCGTCAGCAGCCTCGGAGAAGCGGCCATTAACCGCTTCAGTTAGAAATGCCGCAGTGTTCCAACAAAGACTGTTGATCATTTTTGTCCATATTTGCCCACGAATGTCCCTCTGAACCGGAGCATGCAGCCCTCCCTCAGTCATCAGGTCTGCAAGCAGTTTCAGGCGAGCCGTTTCGCCGCCTGAGGGTTCGCCAATCGGATAAGAGGCTCTAAGGCCATCTTGGCGTACCACACCCGGTTCAATGACCTCTGCCGCGGTCCAGAATGCGCACCCAATCACACGATCTGGGCCAATGGTGTCCCATTGCTGATTCTCTGAATCAAGTTCCGGCAACTTCCGACCTTCATAAGGGCCTGCAAGGCTGTAAAAGTACCACCAAGGGATCCCGGTTGTTGGAGGGAGTACAACCGTTTTTGGCCCCATAAGCCGCCTTATTTCTGATAAGTTGCCTGGAACCTGATGAGATTTAAGTGTGATAAAAATATAGTCTTGCTGACCCAATTCTGATGGGTCGTTAGTTGCATTTACGGCTACGGTAAAATCATCTTCGCCAGCAAGTACCCGTAGCCCCTTTTTTTGGATTGCTTCGAGGTGTGGGCCGCGAGCAACCAAGGACACTTCGCATCCGCTACGAACCATGTGGCCTGCAATATGTCCTCCGATAGCCCCAGCCCCGTAGATGCAAATTTTGGTCAAACGGCTTATCCTCAGTAGTCGAATGCAGTGGATCTCCTTTACAATGACACGTTTTCAGCAAGTGCACGAGAAATCACTGGGCTTGATGTATAATTGCAGGAGTGAAATTTGACATGAATTTTCATGATGGCTCTTTGCAAGATTGGCAGGAAGCAGTTGCTGCGCAAACGGCTGCTGGTCGTTGGTTGCAAGAGTTTGAGTTGGCTCTTGTAGCTCTAGATTCTGATGCAATCGGCAGACTATTTCACCAGGATTGCCATTGGCGTGACATCCTTGCCTTTACCTGGGATCTCTCAGCTTTCGAAGGGCGGGACGCTGTTGCAGGCAAGTTAGCTAAAAACCAGCAGGATGTTGGTGCTGCTGATTTTTATATTCCTGAGGGGCGAAAGGCTCCGAGAAAAGTCAGGCGCGTAGGCAGAGAGTGCATTGAGGCGATATTTGAATTTTCCCTATCGGTGGGCAAGGGTGCAGGCATTGTGCGCCTAACCGAGGCGAAAAATGGTGACCTGCTGGCATGGCACATCTCTACGACCCTTCAGGAGATTGACGGCCATGCTGAGAAAATAGGTGAAAACCGACCCACTGGTGCAGCTTATTCTCGTAATTTTGGCGGTGACAACTGGGGAGATGCTCGTAAAAAGGCTGTCGCTTACGATGATCGTGAACCTACAGTACTTGTCATTGGCGGAGCTCAGGCTGGGCTCTCGATAGCTGCCAGGTTGAATCAACTTGGGGTCGATACTCTTGTAGTCGAGAGTTGGCCGCGAATTGGTGATAGCTGGCGCAAACGATATCATTCGCTTGCGCTTCACAACTCAATTCATCTGAACCATTTGCCTTATTTGGAGTTTCCTCCAACTTGGCCGAAATACATTCCAAAGGACATGCTTGGGCTTTGGTTTGAGTTTTATGCAGAGGCGATGGAGATTAATTGTTGGACCGATACAGAATTTGTTTCTGGTGAATGGCACGTCGACGAGAGGTGCTGGACTGCCAAGTTAAAATCCGGTGATGGAACTGAACGCGTCGTTCGACCTCGTCACCTAGTATTCGCAAACGGCGTGAGCAGCTATCCATTAATTCCGGATTTGCCGGGTCTGGACCATTTCAAGGGCTCCGTTATTCATTCCGAAGGGTTTGATAGTGGTGCGCCATGGAAAGGAAAACACGCACTCATTCTAGGTACGGGTTCTAGCGCGAATGATATCGCCCTCGACTTACATAGCTTCGACGTAAAAACTACGCTGATCCAACGTGGCTCAACTACTGTTGTTTCAATCGATCCAAGTGCCAGGTTGAATGAAGCAGTTTTCGACGAAGGTCCTCCTCTAGAAGATTGTGATCTTATCGTTGCTTCGGCTACACCCACCCTGATGGTGGAGGCATATAAGCAGGTTACCCAGCGTATGCTGGAGCTGGATAAGGAGATGATTGAGGGTTTAAAAGGCATTGGCTTCAAGTTTGATGTGGGTGAAGATGAAACCGGTCACCAGATGAAGTATTTCCGTCGCGGAGGGGGGTACAATCTGGACGCTGGAAGTTCAGCCCTCATGATCAAAGGCGAGATTGGTCTTTTAGATTACGATCAAATTGAGCAGTTCGTGGAGAAGGGAGTGCTGTTGAAGGATGGCTCTACTGTTCCAGCTGATCTGATTGTTCTTGCAACCGGTTATTATCCTCAAAAAGAGTTAGTCCGTCGGTCACTTGGTGAAGAAATGCTTGAGTCTATTGGTCAGGTCTGGGGCCTTGGAGAGGACGGAGAGCTAAACAACATGTTTCGCCGAACGCCTCAAGAAGGCCTTTGGTTCATAGCGGGAGGCTTAGCACAAGTACGTATCAATTCGAAGTATCTAGCCCTTCAAATCAAGGCATCAGAACTTGGTCTTCTAGAGCCTAGAAAAGTTTAAATGGGTTGATGGATAAAAATTTAAGACGCAAACTCTGCCCGAAAAATTGTTCCGTAAAAAAAGTAAGGGATTGGTTCGGAATGGCAAATGCGAACGCGAACTTGCAGCCTGGTCGCGTAAATGACCCTAATAAAATGGCCCGCCGTGCAGCATTTGATCCAACGGTTGAAACCGAAAAACCTCAGGAATACTACGACAGCATAAAAGCTAAATTTGCAGAGGAGCGCGACAAGCGCCTCAACTACCGACCTGATGGGATGAGTCAGTATACATCTGACCTCACTGGTAACCTTGCCCGGTACGAGACAGATCCCTGGGCAGAAGGCCAAATAGAGCGAAAACCAATTGAAGATCACGTAGAATGTCTATTTATAGGAGGAGGTTTCTCTGCCCTATTAACTGCCGCAAGGCTGAGAGAGCGCGGTGTTGAAAGCATTCGCATCGTCGAGAAGGGTTCAGATGTTGGCGGTACTTGGTATTGGAACCGGTATCCGGGCGCAGCGTGTGATGTCTCTTCTTATGATTATCTGCCTCTTCTCGATGAACTTGGATACGTTCCAAAGAGCTTCTTTGCAAAGGGGCCTGAGATTTTTGCTCATTGCCAAGCCATTGCGCGGAAATATGACCTATATGACCACGCTATTTTTCAAACGACAGTGACCCAAACTCATTGGGATGAAAAAGAAAAAATTTGGCGTCTACAGACTGATCAAGGTGACAAACTAACTGCAAATTTTGTGATTGTGGCAAATGGCACTCTCGCTAAACCGAAGTTGACTAAGATCAATGGGATGGAGCGATTCAAGGGACATTCCTTTCACTCTTCCCGCTTTGACTACGCGTACTGCGGACAAAATTTAGAAAATTTGAAAGATAAAAGAGTTGGTATAATCGGCACTGGCGCGTCAGCAGTTCAACTTATCCCGCATCTTGGCAAAGCTGCGAAAGAGCTATTCGTTTTCCAACGTACGCCATCGGCTATTGATATTCGAGATGACATACCAACTGATCCTGAATGGGCTGCAAGCCTTAAGCCGGGTTGGCAAAAGGAAAGGTTGGATCGACACGTGCTCGGCACTAAACCAGATCCAGAGAAACGGAAAGAAATTGAGGCTATGCCTCGGGAGCTTCGTACGCAGCGCTACGAGAACCACAATATCGAGCACCAGATGCGCATTCATCGTCGAGTGGATGAAATTGTGCAGGATAAGAAGACGGCAGAGGCTCTCAAGCCCTGGTACATGCACCGTTGTAAGCGTCCGACTTATGACGATGAATACTTACCTGCTTTCAACATTCCAACTGTTCATCTTGTGGATACGGACGGCAAGGGTATCACCGAGATCAACGAGAATGGGGTGGTTTTTGAGGGCCAAGAGTATGCTTTAGATCTTCTGATCTACGCTACTGGGTTCGAAGTCCAGGTTACGGGGATATATAACGACATAAGAGGCGAGAACGAGTTAGAATTGAATGATAAGTATAAGAATGGCATGCGAACGGTTTTTGGCATCCATTCAGCTGGGTATCCCAACTTATTTATTATGGGGGGCTATCAGGCAAGCTTTCAGTTCAACGTTACTTTCATGCTCCAGACACAGGGTTTTCACATTGCCGAGTGTATCAAGCACACGCGCGAAAATGGGTATCGCACCATAGACGCAAAGCCTGAGACAGAGAGTTGGTGGGTAGGAGAGGTGATCAAGTATCGCGGCACTACCAATCGTAATCGAGAATGTACGCCGGGTTATTATAACTTTGAGGGTGAGGACAATCGTCGCGAGGATGGCAACTATAATGGTGGCATGTGGCAGTATTGTCAGCATCTAGATGAGTCCAAAGGTAGATACGAACAATACTTCGACTTCGAAAAATAACCCTGTTACCTGTCTGCTAAACTGGCAGGATGATTGATCCTTATGATCCTTGTTTAAGCAGTGGGACCCGTCTATTGGCCATTAATTTCCAGTCACATAGTTAAGATGGGGCAAAGCCTAAATAAGCAGCTCAGGAAAAAGCCATGCAGGATGCTACAAGAGACTTGGAGTTTGGATGGTTCATCCCGACCCGAGGTGACACATTAGATTATAATGAGCCTCAGCAGCGTGCTCCGTCTGCAGAGATGTTCGAGCGTGTTATTGTTGCAGCAGAAAACAATGGCTTCGAATACATTTTACTGCCGGTCAATGCATCATGCTGGGATGCATGGATGTCGAGCGCTTTTCTGATAGCGAAGACTAAATCTATCAAAACATTAGTTGCGGCGCGTCCAGCTTATATCAACCCCGTCTTGCTGGCGAAAATGATCGCAACCTTTGACCAAATGAGTAAGGGGCGAATTTCTATTAACCTGATAGCCGGTCAAAATGAAATGGAAAACGTGGCTGAAGGGGTCAACTTGCCAAAGGACGATCGTTATGCCGCGATGCAGGAGGAAGTTGAGATTTGCAAGGCGCTATGGGCGGCCGGGGCTAACAATAAAATCAGCTATGAGGGAAAGCATTACCAAATAAATCAGGCTCATATTGGCGCATCAATTTATCAGAACCCACACCCTAAGTTCTATCTTGGTGGAGGTTCTGATGAAGCCTCGGAGCTATCGGCAAAACACTCTGATGTCCATTTGTTCTGGGGTGATACAGTTGAGCGGATCTCGGACAATATGATCGATATCCGTAAGCGCGCGGCGAAGTATGGAAGACAAAATAAAATAGGTTTCGGCATGCGGTTGCAGATAATATGTCGAGAGACAGAAGCCGCGGCTTGGGAAGTTGCTGAAGGCCTTATCCGTAACGTTACCGATTCCTTCAAAGAGGAAGTCAGAGTTATGTATGGTAATTCAGTAGCTAACCAGCGTGTGCGCCAACTTCACGCTGAGTTTGGAAAAAAAATGGGTAAGCATATGTGGACTGGCCTTACACAGGCTCGGCCGGGGGCAGGTATCGTTATCGTTGGAACTCCTGAGCAATGTGCTGAAACTCTTCAGGATTATATTGACGTGGGATGCCATTCATTCTGCCTGTCGGGTTACTATCATGATGATGAGGCCGTGCGCTTTGGAAAATGGGTACGCCCTATACTGGAGGAGCGGAATAAAGGTCGAATGAAGCCTTTGCTGACTTAAGAGCCGTTCGCCACACACCAATAAAATAGCGTTTCACGTTCTAGGAATAAAAATAGATTGGATGGAGTGAGATGATTTTTTTCGTGCGTTTTCGTGTGGACCAGTTATCAATGGTTTCGTTAAAAACATATTAAAAAAATCGATTTAAATTTTCGGTTCTTCAAAACCGCCTTTCCATAATGGGAAAGCCGGGCTTAAATATCTTTACTGAGTGATTTATTGTTAGAGCTTCAAGGCAATTCAAAGTTTGTTAACGACAAGAGTTGCTGGCCTAACGTATTAATTTTGGAGAAAATTATGTCGGAACAGCATATTTTCGCGGGCATCGCCGGCTATGTTGGAAGGCCAGATGCGACCGGCTCTGTTGGCATTTTCCGTCGAAAAGCTTCGGGTGGCGATTGGGAGCATGTCTTTGGCGAGCACGAAACTCACACTGTTTATGTACATCCAGAGGATCCAAGCGTCATTTTTGCTGGTACGACAAATGGTGTTTTTCGAAGCACTAATGGTGGAGCTAGCTTTGAAAAGACGAATTTTCCAGATGCTGATAAGCAAATTTGGAGTATTCTGGCGATAGAAGGGCAGCCTGACCGTATCTATGCAGGTGGTGCGCCAATCGACGTATACCGTTCTGACGACCGCGGAGCGTCTTGGGCAAAATTACCAACGCCCCCAATTAAACAGCGGTGCTCTGGCCCATTTGCGCCTCGGGTGATGCGGATGGTCCAACGGCCAGGCAAACCTGACGAGATTTTTGCTGCCCTTGAGATCGCAGGCACCATGCACACGACTGACGGCGGTCAAACTTGGACAGATACAGGTGACCATTTAGAGGAGCTTTCCAAGCTTCCGCACTTGGAAAGTTCGATTGTGCAGAAGGAGACTAAGGCCGAAGGCATGCTTGATTGCCATGCGGTTGCCATCGCTCCGGCTAAACCTGATAAGCCTGTTGTTGCCCTCCGAATGGGTTTGTTTACTAGCGAAAATGCTGGGAAGACTTGGTCGGATATGGAGGTAGGGCGTTTCTCACCTACGACTTATGGTCGGGATATTAAAGCAAGTCCGCACGACTCAAATACTATGTTTGCGGCTTTGTCTGTATCTGCTGCAAGCCATGACGGGGGCGTGTACAAAAGCACAGATGCCGGGGAAACCTGGAAGCGTTTTGATAAGGTCCAGGTGCACGGAACGATAATGTCTGTAGGGCTCTCTAAGTCAAACCCGGATCTAGTGGCAGTAGGGGCCAGGTATAATGGTGAAGTGTTTGCCACTTTGGACGGCGGAAACACTTGGTCCGAAATTTCCATACCTGGCGACGTAAAGGACATTTACGCAGTCGCGTGCACATAACATTCAAAAAGGACTAATCAATGGACCTCAAAGGTAAGAAAGCCGTCGTTTTTGGCGGTACTTCAGGAATCGGTCTCGCTACAACCCGAATGCTAGCTGCTGCGGGAGCAACGGTTGTCGCGGTAAGCCGTGATCCATCAAAAGCCACCGACCTGCCATCCGGCGTCACAACGGCTGCCTGTGATGTGCAAGATCGAGATGCAGTCGCTGCAGTTTGTGCAGCTGCTGGCCCTTATGACGTGCTGATTTCTGCAGCGACTGGTGGGCCTCGCGCGGCAGGTCCATTCATGGAGATGGATCTTGATGCTTATCGCAACTCTTTCGCTAAGGTTTGGGGCTATGCCAATGTGCTCCGACAGGGAGTTGGTCATTTAAAGGAAAGTGGCTGTGCAGTCTTAGTTTCAGGGGCCCCTGCTAGGAAGGCTCGTCCTGGTCAGGTTGCCATCTCGTCAGCTGGTGGAGCTGTCGAGGCCCTCGCTAGATGTGTTGCAAAAGAGATTGCTCCTAAGCGCCTAAACGTTGTTTCTCCAGGTGTCATTGATACACCGATGTTTGGGCCTGACGAGGCAAAGCGAAAAGAGATGACCACTAACGCTACTAAGGCCAATGTTATTCCTCGCGCGGGTACGGCTGAGGAAGTGGCACAAGCAATTATGCTGGTGGTCCAAAATGATTTTATGACAGGTGTCACAGTTGACGTTGATGGTGGCTGGTTAATCGCCTGAATATATACAACTGACCTCCCCTATCTTTGGTTTTTGCTGAAGATAGGGGTTTCTTTGCAAAAAATTAACTTCCCTGAATTAAGCTTCTTTCAGGACTTTCCTGAGAACAAGCTGCATGATGCCACCATTCTTGTATTGCTCCACCTCGTCAAAAGTGTCTATTCGGCAAAGCAGAATAATTGCCTTTCGTGAGCCATCGGCAAAGGTAATTGAGCAATTTAAAGTCATCCGAGGTGAGATGTCGGTTGTAATACCGGTAATGTCAAAAACCTCATCACCATTAAGTTTCAAAGACTGACGGTTTTGGCCATCCAAAAAAACTAACGGCAATATCCCCATTCCAACGAGGTTTGAACGATGGATGCGTTCGAAACTCTCGGCAATTACTGCCTTTACCCCAAGTAAACGGACTCCTTTTGCCGCCCAGTCTCGGCTTGAGCCAGTTCCGTATTCTTTCCCTGCAACTACAATGAGTGGCACACCCTCATCTTCGTACCTCATTGCAGCATCAAATATAGGCATCAGAATCCCTGAAGGCTGGTGTTTTGTCAGACCACCTTGCTGTCCAGGCACTAGCTCGTTGCGGATTTGGCTATTTCCAAAAGTACCCCTCATCATAATGTGGTGATTGCCGCGACGAGCTCCGAAGCTATTGAAATCTTGAGGACGCACTTGGTGACTCAACAAAAACTCTCCTGCGGGACTATTACTTTTGATAGTAGACGCTGGAGATATGTGGTCAGTGGTGATGCTATCTCCCAATAAGGCTAATAAACGTGCACCGGTAATGTCGTGTAATTCGTCTGGCTCAGCAGAAATTCCTTCAAAATAGGGTGGTTTCTGGATGTAAGTGGAGGAGTCTGACCACTTGTAAGTTAGGGAATTTGTGGCTCGAATATCCTTCCACTGCTCCGGTCCTTCGAATACATCGGAGTAGCGTTCAGTGAACATGGAAGGTGTCAAACTTGCTTCTAGCAATTGGTTGACCTCTTGGCTGCTCGGCCAAATATCTTTCAGGAAAACATCATTTCCTTGTCTATCCTGGCCCAATGCTTCCTTCGTCAGGTCAATTTTCATTGAGCCAGCTAAGCTGTAGGCAATAACTAAAGGTGGAGAGGCAAGGTAGTTTGCTCTCACTTGAGGGTGAACTCGGCCTTCAAAGTTACGATTGGAGGATACAACCGCCCCTACTAGGATATTGCCTCTGTCTATTGCTTCTGCGATCGCGGGCTCAAAGGCCCCTGAATTACCTAGACACGTAGCGCAGCCGAAAGCGACTATATTGAAGCCAAGTGCGTTCAAGTGTTCTTGGAGTCCCGAAGTGACAAGGTAATCCTGCACAACCTTGGAGCCGGGAGAGAAAGAAGTTCTCACCCAAGGTTTTGTTTTTAAGCCGAGCTCATTTGCCTTTTTTGCAAGTAAACCTGCCGTGATTAGAAGTGGCGGGTTGGAAGTGTTGGTGCAGCTGGTGATGGCCGCAAGCGTTACATGACCAGGTTCAATTGAATAGTCGGAGCCTTCGATTGAAATCACTTTACCCCCGCCGGCATCAGATTCGAACTTTTTAAAAGCCGAAGCGGCATTGGACAGCAATACACGGTCTTGTGGGCGTTTGGGGCCGGCCAGTGCAGGTTCAACTGTGCCCATGTCCAACTCAATCGTATCCGTAAATACTGGTATGGGAGATCCTCTTTCTCGCCACATACCCTGCGCTTTTGCGTATGCTTCAACTAAGGCGATTTGATCCTTGGCCCTTCCTGTGAAGGTGAGGTAGCGGATGACCTCTGAATCAATGGGAAAGAATCCGCAGGTCGCCCCATACTCCGGGGCCATATTGGCAATCGTAGCTCGGTCCGCTAGAGGAAGATCGTCAAGGCTATCACCATAAAATTCAACGAATTTTTCCACCACTCCTTTCTTTCGAAGCATCTCCACAACCCGCAGGACCAGGTCGGTTGCTGTGGCGCCTTCTCGCAATTTTCCAGTAAGTTTAAATCCAATAACCTCTGGGATAATTAAGGCAATTGGTTGTCCCAGCATTGCGGCCTCTGCCTCGATGCCGCCCACACCCCAGCCCAATACAGCAAGGCTGTTAACCATTGTTGTATGACTGTCTGTGCCAACAAGAGTATCTGGATATGCTACTGTCTTTCCACCTTCGATCGCAGTCCAAACTGTTTTTGCGAGATATTCGAGGTTCACTTGATGACAGATGCCTGTTCCAGGCGGCACCACGCGAAAATTATTAAAGGCACTTTGGCCCCAACGAAGAAACTCAAAGCGTTCCTGATTCCGTTCAAATTCAAGCTGGATATTTTTTGCAAATGCACTTTGATCGCCAGCGGCATCAATCATGACCGAGTGATCAATGACGAGGTCGACAGGTGAGACTGGGTTTATCCTGCCAGCGTCGCCACCAAGTTTGATCATGGCGTCTCGCATGGCCGCTAGGTCAACAATTGCGGGTATGCCGCTGAAATCATGCGTTAGCACCCTTGCTGGGCGAAAAGCAATTTCGGCAGAGGCTTTCCCTCTTGTAGTAAGCCATTCTTTGAACTTCGTAATGTCTTCGACGGTTACACTTCGATTGTCTTGATGTCGGAGGAGGTTTTCCATCAGCACTTTCAGTGAGAAGGGCAGGCGCGAAATGTCCCCAACCTGCTCGGCTGCAGCTGATAGACTAAAGTATTCGTATGATTGACCGTCAGCTGTCAGGCTGCGTCGAGTATTAAGGGTATCAATGCTAGTAGTCGTCATGACGCTCATTTCACAATAACATTCAAAACTTTTGACAGTTGTTGTTTGTTGAAGAAATTAGCAATCATTGGAGGCACACGATCTGTAAAAAGCAAGCGCCGCCTCATTAAAAGTCTTGTAGGTGCAATGAGATATAAGCAACCTAAAAGCCCCCACATAAACCAGGCGAGAGTCATTCATCCTGTGTCGGAGAGAAAAAATGAACGCTAATTCTGCACCAGGCTTCGCTGAGAACCCCAATCATTTTGTTAAAATTTCGCCGTTCAGTGGCCAGGTGCTCGTGAAGTTTCGGGGAGAAATTATCGCTGACAGCTGCAACGCCCTCAGCGTTCAAGAACGCGGCTATAACGTTGTTTATTATGTTCCGCGTGGCGATGTCCGCATGGAATTAGCACAAAGGACTGACCTTTCGACTACCTGCCCATACAAGGGTGACGCAAGCTACTACACTTTCATTATAGGCGATGCCCGTGCAGTAGACGCCGCTTGGTCCTATGAAAGTCCCTATGATGAGGTTCTTAGTATTAAAGAATATCTAGCTTTCTATTTGAACCGAGTTGACGTGGTGACAGTCCCTTGATCATTCCAAAGTCGTCAAGATGAACCGTACTCATCGGAGCGTGTTTGCTAATTGCAGGCACCAAAATTTAAATTTGGAGGCGGAGTATGACCGTTGTCGTTCTTGGCAGTGTGACCTGGGATGTCGCAGCCTTCGCTAGCCGATTGCCAAGTCCAGGCGAAACGCTTCTGGGTAGTGGATACGCAACTGGGCTTGGTGGCAAAGGAGCAAACCAAGCAGTGGCCGCTGCAATGCTTGGCTTGACGTCAAAATTTTTTGGGCGCGTAGGAAATGATGAATTCGGCCAAGCCGTAAAAGCGGCCTTCACGGATTTTAATCTTGACCCATCAGGCCTTGTTATAGATCGCGATGCTGCAACAGCATTAGGCGTGATTTTGATTGGAGCAGATGGTGAAAACGCCATAATTCAGGCGCCCGGAGCGAACCGTCAGATGGATGAGACAGACGTGCAGCGTGCCGGCCAGGAGATACAAGATGCCAATGTCCTCCTGCTACAATTTGAGATCCCGCTCGAAGTGACGCTTTCTGCAGCTCGATTGGCTCGTCAGGCAGGGACAACCGTGATTCTTGATCCGGCGCCCGCCCCAAGTGATGGGGTTTCTGGCTCCGTTTTTATGGCTGCTGATATTTTGACACCCAACGAAGTAGAGGCCGAAACCTATGTTGGTTTCAGGCCACACGATAAAGACAGTGGGATAGCATCGGCACAACGCTTGGTGGAGATTGGAGCTCCAACGGCAATCGTAACCATGGGCGCCTTAGGGGCTGCATGGGCCACACAAGCGGGCGAAACTGGTTTCCAACCTGGCTTTAAAGTTGACCCTGTTGATACTGTAGGCGCAGGTGATTGTTTTAATGGTGCACTAGCTGTGGCAATCACAGAAGGACAGGCGTTGCCAGCCGCAATTCGATTTGCTTCTACCGCAGCGGCTATCTCCACCACCCGCAGCGGTGCCGCAAAAAGTGCTGCAACCCGAGTTGAGGTTGAGATGGAGCTTAAGCGTATACGGGATTAAATTATTCCCGAAATTCTATTTACATAGACCTGAAGCTCACCAGATCATCCCGATCGATTTGCTTGATCAAGTCGATCTCCCAGGTCAAGTACTCACGCATAAATTCTTCTAGAACGCCGCCCTTACGCTCATAGGGTTTCAGCCAGACATCATCGGGCTCATCAGCAAGATTGGTTTCCCCAGCCTGAATATTTTCACCAGCGGCTTTCCAGGCATCTGTACCTCCTTGGAGTGCGATCGCAGGCATGCCGGTCAGGGCTGCAAGCTCGGCTGCGGCATACCCAGCAATGATGCCATCTTCGGAAGTGACAACATATCCCTTAGCATTTTCAGGAAGGTTTTTTGCGGCTTCGTCAATGCGAGCTCTCGTAAGCCACCAGGCATCGGGGATATGGCCCTTGCGGTAGTCCCGGCTAGTCGCAACATCAACCGCTATCCAACCAGATTCAATTAGCTTCCGCGCATTGTCTACGTCGACGTTTTCGATTTCTGGAGAGATTAGTGAAAGGGTCGGTTGCTTGCCTATTTCTAAGCCGTCCGCTGGTAAGCCGCCGTCGAGCACGTAAACATCCCAATGCATCTGCATCAACCAATGAGCCGTCATGGTCGCCCGCACAAGATTGGCATCGTCTACTAGAACGAGACGGGCTCCTCGAACGCCGGCATACCGATCCGTCGCCTGGACGAGTTGACCCCCGGGTGCTGATATCGAGCCCGCTATATGGCCGGCTTCATACTCATGTGGGTGGCGGACATCCAGAAGGAAAGTTGTGCGTTTCTTGTCTGACAGCCAATCCATCGCTTTCACATAATCAACTTTTGAAACACCAAATCGCTCAGCAACATGATTGGCTCGATCCTTGGCGTTTTCGATGGCCTTAGTTGATAGGTTAAGTGCCGTTGGCCTCACATTCCCTCTTTCAAGCTCAAAGCCAGAGAGATGCCATCCCATAGTTCCGTTTCGAAGAGCTACAACCTTGTTGGGTATTCCCGAGTTGATGAGCGATTGTGCCCCAAGAATTGAGCGGGTGCGACCTGCACAGTTAACCACTACCGTCGTTTCTGGATCAGGGGCAACCTCGTGAATCCGATAAGCGAGTTCGCCACCAGGACAGCAAGTGGCCGTAGGTATATTCATTACCTCGAATTCATCCATCGGCCGGCTGTCCAAAACTACCATTTTCTGCCCTGAATCCAGCATTTCTTTTAGCTCTTCGGCAGAAACGGACGGTGTTCCAAAGTGATGTTCAACAAACTCACCGAAGGCTTTGGATGGTACGTTAAACCCGCTGTAGACTTCATAACCTGATGCAGCCCAACCGGGTGTGCCACCTTCAAGGATCGAAATGCTGGCATAGCCGATCTCTGCCAACTTTTTAGCGGCTTTGTTTGATAGTCCCTCACCCCCGTCAGTTAGATACACTGGTGTCCCGAGGCGTGGAACTAAATTACCAATCATTACTTCAAGCCGCCCGATAGGTACTGATATAGCGTGCATCAGATGGCCATCGGAGAAGGCCCTCTCTCCTCTAACGTCGACAACTGCAAACTCACTGTTATTTTCGGCGATAAGGTCATGTAGTGCCTTTGGAGAGATAGTCTTTGCCATGATTTTTAGCTTCTTTTGGTTTTGGTAAAATCGTTATCATGCTAGGCGGTACGATCCGCCTGCTCAAGCGAGTGTATTTCTGAATTATGTCCGCACCTGCTATTTTTGATCGCCAGCTTGCGCGCCGTCGTCGTGCCCGTGCTGCAAAGACCTTCTCTGAGGCAGACTTTCTGTGGCGTGAAATAACGGCTCGTCTTTCCGAAAGACTTGATGACCTCACTCAAGAGTTCCCTAAGGCATTGGCCTTAGGCTCCCGGGATGGTTTGGCGCGCAATGCTCTGAAGGGTAAAGGGGGTATCGAATGGCTGGTAGAATCTGATTTGGCGGCAGAAACATTGGTTAATCAGGGAGCGCGCCTAGTACTAGACCCAGAAGCCTTGCCATTCGGTGGTGGAGTTCTTGACCTCGTATTTGGGGCAGGCGACCTCCATCTAATAAATGACCTTCCAGGTGCTCTAATCCAGATCCGGCAAGCATTAAGACCAGACGGTTTATTTCTCGGCGCACTTTTGGGTCCTGGGACACTCACTCCTCTCACACAAGCTTTTTTGAAAGCAGAGGTTGAGTTGAATGTTCCAGTTTCTCCCCACGTTTCTCCATTCGTCGACATCCGTGATGCAGCTGCTCTCTTGCAGCGTGCAGGTTTTGCGTTGCCAGTAGCTGATTCGGAAAAAATTGTTGTTTCCTATGCTGACCCTTTGCGCCTGCTTCAGGATTTGCGAATGATGGGAGAAGCCAGTGTACTTCAAGAGCGAAGCCGCCATCCGCTTCGACGGCGGGTATTGATGAATGCAATGGAAAAACTAGCAGAAACGGTTGGGCCAGACGGCCGTGTGGCAATACCTTTTGAAGTGATTTTCTTAGCGGGTTGGTGTCCGGCTGCCTCGCAGCAGCAGCCCGCACAGCGGGGGAGTGGGACTATCAGTCTTGCTTCTGCTTTGAAGCGCGGTCAGCGTTCTTCCTAATTGCGGCCACAATGGTTGGGACCGCCTCGTCCGGATAATCGTGTGCCATACCTGGTATAACGGTCATGGTTGCCCCAGCGATGCTATTCTTAACATCTTCACCACATCCAACTGGGACTAAAGGGTCTTCAGCACCGTGAATTACCACAGTTGGTGCTTTGATCTCTTCGAGATGAGAGACTCGATTATCGGCGGAGGCTATTGATGCGAGCAGCTGTCGGCCGTGTCCTCCGGGCCTGTATGCACGGTCATAAAGGTTTCCAGCTCTAGTTCTAATTGCTGCTTCATTTCGCGGAAATCCAGGGCTGCCAATTGTTTCTGCGCTATCAAGAGCCTCGGCTATAAAATCTTCCCTATTTGCTTTCCTTTTGCGTGGCTTATTTAGCCACGCCGTTGCAGCTTCTGTTGGCCGCGGTAGCCCACGACGACCCGATGTCGCCATGATGGACGCAAGCGATAAAGTTTTGCTTTTGTGGCGATACGCAAAAATTTGCGCAATAGCCCCCCCGTTTGAACTGCCGACAATGTGCGCTGCAGGAATGTTCAGTGCGTTCAGCAGTTCGGCTGCATCATCCGCCATGTCATCCAAGTTGTATGGTGCATTTACAGGCTGTTTTGAGCGCGCAGCTTTAAAGGCTGCAGGTATATCTGCAGGGCCAAACTCGTCAAAGTCAGTTGAAAGGCCGCTATCTCGGTTATCGTATATGATTACTCTGAACCCAGACTCAACCAAGCCACCAAGTAGTGCTTCTGTCCATGAGATTAGCTGTGTGCCGAGGCCATTGATCAATAAAAGCGGTGAGCCGCTTTCTGATCCACGTATTTCATATTCTATGGTGATTCCGTTTGCGGCTGTTTTTGGCATTGGTAAAGCTCATATCGTGATCAGAATTCTCAAAAAGATGAGACACGGAGAATGACAATCGGGCAAGTGTTTCTCATGACTCTCTCTCGTTATCTCGGATCTTTTTGAACGCAAAAACTGTTTTATGTCAGTCTTTGCAGCCTGCTACAAAGTCCATCCACATGTCATCTGGGTCATTGCGATCTATAGGAAAATAAAGAGATACGCGATCGAGCACGCCATCGGCACGCGCACGGAGTTTTCCTGGTAGTTCGGCAAAAGAACCAAAAACCGACAACTCTTCGATCAAGTGGTCAGGAACAAGCTTTGGCATCTCAGAAAACTCGCCATTCCTCATCAATTGTGAGAGTTTTCGAGCCTCATCGCCACATCCATGGTGCTCAAAAAGGCGACGATAGTTAGGCGTGGAGCCATAAAAGGCGATTTGCTCTCGCACGACTGCTTCAGCCCTTGCGCGTTGGGCTTCTGTTTCCCCCCAGATTGCAAAGACAGGGGCGTAGAGATCAACGTCTAATAAACTTCTGTTATTTGCAACTGCTCCCTCCTGGATTGCCGGTCGAACTACATCATTCAAATAGCTGCGGGAGTGCATTGGATGAACGTGAAAGCCATTTGCCACCTCGCCCGCGGCCTTGGCCATTCGGGGATTAAGACCGGCCAAATAAATCGGAATTTCAGGCTTATTGTTTGGACCTGGATTGAAAAACGGATTCATAAGCAGAAAACGATAGAATTCTCCCTCATATTTGGGTCGCTCATCTGTTTGGAATGTGTTCCAGATGGCTCGCACACATCTAATGTAGTCCGTAATCCTCGCTGCAGGCCGGTCAAAAGGCATCGATAGGCGACGTTCAACGTGAGCCCGTACTTGTGTCCCAAGGCCAAGACGGAGTCGGCCGTTGCTCGCCCTCTGCACATCCCATGCGGCCTGCGCCATGGAGTAGGGACTGCGAGCGAAAGCAACAGCAATATTTGTCCCAACGTCTATTTGTTGAGTGGCTGTTGCTGCGAACGCTAGAGGTAGAAAAGGATCATGTTTTGCCTCGAAGGTCCAAACGCACTCAAAACCCAGTCGCTCTAGTCTTTGTGCTTCGCTGGGTACGTCGATTAGTTCCATGTCTCGGATTTGGGTATCGATATGCATCTGGGTGCCCGCACTGCTATTAGATTTGTAGGAAACATTAGGACGAGACTCGACCCAATGGAAATCGAAGAATTCCGAATTAAAGCCCATGCTATGGTTGATTGGATGGCAGATTACATGTCCAACGTCGATCAATACCCAGTTCGGGCGCAGACAACGCCTGGGCAGATAGCTGCAAAATTACCTGAAGGGCCACCCGCCAGCCGTGAGTCTGTTGACGCGATTATGGCCGATTTTGAACGAGATATTTTGCCCGGTGTTACTCATTGGCAGCATCCAAGGTTTTTTGCCTATTTTCCAGCAAACTCTAGTCCGCCGTCTGTCCTTGCCGAGATGCTCACAGCCACAATTGGAGCACAGTGCATGCTCTGGCAAACCTCACCTGCTGCGACAGAGATGGAGACAAGAATTACTGATTGGCTTCGCCAAATGATTGGGCTTCCAAGAGGATTTCATGGCGTTATTCAGGACTCTGCATCAAGTGCAATTCTCTGCGCTATCCTCACAGCTAGAGAGTTGGCAACTGATTGGCGGAGTAACGAGGTGGGGCTTACCAATACAGCCCCTGTTGTCATCTACACTTCTGATCAAACGCATTCGGCAACAGAAAAAGGGGCTAAGGTTGCGGGTTTGGGCCGCAGTAATGTTCGGATTATCTCCTCAGATTCAGAAAACTTTGCCATGAAACCCGACGCGCTTGAGGAGGCCATTTTAGATGATAAGACGGCTGGAAAACTCCCGGCTTGCGTTGTTGCTAACCTTGGTTCAACCGGGGTAGGGGCTATGGATGATCTCGAGGCAATCGGAAAAATTGCGCAGCGTCACGGTCTCTTTTCTCACGTTGATGCTGCTTGGGCAGGTTCCGCATTGATACTCGAGGAGCACCGTCACTTATTAAAAGGAATAGAGCGTTTTGATAGCTTTGTGTTCAACCCTCACAAATGGCTGATGACAAATTTTGATTGTACAGCTCATTTTGTTCGTGACCCTGAGGCGCTAGTCAAAACATTGTCTATCAACCCGACCTATTTATTGAGTAGGGAAGGTGAGGGCGTCATAGACTATCGCGACTGGTCTGTTCCATTGGGGCGGCGCTTTCGTGCCCTTAAGCTTTGGTTTGTTATTAGGTCCTACGGCGTCGATGGCCTGAAGGCTATCATTCGAAACCATATTGAATTGGCTAAGTGGCTGGAAGAACAAATTGCATGCGAGCGGGATTTTGAGCTCATGGCCCCCCGTCAGCTCTCTCTGATAAATTTCCGCTATGTGCCCAAAGATGCAGAGGACCTTGATGGTCTCAACAGTCGTCTCTTAAACGCAGTAAATGATGATGGACTTACTTATTTGACCCAGAATGTTATTGGGGGTGTGTACGCCATCAGGTTTCAAATTGGACAAACCATGACCCAACAAGAACATGTAGATGCCGCTTGGCAGAGGATTCGATCGATTTCAAAGAAGATTCGTTAATCGTTAGTGCTTACCCCTTTTGCTGCTTCCCATCGGTTGGCGATCTAAATGAAAGTTTAAGATGTTTTTTGTCCGTTGGGGTTAGAGGCTTTGCAGGTTTTGTCCTTCAGATGAAGCGCTAAAATGCCTTTTTAAAGTTTTCGGTTGCCTGAACAAGAGCGGCTCGAATGCCTGGCTCCATGGCAGAGTGTCCAGCGTCGTCGATTAACACCAAGCCAGCTTTTGGCCATGCGGAGGCAAGAGCATCCGCGCTTGTTGTCGGACAGATCATGTCATAGCGACCTTGCACGATTATAGCCGGTAAGTGCGAAATGCGATCAACGTTGTCCAATAACTGTCTGTCGCTAAGGAAAAGACTGTTGAGAAAGTAGTGGGCTTCAATCCGCGCTATAGCTAGGAGCCCTTCACCGTTGTCCGTTACATCTGGTAATTCAGTGGGTAATAGGGTCGAGCATGAGGACTCATAGGTTGCCCAACTCTTAGCTGCAGCTAAAGCTTCAGCTGTATTTTTACTGAATAGCCTTCGTGCATAGGCGTCTAGGATTTCGTGTCTCTCACTCGGCGGAATGTGTTGTAAAAAGGCTCGGTGGGCTTCTGGAAATACTCTTCCCATCCCATGTAAAAACCAGTCCACTTCTTCCCCCGAACCCAGGAAAATACCGCGCAATATGAAACCGAGGCAGCGCTCAGGATGGGTTTGACCATATGCAAGGGCCAGTGTTGAGCCCCAGGACCCACCGAACACGAGCCATCTGTCTACATTAAGGTGCGTTCTGAGCGCCTCAATATCCTTGATCAATCGTTGAGTGTCGTTCGCTGCTATTTCAGCATAGGGCTTGGAGCGTCCCGCGCCACGTTGGTCAAAGAGAATGATCCTGTAATGAGATGGGTCAAAAAAGCGCCTGTGTGCGGGCGAGCATCCAGCTCCTGGCCCGCCGTGCAGAAAAACAACCGGCGTACCGTTTGGAGATCCAGATTCTTCCCACCACAATCGATGCCCTTCACCAACGTCAAGGTAACCAGTGTGATTGGGGTCCAAATGCGGAAATAGATTAGGTCTAGGGTTGTATGGCTTTCTCATAGAGTTTTCTGATGCCTTCAACTAATGATTATCGGCAAGTACTGGCCATCAACGGTAGGACAAAAATACAAGCCACTGACCTTAAACGACTAAGCTGAATTTCTAGTTTAAATCGAAAAAGGATTTAAGTTCTGTTAACAATTATTTTTGATCGATGAGTTATTTCCCTTTGAGAAGTGCGATGCAATTTTGTCTGCTGTGAAATTATGTCTGATCCGTTTGTGTGGTAGAGAAGAGCTAGCCAAATTATTAGGGAGCGACGGTTGCAGCTAATAATCTCTATTCTAAGTCGCAGTTTTTTGGCTGCTTTTTGGTTGGTCGTATTGAGCTTAGGTCTAACAGCTTGTTCAAGTAATCCTGCCACCGGTGGCAAAGATATCTCTTTCATGTCTAAGGACGATGAAAAGAGAATTGGTGACGAAAACCACCCTAAGATCCTTCAGGCATTTGGCGGTGAATACAATGACCCTGCCTTGCAAGGATATGTAAAGTCCCTTGGCCAACTTTTGGCCGCGAGCTCTGAACTGCCAGATAGAAAGTGGACGTTCACGCTACTTGATAGTGATGTTACCAACGCCTTCGCGCTTCCTGGCGGATACGTCTATGTAACGCGAGGACTTCTCTCTCTCGCTGAAACAGAGGGACAGCTTGCAGCAGTTATTGGTCACGAAATTGGCCATGTGACCGCGCGTCACGGAGCCCAGCGTCATGCCCAAGGGACCCTCGCAGGGATAGGAGCGGCAGGCGCCTCTATTCTTGGATCAATCTTAGTTGGACCAGAAGCAGGAAGAACCATTGGCGAATTCGCAAACGTCGGTGCGCTCGGTTATGTTGCATCCTACAGCCGTGACCAAGAATATCAGGCGGATGAACTCGGTATCCGATACAATGGTAGAATAGGGTTTAACCCTCAGGGTATGGCCCAGTTTTTGGCAAAGCTTGATTCCGAAAAAGGTTTGGTTGCTAAACTAAGAGGGCAGGCCCCAAAGGGCTCTTCTTATCTTGACACGCACCCTCCAACCCCAGACCGGGTAAAACGCGCGCGAAAGCTTGCTGAGAAAAGTTTGGTAGATAAACCCATGGATGGAAGGGATATTTATCTATCGAAAATAGATGGAATGATATGGGGCGACTCTCCTGATCAAGGCTACGCAAGGGATGGATCATTTGCTCACAAGAATTTGAATATTTTCTTCAGTGTGCCTGACGAATTTACGCTTTTTAATTCTCCAAAAAATGTGACTGCTTACGGTCCAGACAATGCCGCAATCAAGTTTGACATGGGGCCTAAAAATTATGGGGGCTCGATGCGTGATTACATCCGACAAACCTGGGCCAGGAATGCGCAGCTATCTAATCTTCAGTCCATTGAAATGAATGGTCTGGAAGCAGCAACCGCATCAACCAAAGGCAGGGTCAATGGGCGCTCAATGGACATCCAGCTCGTGGCAATTCGCGGTAAGGAGGGTCATACTTTTCAACTCACTTTTTACAGCCAGCCCCAAAAGACAAAGACTCTAAGTGAGGTTTACAGGCGCACTACGTATTCTTTTAGGCATATGTCTTTAGACGAACTGGAAAAATTGAAACCACTTCGCATCCGTCTCCACAAGGTACGAAATGGGGAAACTATAGAAAGTATTTCGCAGATGATGGCTGTGAAAAAATTCGCAGTGGATCGCTTCAAATTGCTGAATGGTGTGAAACAAAATTCAGATTTGATTGTGGGGCAAACGGTTAAAATAATTTCGACGGAATAAGGTTCTATAAAACTTTTTCTTCGAAAAAAGCCATTGATCCAATCGCTGGACGGCTGCGTACTACCCTTTGAACAATGGAAATACTTTGATGTCGGATTTTAATGCCTCTGCGCTCTCTAAAAGTTTAGCTGATCTGTTGGCCGACGATGAATCTGGGCAAAGTGTGGTTTTCAGCGATCCTACACTTCCGGATAACCCGATAGTTTTTGTAACGCCGGAGTTTGAGGAACAAACTGGTTACTCATCTGAAGATGCAGTGGGCAGGAATTGCAAATTCTTGCAGGGGCCAGATACTGATCCAAATGCCATAGCTGCTATTCGTCATGCAATTGCTGCTCAGGCTCGAATAGAAATAGACATAGTAAATTATAGAAAAGATGGAGTAAAATTTCTGAACAGGCTTCGTATAAGACCAATATACGACGACGTTGGTCGTCTTATGTACTATGCAGGCGTTCAAAACCCCATAGGTTAATATTGATGAAATTAGAGTATAATGTATCTGTAAATGAAGATACCGTAACTATATCAAATAAAAATACAACTCTTGGCTATGCGCGATTTTCGCGTGACTTCAAAATTATTGAATATATATTTGTGCATCCAACCTTTAGACGTAAGGGTTTTGGAGCAATGATGTTGCGGCGCATTTCAGAAGAGTTAGGTTGCCAACCTATGCCAGCGCCTCCGCTATCGAAATTGGGTGAACAGTTTTTCAAAGCAATGCACCCGTAGTAAATTGAATTGTTAATCAAAATCTAGGTCATGAATTCGTCTGCCGCGCCGCTCAGCTGTTTTAGCGGCCCGCACTAAGTTTGTTAGGTCGGATCCTGCAAGTTCAATTCGACGCCGAGCCGTCTCGGCTGCCTGGGCGATAGCAGTAACGTCAGCCACTAGTGCTTGGGCTTCTGCTTGCAAAGTGACGGAGCTCTCCGTCATCCGAGCGTCTTTCATTATCGCGCGGATTGTATTTAAAAGCGCCCAAATAGTGGTTGGGGAAACTATGAAAACCCGTCTGCTGTAGCCCTCATCAACTGCGGAGGATGAGCGAGCGTGTAGTTCGGCGAATACAGCCTCACTTGGAACAAACATCAGGGCACAATCAGCTGTTTCGCCTGGAACAATGTAGCGGTCAGCTATATCGGCAATATGTTTTGATACATCACGCTCAAATGATTTTCGCGCAGATTTTTCGGTCTTTGGGTCATCTGCAGCTATTAGAGCGCGATAGCTTTCAAGGGGAAACTTACTGTCGATTGCAATTGGCCCTGGCGGATAAGGCATAGATAAAAGAGCGTCCGCTCGTCGGCCATTCGAAAGTGTGGCCTGTTCTTTGAAGGCATGAGGTGGTAGGGCATCGCGCAACAGGTCACCAAGTCTTGCTTCGCCAAAGGCCCCGCGTGCTTGCTTATCACTTAGAGTTCGTTCCAGGCCGATGATTTGGCTTGAAAGAGCCGCAAGGTTAGCCTGCGCGGCGTCAATTCGGCCTATCCGCTCAGCAATTCCCGCAAGGGTAGCTTCCGTTTCTGAAACGTTTTGCTTCCCTGTCTGTCTGTGGTCTTTGGGAAATATCCAACGTCCGGTTAACCAAATTCCTATGACCCCAAGCGCCCCAATCAACAAAAGCCCAGCTGGAGACCTGCTATTTAGCCACTGGCCTATGATTGTTGTTCCGTCGGTGATGAATGCATCCCAATTCATGATGTTGATATAGTGGAACCTAGGCCAGTCGTGAATCCCCTAAGTTCTAGAGTTAGCGAAAGATTATGACGGCTGAAAAACGAAACGACTCATTGTTAGAACAAACCATCATTGCAAGCAGAGCGAGTATGTGAGACACCGAGGCGACAGAAAACTTCTACTAGCCAGGAGTCGCGCCGAGATATGAGCGTCGCAGCACCTGTACAGCCGTTTCATAACGGTTTTTTTGAGAATAGCCTCGCAGTCGCTGATCCCGAGTTGTACAGCTCTACCCGAAAGGAGTTGGGCCGCCAGCAGGATCAGATAGAGCTAATTGCGAGCGAAAACATTGTGTCCCGAGCCGTCTTGGAGGCTCAGGGTAGCGTGCTTACCAATAAGTATGCGGAAGGCTATGCGGGCCGGCGATATTATGGCGGGTGTGAATATGTGGACCTAGCAGAGGAACTTGCAATCGAGCGCGCAAAACGCTTGTTTGGATGTGCCTTCGTTAATGTGCAGCCCCATTCCGGCGCACAAGCTAACCAAGCGGCTTTTATGGCTATGGTTCAACCTGGCGATACAATCCTAGGAATGTCATTGGCTGCAGGGGGACATTTGACCCATGGAGCAGCTCCTAACCAGTCTGGGAAGTGGTTCAACGCCGTACAGTATGGCGTGAAAAGAGAAGATGGTTGTATCGACTATGAAGAAGTCGAAGCGTTAGCTAAAGAAAATCAACCAAAGCTAATCATCGCAGGCGGTTCCGCATATCCCCGCATCATCGATTTTGAGCGGTTCCGCGCTATTGCAGATACCGTGGGCGCAAAGTTCATGGTGGATATGGCTCATTTTGCTGGTTTGGTTGCTGCAGGTATTTATCCCAGTCCACTGCCGTTTGCCGACATAGTTACGACTACAACCCATAAAACTCTGCGAGGTCCTCGTGGGGGTATGGTGCTGTCCAACGATGAGGCGCTCGGTAAAAAGGTTAATTCCGCAGTCTTTCCAGGTCTGCAAGGTGGACCTTTGATGCATGTTATAGCAGCGAAGGCAGTGGCGTTCGGCGAAGCTCTTCGACCTGAATTTGTTTCGTATGCGGAACAGGTAGTAGCCAACGCAAACGTTCTCGCTGAAACCCTTAAAGAAAAGGGCCTCGATATAGTATCCGGTGGCACAGATACGCATTTAATGCTTGTTGACCTTCGTCCTCTCGGTTTGACGGGCAAGGATGCAGAGGCAAGCTTGGAACGTGCTGGACTCACCTGTAATAAGAATGCGATCCCCTTTGATCCAGAGAAGCCGGCGATAACCTCTGGGCTGCGTCTTGGGACACCGGCTGGAACGACGCGAGGTTTCGGTGTCAGT
>JAURGE010000035.1 GCA_030833925.1 Alphaproteobacteria bacterium
AAACTCGTTGCCGAGTATCGAACCCCCAAACTTTGGACTGCACCACCGGTTGCACTGGGCCTAGCCCAGCATCCAGCAATCGATCATGCAAACCTTTCTTCAGTAAAGGTCCTATTCTCTGCAGCAGCGCCACTTCCTGACGATATTGGAGCCGCATGTGCGTCTCGGCTTGGGTGCATTGTAACTCAAGGGTACGGCATGACGGAATTGAGTCCAGCTTCCCATCTAACTCCGCCTGAGCTTGCTAGGGCAGGCGCCGTCGGGCTGACTGCCCCAAACACTGAAACTCGCATTGTTAATCCAGAAACAGGGGAGAGCGTTGGCCCAAATCAAGAAGGTGAGGTTCAAGTTCGCGGACCACAAGTAATGTTGGGATATCTGAACAATCCACAGGCCACCGCTGAAACCATAATCGATAACGGCTGGTTGAGGACAGGAGATTTGGGCTTTGTTGACGATGATGGCTATCTATACATCCGCGATAGACTAAAGGAACTAATCAAATTCAAAGGATTTCAAGTTGCACCTGCAGAAGTTGAGAATGCGCTTCTTTCCCACCCTGGGATTTCTGATGCCGCCGTCATAGGGATCCCTGATACCGAGGCTGGTGAGCTACCATGCGCGTATGTAGTCAAGAAATCACAGCACGAAGTTTCCGCTGAAGACCTAAACGCCCATGTCTCTAGGCGTCTAGCAAGCTATAAACGCCCGGCAAAAATCTCTTTTGTGGAAGTTATACCCAAATCAGCATCCGGGAAGATACTTCGTCGAATTTTGAAGGCTCAAGCCTTATCCGAGGCCAATTAAATTCAAGCAACGCAGCACTCATTCCCTAAACCTCAACATCAAATTTTGTGGCCTCCGGAATAACTTCTGCCACTAAGCGTTCAGTTTGTGCCAAAAGATCAGAATCAGTTAGGCCAATTGGGCGAAGAATAAATTTCGAAATTCCCACCGAAGCATAACCTTCGATGCGCTTAAGAATGTCCTCCGCTTCACCTACGGCAAAGTGTTTTTTAGCATCGCGTCCGGTACGTTTCTCGAACGCCGCAGTACGTTTTGGCAAATCAGCGTCCTGCCAATTACCGAACCGGAAATGGAAGCCCGCCCCATAGTGATCAGGATCAATAGACCGACCTGCATCAACCAGAGCAGTTTTGATGGCATCAAGCACAGGGGGCAATTCATCCGCCGTTTCCTGCCCAGCTTGCCAACCAGTCCCAAACTTTGCTGTCCTCCTAATTGCAGGTTTTGAAGATCCACCAATCCAAAAGGGGATATTTTTCTGAGCGGGTTTTGGTTCAATCCGGGCAGCTTGGTAGTGAAAATGATCACCCTCAAATGTTACAGAATCTTCTTTCCAGAGACGTGTAACTAGCTCCATAGCCTCGTCTGCAACCTTTCCCGAACCCTTAGACGACCGGCCCGTGGCCTCCCAATCGGGAGCCACAGCAGAGCCAACCCCAAAAGCTGCAGCAGTCTGCCATTTGAGAGAAAATCAATCGTCGCACATTGCTTCGCTGTTAGAAGAGGATCACGCAAGCCAAGAGACGCGACGTTCATCCCGAATTTCATGCGACGCGTGCGACCGGCAAGCGCCGCCATCGCGCTCATACATTCTAGGTGTGGCACTGGTGAAACAAGCCTATCTGTTTGCCAAAGGCTATCGACACCTCCAGCTTCGGCCAGATCAACCCACTCCCAATATGCATCTGCAGAAGAAAACGGAAAGTCTGCCAATCCCAAGCCTACACCAACGGCCATAACTAAAATCTCCGGAACGAGTGGTTCATAAAAGCCTATGACGCAAGGAGGCAGAACTGCAACGTCTTAAAAGCTGAAAAGCCTGACTTGTAGTAGACCGCCCTCCCCGCGTAGGCTTGTATTCTTAACGAACTTCAAAACCAGGGGGAATGACTGCCCATGAGTATAAGAGGCAAGGCCTGTATTGCGGGGATTTATGAACATCCTACGCGGAAGGCACCCGATAAATCTTTAGCCCAACTTCACGCTGAGGTTGCAGCTGGCGCCCTTGCGGATGCTGGCCTCTCTTTCTCAGATGTAGATGGATATTACTGTGCGGGAGATGCACCCGGTCTAGGCGGAATGTCTATGGCCGAGTACATGGGCCTTAACCTGCGTCATATCGATACAACGGAAACGGGAGGCTCGTCCTACGTAATTCACGTGAACCATGCTGCCCAAATGATCGCCGCCGGCAAAGTCGACGTCGCACTCATCACTCTTGCTGGAAGACCGCGCTCGGAGGGCATGGCCACGGGCACAGCTCCACGCATTTATGACCAAAATGCACCCGACGTTGGCTTCGAGGCTCCATATGGTCCGACTGTCGTTAATATGTACGCCATGGCGGCTATGCGCCACATGCATCAGTTTGGGACTACCTCCGAACAGCTAGCTTGGATCAAGGTAGCTGCATCAACCCACGCTCAGTACAATGAGCATGCCATGCTTCGTGATGTAGTGACGGTGGAAGACGTGGTTAACTCTCCAATGATCTCCGATCCGCTGCATAGACTGGATTGCTGTGTGATCTCTGACGGTGGTGGAGCGATTGTCATGGTTAAGCCAGAAATTGCTAAGTCACTAAACCGCCCTGTTGTAAAATATTTGGGTGGTGGAGAAACGATAAAACATCTGAACGGCGGAAACGTTGATTTAACTTACACAGGTGCCCGCAACTCTGGTCCGCCAGCGTTTGAAGAGTCCGGCGTAAAACACGAAGACATCAAATATGCTTCTATCTATGACAGCTTTACAATCACGGTGCTGGAAACAATAGAAGACCTTGGCTTCTGTGAAAAAGGCCAGGGCGGGAAATTCGTTTCTGACGGGAATCTAATCTCTGGAATTGGAAAGCTGCCTTTCAATACTGACGGCGGTGGGCTTTGCAACAACCACCCTGCCAACCGAGGTGGCATGACGAAAGTTCTGGAAGCGGTCCGTCAGGTCAGAGGTGAAGCTCATCCGAAAGTCCAGGTCCCAAATTGTGATATAGCCCTCGCTCATGGCACCGGAGGGTCTATTGGAACTCGCATGGGAAGCGCGACAATCATTATTGGTCAGGAGGACGCATAATGCCTCAGGAAAGTTATATTCATCCTCCCGTGAACCCAGAGACAAAAGAATTCTGGGACGCAACAAAACAGGGAAAGTTTCTGGTGCCGAGATGCCCTGATACCGGCAAATATCTCTGGTTTCCTCGTCGGGTATCTCCATTCACTGGCAAGACTAACGTCGAATATGTCGAGGGAAAGGGCACTGGGACGATATATACGTTCAGTGTCATGCGGCGGTCTAAACAGCCCTACTGCATAGCGTATGTCACTCTGGATGAAGGTCCAACCATCATGACGAACATCGTCAATGTTGATTATGACACTGTCAAAATCGGCATGAGGGTAAAGGTTACTTTCAAAGACCTGAACGATGAGGCAGCTTTGCCACTATTTGAACCCGCGTAAACAGACCGGTCCACTGACGCGGTTGATTATCTCTTCCCTGGCCGTTTAAAAAGCGGCCAGGGGTTTTTTCTTGCGGAGCAAAGTATTTTGAAGGTTAGACGGGGGGCCAGTTTCCCTTAAAAGGCTTGATTAATGCCCGCTCAATCATTTCAAGCCGGTCTTGTCCATAGAACATGTCACCATCTACAAAATAGGTGGGCGAACCAAAAACAGATCGAGCGATTGCTTCCCTCGTGTTTGCCTCATACTCCATGCGGGTTTCTGGAGACTCTGCAATTTGAAATATGGGCCCAACATCAAGACCAACAGCTGCAATCAACCTTCCTAAAGTTTCACGATCTGCAAGGTCACAATCATCACGCCAATGAGCCTCTAAAAAAGCATGAGACAGCTGATCAGCATTATCTAGTTTTTGGGCAGCTATGAGAACCAAGGCTGCTAGACTTACATCGTTCCAATGATGTTTCGGCATGCCTTGCACAACGGGAGCAGAGCGATATTCCGACCAACGCTGAA
This sequence comes from Alphaproteobacteria bacterium, assembly GCA_030833925.1. Classification (GTDB taxonomy): domain Bacteria; phylum Pseudomonadota; class Alphaproteobacteria; order Bin95; family Bin95; genus VMCJ01. The sequence continues at coordinate 4,002 of JAURGE010000035.1, forward strand.
TCTCTCGACCAAAAAAATAATTTCTATGACCGGTGGTCCTCTTGCGTGTGGGTATAGAACCTGAACCCGCGACAACAGTTTCAAATTCAAATGGCCGATGGATAATTCTTCTATTGGCCGACTTGGCAATATCTAAGAATTTGGAGGAGCCAAGATAAGCATAGGCGCCATGCGGAACATAGAAATACTCAATGAATGACATTTAAGAACCACTCTACTCTAGAACAGCCCGCAGCACGGAGATCATTTTTTAACTTACAGAACAATTAAATTCATTAAGGAAAAACTCATAACGTCATTTTATGAGCTCTGTTCAGCTGGCGTTTGAGGTTGGAAACTATTCCTTGGACTTACATAATCCTACGCCGCTACTGGTTGTTCAGTAGTCATAGCCTCACCTGCGATCGTAGTACGTCGCATATCTCGAACTTCCGTTGTATCCTCGAAAGGTCTGGCTCTATGCATAGTCTGGCGATTATCCCACATAACTAGGTCACCAGCCCGCCATTGATGCGCATAAACAAATTGGCGCTGTGTTGCATGCTCATTCAAGTCTCGAAGGAAAATTCGCGCCTCTGGGGTAGGCCAATCAACTATCCGACCCGCATGAGCGGAGAGGTACAAAGACTTTCGACCTGATTTTGGATGAATACGAACGAGGGCCTGCCGCACTGGCGCAAACCCCCGCTTTTCATCGTCAGTTAAGTCGTCATCAAACCCTAAAGATCCTCTAGAAAACAACAATGAGTGTTCGCATATGATTTTTTCGATCTTAGCCTTGGTCTTAAGATCAAGCGCGTCATAAGCAGCACGCATATCAGCGAATTCGGTATTTCCCCCTTCTGACGGACATATCCGTCCAGAGAGTAGCGAATATTTGGCAGGCATAGCACGGAACGATGAGTCCGAATGCCAAAGCTGATTACCAAGATTAAATAACCGCTGCCTATCGTTCCGCTCCAGAGGCTTGTGATCGCGATTAAGATTGGAAACATCAGCCATATCTGCCCGAAGTCGCCGATCCTTATCTTGCGTAATATTAGATTTACGATCTGGACGTTCGATTTCACCGAAATTTAGACTGAAAGCTAGCTGTTGTTCATCAGTGATATTTTGATTGTGGAAAACTAGCACCGCTAATTTGTCCATACCGGCATCGATGGCAGCCGCTTCGTCCTGGGTAAGCGGTTTTGTTAGATCAACACCTGAAACCTCTCCAGCAAAACCAGGGGTCAATTCACGAATTTCAATGGTCATTCTAAGGGCTCCACATCAAGCAGGCGCGAATACATCCTCGTGCTTTACAACTTTTGTGTCCACTGCACCGGCTGGCGTAACCACGCCCTGAAAAGCTGGATCATATTTCAGAGTTGGAAGACATTGCTGAGCGAAGGTCCTGATATTTCGTTCGGCTCTTTCATGGGCCATCCCGCCAAAGGAAAATTCGCCAACAAGATGCCCCAAACCTGTAAGCCGACGAAGTTCGGCAATCTGTTCTAAGCAGTCCTTTGGCGTGCCAACAACCTGGATTGAAACATAAAACTCGTTAGCGGATTTCCTAAAACCAGGATCTTTCATCTTGGAATAAGTCTTAGCCATTTTACCGTAAGACTCGTAGCCTTTCACATTAGCAAGCCCGCCATCAGAAAACTTATAGTGGTTCTCGATCGAGTCCCACTTCGCTCCAAGGTATTGCTGAGCAAGCTCCACCGCTTCGTCCCTGCTTTCAGCGCAGGCGATGTTTGAGGAGACGATCGCAGGGACAGGTGTATGTCCGGCTTCAAGCTGAATTTCACGGAATTTTAAAACATCTTGAGCGGCTTTTGACCACTCATTTTGCATAATCACCAACATGCCAAAACCCATCTTGGCAATAAGCTCAGCAGATTCGGGGCTAACTGATGAAGCATAAAACCGCGTCTCGGGATTCGAGATTGGCCGAGGTCGGATCGACATCTTGGGAATTTTAAAGAACTCACCATCATGCTCGAAAACCTCATCACGGAGAGCTTTCACAACAATTTGTGCCGCTTCTGCGAAACGCGGACGCGCTTCATCCATTGGAACCCGAAAGCCTTCGTATTCAACTCGGGCCGCACCACGACCAAACCCGAAAAGGCAACGCCCCCCGCACATGATGTCGAGTTGAGCAATCATCTCAGCAACTCGAACGGGGTCATGCCAGGGAAGTACAATCACTCCTGTACCCAGCTTCACTCTTTTTGTGCGACCAGCGAAGTAGGCAAGCAATTGCGTTGGCTGAGGTGACATAGAATAGCCAGTGAAATGGTGTTCGAGCGCAAAAATAGAATCGAACCCGAGAGGTTCTACTAAATCGCCTATGGCGAGATGATTACGCATAACAGAGGCATCAGAACGCCCCTCCTGCTGTAACATATTTAGCGACACCCCGACTTCCATTTTTCTACTCCTGCTCAGCATTTACCATTGTGATTTCTAAAGTTTTGCAGATATCCATATTCGTCGTCAAAGACAAAAGTCATGCATTTTCATTGTTGACTAGATTAAGAAGCTTGCCCTAGTCGAAGATAGTAATTATTAGCACGCCGTTAGAAAAAAATTCTCATGACATATTAAATTTATAAATCCTTCTTAATTTTTTAAATTATTTATTATTCAATCAATTAATTATTAAGTTTTTTTCAAGTAATTAATTAACTTCGTTTGATTCGTTTTTTTGGTCTCTACCCCTGCGACTGGAAGCCGCAAACTTGCGTTGACGTTGCATGTTTCATGCATATACTGCGCGCATAAATTTGGGTTAGGGGGAAACAAGAAAAATGGCGATAACACTGCCACCGGATTATAAACCAAATGATAAAGAAGAGTTTATGAACCCATTGCAAACAGAGTATTTTCGCAAAAGATTGACAGAGTGGAGAGAGCAACTTCTGACAGAATCAAATGGAACGATTAACACTCTAAAAACAAGTACAGTAGCTGCAGCGGATGCAACAGATCGTGCATCTGTCGAATCAAATAGGGCACTTGAACTAAGAACCCGTGACCGTTCTCGGAAGCTTATTAATAAAATAAACGAAGCTCTGAGCCGCATAGAAGATGGTTCTTATGGTTATTGCGAAATAACATCTGAGCCAATCGGTGTTCGCCGACTGGAAGCACGTCCAATAGCCACTCTATCTATAGAAGCTCAAGAAATGCACGAACGCGCAGAACGCCAGTTTCGTGACGATTGATGTAACACGCTATTGGCGCGTTTCTTTATGACTCCTCGACGAATGAGGCTGCAGAAATTCAGCCTCATTCTCCGCTTTGCAATAAGCGCCCCCCGTCACGGGCAGAATTAAAGGCCGTCACGAATAGCCAGTTCGCGATCACTAACATTACAACATTGAGTCCGGCGGCCCAGAAGAAGTGTCCCCAGTCAAAGTAACCATTTAGTAATACCGACCGCATGCCCTCGAATACATGGGCCGAAGGAAGAGCCAAAGCGATTGGCTCCAGCCAGGCCGGCAAAATTTCTACAGGATAATAAACAGCCGAAACCGGTGCTAGGGCGAAAACAGAGACCCAGGCAAGGCTCTCGGCTCCTAACCCAAACCTCAGCAACATTGCGCATACCGCAATCCCAATTGCCCAGCTAAATGTCATCAAAAGTCCAAAGAAAGCAACTAGAGACAGGCCCATGGAGGCGATGTTGAACTCATATAAAACCCATGCTGCTAACGCGGCAGGAGAAAGGCCTATGATGGTCCTTACAACACTAACAGCCATTAATGCTGCGGCTAACTCCTGAGGCTTAAGTGGCGAAACGAACATCTGGCCAAGATTTCTGGACCAAAGCTCTTCAAGGAACGAAACTGATACTCCAAGTTGTCCCCGAAATAGAACATCCCAAAGTAGCACTCCCGCCAGCAAAAGCCCTCCCGCTTTGGCAATTAGACTGGAATGCTGTTGAAAATATTCGGTTATGAACCCCCAGAGCATTATCTGCATCAATGGCCAGTATGCGAGTTCAATGATGCGTGGGATTGAGCCACGGTAAAGGTAATAATGTCGAAGCATTAGGCCTATTATGCGGCCTCCTGGATCGAAGCGCCTCTCAATCATTAGGAAGTCTCCTTGGTTCGCTTTCTAGCAATATCGAGGAAAACCTCCTCTAAATTACGCCTTCCATGGCGGCTGATAAGTTCAGCTGGAGAGCCACGGTCAACAATTCTACCTGCTCGCATCATCAATACCTCATCACAAAGTCTTTCCACCTCAGGCATGTTATGAGAAGCCAATAAGATTGCTGCACCGGTGTCCCGTTGATAGGCTTCAAGATATGTTCGAACCCAATCAGCTGTGTCAGGGTCAAGGCTTGCTGTTGGTTCATCCAATAGCAAAAGCTCTGGCTCGTTTATGAGTGATTTGGCCAGCGCAGACCTTGATTTCTGACCAGCGGATAACGTGCGCGTCATCCGATTAAGAAAACTTTCAAGATCCAAATCCTTAGCAAGTTTTGCTATCCGCTCTTTAGCGTGAACTACACCAAACAGATGGGCGTAAACCATCAGGTTTTCAGCTACGGTCAGTCGACCAGGCATTTCAACATAGGGCGAAGAGAAATTTATCCGGGCAAGTGCAGAAGGATTTCTCTTAATTACATCTTCACCAAAAATACGAGCCTCCCCCGCAGACGGCGTAACTAACCCCATAAGGAGTGACATAGTCGTTGTTTTACCTGCTCCATTGCCTCCCAAAAGGCCGATTACTTGTCCTCTTTTCACCGAAAAATCGATATTTTCCACCGCTATTACCTCGCCAAATCGTTTGGAGAGGCTTTTTGCTTCAACAGGAATCTCTGAAACCATCTTTGTTCATCCAAAAAGCAAAGGCGCGAACCAAGCTCGCGCCTTTAGATCTATTCAAAATAGAACCTTGTCGTAGGTGGCAGCAAGTGCAGATAGACCGCACAAAAAACGTTATGAGGCAAAATTTCAAAGCACTAACCTCAGAATTTATTCAAAGACTTACTATAAAATTCCAGACCACCATCATTATTTGCGGCGCGGAAAAGCGTAATTTGAAAAAGGTGGAATTTCTTGCGCTCTGAAAGGATGCTGCGTTAGAAACTATTGTATGTTAACGGATAATCTCATTTTGGATCTTTATTGGGTAAGCCTTAATGACCAAGAAAGTATCGTAGAAGTCTGATGGTTACAGGGTTTAGAGAAAGCCGCCGTAGACAGCGTAGAAAACAACGCTTGTTCCTCGCTAAATTCTCCACCGTACTGGTTGCGCTGGTTCTATTGGGTTTTTTTGCCTACGAGACAGGAACGGCATTTGCTCAACGGGAAGTTAGAAGCCTTCGCAAAGAAGTAGCTGCCCTTAAACTGCAGTTAAACGGTATTGATTCTGAAAATCAGAACCTGGCAGCTCAGCTGAGAGGAGCAAAGGATCAACTGGTTGATTGGAATAAAAGGTATGAGCAAGATGTACCTACAGGCGAAGCTAAGGGATTGTTTAGTAGTTTAATCCGCCGATTAGATGAGGGCGTGCCAGCTAAAAGGTTGGACTTTGTTATTAGGGAAGTAAACGCATCTGGAAAATGCTCTAATCAGCCTACTGAACGCCGATTTATCCTGCCAACGGATGAAAAACGTGCTGCTAATAACTGGGTGGGCTTTGCTAATACCTCTATCGTTATCACTGGTCAGGGTGTGCCCGCGACTGACGGTGATGGGCGCCCCCAGCCTTGGTTTGACTCCGGGAAGGAAATTTACATCAAGTTTACCCGTGCAGGTGGCAAGACGAACGAATTGAAGGGATTGCTGCCCCTCAGTTATGGTGTGGTGATGGGCGATACCGAGTGGCGTTTTAATATAGTAGCTGGCCCGCGAGGCTTCGTGATTGTTTCAGGCGATAGCTGTGAATACCCCTAGAATCTTAAGTTAATACAGAAACTGCTAAATTCTATCAGCCTAAGAGGGACGCCCAATGGAACTCAACGATGTAATGCAAACAACCTTTGCCGCTCGTGATTTTACTGATGATCCACTTCCAGACGATGTACTGTTTGACATACTTGATATAGCTCGCTTCGCCCCATCGGGCGGGAATCGCCAGGGCAACCGAGTAATTATTGTCAGAGACCCTACAACGAAGGCAGCGCTTTCTGATTTAGCTCGGCCGGCCGCCAAGCGATACACAGCGCAGATAAAGGTGGGTGAAAGCCCGTGGCAATCCGTACACCCGACCAAGGTTACTGAGGCCCAAATCGAGTCTACTGAACCTCCAGATCACCTCACTCAATCATTCATACGAGCACAGGTGGTGCTAGTTTTCATTGTTGACCTGGGCAAGGTCGCATCGATGGATCAATTTCTAGATCGTGTTGGCGTAATTAGTGGTGCTTCCATTTATCCGTTTGTTTGGAATACGCTAATGGTAGCCCGCCAAGCTGGTTTTGGCGGAACCATCACTACCCTCGCTGCTGCTCAGGAACCTAAAGTACAAGCACTTTTGAACATTCCAAAAGAGTTCGCCGTAGCCGCAGTCGTACCCATGGGAAAACCGGTAAAACAGCTATCAAAGCTCCGGCGGAACAGTGTTGAAGAGATCGCAACAGTTGGCACATTCGACGGGGCTAAATTCAAAAAAATTTAGAAGATCATTGCCTGCTTTAGATATCGAACGCTGAAGATCTCCGCACCAGAAATCTAGCTGCCGATCTTGAGTGTTCCATTTAGGCCCTTGAGACATGTGATAACGCTCAACGCAGTATTTTTACCTGTACGAGGGTTCTCTTCTGACGGCACGTTGGCTATTTCCAACTGAAAGCTGCAACTGTCTGCCTCAACCGCTATTCGGTGCATGTTCCGATCTATTTTTGGATCAGCCCAGATTTCCAGCGTCGTTTGATCCGGACCAATGCCGGCAAGGGCTAGAGCGGCGGCTACATTCACGTTGGCTGGAAAACCAATGGCTCCTTCTCTCGCAGAACCTTTAAAAACTAGTTTAGCTTCTGTTAGTCCTTCGACTGAAATGTTGTTTTCCAGGAGATAAGGAGCTCCGTTTAAACCCTTAGGAGGCTTACGCGTTACCATCGTCACTGAATAAATTTCGCCTTCAGCAGCTGCTCGCACAGCATCCAACCCAAGCAGGGCGCCAGTCGGGGCAATTATTCTCGCGCCTGTTTTTTTTGCGCGCTCAACAAGTTCTGGACGCGGCACGAGCTGCCCAACACTTGTGGGCACAAAAATACGACCACGGTCTATAGCTGGGATCGCAATTTCATCAAAAACAGCAGCGGGCAAACCCTCGACCACGATATCGCAGTCTGACAATTGCGACAGATCAACAATAGGCACAGGCGTTTTAAAACTTGCCATTTTGCCCCTCGCTTTAGCGTGATCGCGCACTGAAATATATTTCAACTCCAGTCCTTCAATTCCGTGATCTAGAGCCTCGGCAACCTTTTGCCCGACAGCACCAAACCCACCAATACCAACGGTAAGATTCTTCTTCATATTTAATCTCCAGGACGCACTATGATGGTGCCAAACTTTTGTGCTGCCTCAACTGCTTCATGGGCAGCTACTATTTCCTGCAACCCAAATTTTCCGCCGACAGGGCGCATCAGTTCCGGTTGATTGTTCAACCAGCTATTTATGCCCCAGCGCGTCCGATCCAACACTTCGCCAGGCAGAGAATTAAGAATGAAGGGTATAAAGCGAATATTTCGACGGGCGAATTCGTGAAAAGCAAGTAATGGTTTTGCTTGGGTATCAGACGCATAAGCAGATATTGATCCATTCAGAGAAATCACCTCAGTTGCCCAGGCCAGATCACCTCCAAAATCTACCGACACAAGGCGATCAACCCCCAAACCATTAGTCAGCTCAGCCACTTTGGCCGCCACATCATCGGATTTATAATTTATCGTTTCATGGGCTCCTCCAGCGAGGGCTCTTTCAGCTTTTTCTGGCCCACTAACGGTAGCAATAACACGGGCCCCTCCCCAGGCTGCCAGAGCAACAGCATACCAACCGACGGCTCCTGCGCCGCCAGAAACCAAAACTGTTTTCCCTTCAACCAAACCATCAGAAAAAACTCCGTGGAACGCTGTCATTGCTGGTATCCCCAGAGTTGCCCCTTCATCAAACGAGACATGTTCAGGGAGGTCGGTCACAAACTTAGATGGCAAAGCTATGAACTCAGCTGCCGTCCCAAACGCTCTCCCCAAACGCTGACCATTAAAAAGCCAGACTCGACGACCGATCCATGATGGCTGCAAATTCTCGCCAATACCGACAACAACCCCTGCTCCATCACTATTCGGAATGACGCAAGCATGCTCCATTTCAGCATAAGAGCCGAGCCCCGCTCGACGCTTTACATCAGCTGGATTAACTCCTGAAGCAAATAGACGGATCAACAGATCACCTGGACCAGGGATCGGATCGGGTTTTTCACCCAGTTCTAAAACTTCTGATGCCGGCCCAAGCCGCTGATACCAAGCTGCACGCATGTCGCCTCCTTGTATTACCAGAGGTTATAATGGATTCATAAATAAGTTGGAGCAAAGCAATGCATGTTGATGGTTCTTGCCACTGCGGGGCGATACAATATGAAGCGGAGATTGATCCTGATGCAGCAATGATATGTCATTGTACTGATTGCCAGACTCTCTCCTCTACTGCCTTTCGTGTAAATGCGCCTGCAAACGCCAAAGACTTTAGCATCATCAAGGGCAATCCGAAGGAATATGTTAAATTTGGGGAAAGTGGACGTCGGCGGGCTCAGGGTTTTTGCTCAAATTGCGGAACACAGATTTATGCTACTTCCGCCGAAGAGCCACGCACCATCTTCATGATTAGGGTCGGAACGATGACACAACGCGCCAAGGTTACGCCTAAGATCCAAGCATGGCATAGATCATCTCTGAAATGGCTTGGTCAGTTGTCAGAGATACCTGCACTGGAAAAAACCTGACAGTCCCAGCGCTGTCTGATCAGGAAAACGCTTGTCCGGCTCAATGATAATATTTCCATCCAAGATTATGCCTTTCAAGGCATTGTGGAATATAGAATTAGCTGTTCCGACTGAATTCCTCTGGAGAGGTAAACTCAGCTAACAGAGTACATTATACTCCAGTCATAGCCAGGTGATTTAGGATAACAATAATGTCAGGTGAAATGATCCAAATAGACATCGGAGTTGGAAAATTAGACGCTTATTTAGCAAGGCCTGAGGGTTCAGGGCGATGGCCGGGGATTATACTTTTGGGAGAAGTTTACAATGTTAATCATTGGGTGAGAGCCGTTGCTGATGGTTATGCCCAACAGGGTTTTATTGTCCTCGCTCCGGATCTCTACTGGCGCCAAGAACCAGGTAGGTTTTTAGATTATACTCCGGACGATCAGAAGGTTGCCCGCTCACTTGGTTTTTCAATGGATCTTAGCGCTTTTACGGGCGACATGAAGGGTTACGTTAGGGAATTAGCCGAAACACCGGGATGTTCAGGCAAAGTTGGAACAGTTGGATTTTGTCTGGGCGGAAAGCTCGTTTACCTCGCAATGTCGCGTGGCCTTGCTGATGCCGGTGTGGCTTACTATGCGGTTCAAGTAGATCAATTCCTGGAAGAGGCAGAGGGGTTAACCCGTCCGCTGATGATGCATTTCGCGGAGCTTGACGAGCATGTTCCTCCAGACTCATACCAGGCAGTTAACACCAGGCTTAGCCCCCTTCCGAATGTGAATATTTTTATGTACGAAGGAGCTGACCATGGTTTTAACCGCTTTGGCTACCCTCCTTATCACAAGCCTTCTGCTGATCTAGCTTTAGAACGGACACTTGGCTTTCTGCGCACCAATCTAGATTAAATCGGCAAGCACTATATTGGAAATGAAAGAATGAAAGACATCATCATTAATCAGCTCGCACCAACCGGCAGCCTACGGGCTGCCATAAATCTTGGAAATTTTTTGTTGGTGACGGATAAAGCTGCAAACGGGGATCCAGTAGGCGTGTCTCCCGACATGGCAAGCGAAATTGCAAAGCGTTTAGGTGTACCTGTGAAGTTCGTCCCAATGGCTACCCCAGGAGAAATTTCCGATACAGCAAACCAAGATATTTGGGACATCGGTAACATTGGCGCGGAACCAAAGCGGGCAGAGGTGATGGACTTTACAGCTGCATATGCGGAAATTCAGTCGACATATCTAGTTCCCGCAGGTTCACCCATTCAAAAAATTGAAGATGTTGATAAGAAGGGTGTGCGAATAGCTGTGTCAGCTAGAAGCGCCTACGACCTTTGGCTTGATCGGAATATTAAGCACGCTGAACTCTGCCGGGCTGAAGGTATCGAGGCAAGTTTCCAACTATTTGTCAACGAAGGTATGGATGTCCTTGCCGGCTTACGTCCTCGTCTGATCGATGATGTAAAACGCCTAGAAGGCGCTCGCATTCTTGAAGGTCAGTTCTCTGCAGTCCAACAAGCCGTAGGCTGTGGGAAAGGACGCCCAGAAGCTGCAGCCTTTCTTAGGGAGTTTGTTGAGGAGGCGAAAACTTCTGGCTTTGTTCAAAAGCGAATAAAACTCCACGGTGTAGAAGGTCGACTTTCCGTGGCTCCGTTGGCCTCATAACCTGCGCTCAACTCAGATAAGAAGAGGCACTCTGAAAAAACCTGCGAGACTGCTGTATTCGTCAAAAAATAAAACTCAATGACACTGAGAAATAACACTTTGTATTTAGCAATAATTTTACAAAATAATATTTATAGTCTCGCCGCCGGTTAGAAATTCTGGTAATTCGGGCGTTAACGTCAGACGGCTGGGTGATCGCTGTTGGCTTCGGCCAATGGAGGAAAGTCCGGGCTCCACGGAGGTATGGTGCCGGGTAATACCCGGCGGGGGAGACCCCAGGGAAAGCGCCACAGAAAGTAAACCGCCCCACGCTTCCAGTGCGGGGAAAGGGTGAAAGGGTGCGGTAAGAGCGCACCGCAAGCTCGGTAACGAGGTTGGCAAGGCAAGCCCCACCAGGAGCAAGATCAAATAGGAACGGCACGCCTCTTACTCCTAGAAGTGTTTGGCAAGCCCACCTTCGGGCTGCTGTTCGGGTAGATCGCGAGAGGCGTTCGGCAACGAACGTCCCAGAGGAATGGTTACCCAAGGGCCTCATGCATTTGCGAGGCTTGGGACAGAACCCGGCTTATAGGCCGTCTGGCGTTTTTACAAGACAAGCAAAAACTAGAACAAAACAAGAATATTTAGATTAATAATCTAACTTTTTGCAAGAATTTAAAACCTCATTACTTAAGACCATCAATTTTCAAAGAAAAACTACAAAAATACGGCATTTTTTTCTTGGAATGTGGGCGTTAATCCCATATGATCCCATTTTAGACCAGATAATCCTATTCAAGCCCCATCACTCAGCATCATCTGCGAGGTGAGCTTGGTCTGGGGAAGGAGTTCTGGTCTTAAGAGGGGAGCGGGACGCCAGTGTTCTACGGAACGCACATCGTCAATATAGACGCGAAAAACCGCGTATCGGTCCCTGCTCTTTTCAGGAATCATATTCTCGCGGGCGCTCCTGAATTTACTGGCATTGCAGTTTTCCCGTCCCTGAAGGCTGGTGATTCAGCTTACATGGCATGCAACCCTAACTACCTTACCACCCTGGATGCTCGTATTCGCGAAGCCGACATTGATCCTGATGAAGCGGATGCAATAGCTGCTGCAATCTTCCCATTTGTAGAAATGCTTGCATTTGACAATGCCGGTCGTGTCTCGCTTTCCCCAGCTCTTAAAACTCGGCTTGGCCTCACTAAACAAATAGCGTTTGTAGGTATGGGGGGTGACCGTTTCGAACTCTGGCACCCGGAAACACACGAGGCACAAGCAGCCCCTGAGGGGGTTGCTCGCGGCTCAAACGCCATGTCAGTCCTTTTCGATCGCAAAGCCCAATCACGGGCATTGCAACAATGACGAAACCACGGCACGTCTCAGTTCTTCGCGACGAGGCTGTTCAAGCATTAGCGCCAGAACGCGGCGGGGTCTTCATAGATGCCACATTTGGTGCGGGTGGCTACGCAGTAGCCCTACTCCAAAACGGAGCAAGTCAAGTCCTGGGCATCGATCGGGATCCAAGCGCTGTTAATGAAGCCGAAGCCACAATCAGTTCGAGCAACGGTAGATTGCACGTAGTGCAAGGAAATTTTTCTGATCTAGAAGAACTAGCAATAGCAAATGCCGCCCACCCTGTTGACGGCATAGCTTTTGATTTTGGAGTCTCATCCATGCAGCTAGATCGAGCGCAACGAGGCTTCTCTCTGAGATTAGATGGCCCGCTAGATATGCGAATGAGCCAAAGTGGATCATCGGCCACTGATTTTCTTAACACTGCAACAGAGCATGAGATTGCAATTGTCATTCGGCGCCTTGGTGAAGAGCCACGTGCAAAACATATTGCTCGAGCCATCATTGAAGTCCGCAAGACAGTTCGTCTCACACGAACAATACAACTAGCCGAGCTGGTTCTAAAAGCAATTGGCAGACGACCAGATGCTCGCATCCATCCTGCAACCAGGACCTTTCAGGCGATTCGAATGCATGTGAATGATGAGCTTGGTCAAATCGAGAGCGGACTTCGTGCCGCTGAGAGGGCATTGAAACCAGGAGGACGCCTGGCCGTTGTATCTTTTCACAGCCTAGAAGATCGGCTGGTTAAGCAATTTCTCAGAGTGCGCTCCGGCCTGATGCCTTCGGCCTCACGATATGATCCAAGCGCATTGTCTAAAAGCCTGAGATCGCCAAGTTTCCGCCTTCTATCTCGGAGGCCAACCGTACCGGGGGAGAGCGAACTTTCAACGAACCCGCGCGCTCGATCAGCTAAACTAAGAACCGCCGAGCGCCTCGATACCCCTGTATTTTCCGACAGAGAGCTGGGAGTGCTGGGATGATCCGCCACGCAACCATTTTTTGGGTCGCCGTTGGGGCCCTCTTCCTTAGCGGTCTGACTATTGTCGGTCACGAGGTTCGGGATCGGGACCAGACACTTAGAGAGCTGCACAGTGCTATCGACAAAGAACGAGAGAAAATACACGTCCTTAAGGCAGAGAAGGCATACCTTTCTAGCAGTGAGATAATAGCGCGACGTGCCGAACTTGAGCTGGGAATGAGTGAATTTACAGCCGATCGGATTGTTAAGATTTCTGATCTGCCGCAGCATGTTCCGGAGCCTGAATTTGCCTTTACGCCACCAGATATATCATCGCCCCTGCTTTCGACATTGGCGCCGACAATTGAGCTAGAAGAAGGGTCCGTTAGCGCCGCCACATTTATTCCATCTAATTGGCCGAATAGTGCCCGCCTTTCCACTTATTCGTATTGGATGAACCTTACTGCAAGGCCCCAAAGTTAATGAGCGCCAGGGTCGTTGATATTATCGGACGGTCGGCTGAAAAAGCGGCCAGATACAAGATTAGAACGCCCTATACTCATTTATTGCCGGCAAAGATCAATATCTTCCCTCGTCGACCGGACGTTGAAGAGGCCAGTCGCAGTCGTCTTTTTGTAGTCGGTGCGGTTTTTGCCACTGCTTTTTTGGTAGTATCTCTAAAGCTAATCGATGCGTCCATATACGCGCCGCCCCACGAAATTCACCTTGAGCCCAATAGAGCGGTCGCTTCTCTACCAACTAAGCAGCAATTCCGTGCGAACATAGTTGATCGTCATGGAGAGTTGATTGCTTCCAGTCTGCCAATTGCCTCTCTATGTGCGCGACCAAAACTAATTCGTGATCCCTCAGCCGCCGCCTTTCTTATTGCAGGTGTTCTGCCAGATACCAGTGCAGCCGCAATTCAAGCAGAACTCGAGCGTGGTCGGGAGTACGTATTTCTAAAGCGCCACATCACACCAAGTCAGCACAAAGCACTTTTAGGGCTTGGTTTACCAGGCCTCTGTTTTGAACGAGAACAACGCCGCGTTTACCCTCAAGGCCCCCTCGCCTCACACGTCGCCGGCTTTACCAATATTGATGGAAAAGGGTTGGGCGGAGTGGAGCTGGAGTTTGATGACGTATTACGCGACAGGGAAGATCCGCTAGCACTTTCGTTAGATCTTCGAGTTCAACGGATCGTTCGTGAAGAAGTGCAATTCGCTATCGACAAATTTAGCGCCATCGGTGGGGTTGGCCTGATGATGGATGTCGAAAATGGCGAATTTCTCGCAATGGTCTCTCTGCCTGACTTTGATCCTAACAACGTAGCCGCCGCAACTGAAGATAGCAGAAGAAACCAAGCAACTCTTGGCACCTATGAAATGGGATCAACTTTCAAGCTGATCACTGCTGCTCAGGCCCTTCAGACAGGGCAAGCAGATCTTAACTCAATGTTTGATGCCACAAAACCAATCAGGGTTGGACGATTTCGAATTAGTGATTTCCATGCACAAAATCGTTGGTTATCCCTTGAAGAAGTTTTGATTCACTCCTCGAATATTGGTGCCGCAAAGATGGCGGAGCTGGGAGGGGTTGATCAGCAAAAAGCGTTCTTGAATCGGCTCGGAATGTTGAAGCCAACATCCCTTGAATTACCTGAAATAGGAGTCCCACAGGTGCCAAGGCGATGGAGTGAAACCTCCATGCGCACAATCTCCTACGGGTATGGAATCTCTGTCACACCCGTCCATGTCGCTACCGCAATTTCAGGCCTTGTTAACGGCGGCATTCTCCATCAACCAACAATTCTGAAACGATTAAATAACGAGCGCCCGAAGGGGCGAAAAGTGATAACAGAGAACGTCAGCAGCAAAATACGATGGCTGATGCGTCAAGTCGTTGTTAATGGCACTGGGACACAAGCTGAAGCAAAATTTTATCCCGTTGGCGGCAAAACTGGTTCGGCTGAAAAAAGAACAGCAGGTGGAACGGGGTACGACAAAAATTCCAATCTAGTATCATTTGTCGCTGCCTTCCCCATCCAAGCTCCCCGCTATGCCCTTCTGGTAATGGTCGATGGTCCAAAACCACGAAAAGATACTTTTGGCTATGCTACCGGCGGATGGGTGGCTGCTCCTGCCGCAAGAAAAATTATTGAGCGTGCAGCCCCAGTTCTTGGGATTACACCCATTGGATTAGAGACCACTGACCGACCTGAGCCAATACTTCAAATCACTAAAATTAAAGCGCGTAAATCATGAGCGCCGAGATAAATATCCACCAATTCACTGGCCTAACCTCTGACAGTAGAAAAGTGGTGAACGGAGGGTTGTTCGCAGCCTTAAAAGGCCAAAATGCTGATGGCCGAGACTTTACTGATCAAGCCCTGCAGCGCGGTGCTGCAGCCATTCTAACAGATATGCGCCCGTGTCCGCCCTCATGGCCCCAAAAACTTAAAATCTTCCAGGATCCAGAGCCGCGGGCTCGCCTAGCTCGGCTCGCTGCAGAGTTTTACGGAGCACGGCCTCCTATTGCCGCTCTCGTAACAGGCACAAGTGGAAAGACCTCCACTGTAGAATTTGCGCGGCAAATCCTAACTGTAACAGGTCGACCAGCCGCAAGTATCGGCACACTTGGGATTCTTACTCCAAATTCTTCTGATCCTGGGGGGCTCACTTCACCAGATTCAGTAGATCTTATGGCAACTTTAGCTGAACTTTCACGTTCTGGCCTTAGCGCTGTGGCCATCGAGGCTTCCAGCCACGGGTTAGATCAAAGTAGGCTAACAGGCGTTCAGGCCGAAATTGGCGTATTTACATCATTCAGCCGTGATCACCTCGACTATCACAAGGACGAGGAAAGATATCTATCTGCAAAGCTGAGAATTTTTTCCGAAGCGATGGCCCCCGGGGGGTTCGCCATAATTGCCTCAAGCACGTCGGAATTTCCTAAAATTTCGCTATCGGCCAATCGACATACAATATTGACGTATGGTCGGGATGGACGTTTTCTGCGCATACGCAACGCTATACCAGATCGTTTAGGTCTTATTCTCGAAATTGCAGGCCCAGATGGTGATCACCGCGTAAAGCTTGATCACTTTGCTTTCTTCCAGGCGGAAAATGCTCTAGCGGCGGCAGCGATCGCAATCGCATCAGGTGGCGACCCAAGCGATTCAATTCAGGCTATTGAAAGCCTTAATCAGCCACGCGGACGAATGCAGCGCGCTGGCACGACGCCAGAAGGCGCCCAAGTTTATATAGACTACGCCCACAAGCCTGGCGCCCTCGAAGCTTGCCTCAAAGCCATAAAATTAGTGACAGCTGGTCGTGTCACTGTGGTGTTTGGGTGTGGTGGCGATCGCGACAGGGGCAAAAGGGGTCAGATGGGTGAAATCGCTGCCCGTTTAGCCGATCGAGTGATTATTACCGATGATAATCCTAGAAATGAGGATCCTGTTGCTATTCGCAGAGCCGTTCTTGAAGGCGCAAGAGGCGGAGAAGAAATTGGAGATAGGAGAGCAGCTATTAAAGCTGCCATTGAAGGACTTCGGAAAAATGATGCCCTCCTCATCGCAGGCAAAGGTCACGAGCAGGGTCAGATTTTTGGCACCACATCTATACCATTTGATGATTTAGAAGAGGCGAAGATTGCTCTTTCTGCTATCACCGGCAAAGGTGAAGCAACATGACAGCCCCTCTTTGGACTTCCGAAGCAATCTCGGCGGCCTGCAAGGGCCGAACAAACAGTTCGTTTTCTATCGATGGGATATCAATAGACAGCAGGCAACCTCTCCAAGGCAATCTTTTCATTGCTATCGTTGGAAACCAGTTTGATGGCCACGATTATGTTGATGCAGCTCTTAAAGCAGGTGCTGTCGGGGCTTTAGTACACCAAAAACCTCCTGGAGTTTCAAAAAACGATCCCCGCCTTATTTTCGTAGACAATACCTTTAAGGCTTTGGAGGACATTGCTCGAGCGGCACGCGAACGGTCAAATGCTCATGTGGTTGGGATTACTGGAAGCGTTGGCAAAACAGGCACCAAAGAAATGCTGCTCACTGCCTTCAAGAGGCTTGGCCCCAGCTATGCCAACGAAGGGAATTTGAACAACCATCTAGGTGTTCCTCTCTCGTTAGCGCGCTTACCAGAAAATACAAAATTTGCAGTCTTCGAGATGGGCATGAACCACAGCGGTGAAATTCGTCCACTCACTCGAATGGTCAATCCCCATACAGCAATTGTGACCCGAATTGCACCGGCTCACATGGAGTTTTTCTCCTCTCTCGAGGCTATAGCTGACGCCAAAGCAGAAATTTTCGAGGGGCTTACTGACGGAGGAGTGGCAATTTTAAATGCTGATGATCCCCTCAGTAGGCGTCTTGCGAAGGCCATTCCTGAAAAAATAAAAATTTTGCATTTTGGATCCACCAAAGGTTCCAATGTGGAGCTGCTTTCAGTGGATCTAGACGAAAACGGTTCCCGCATTAACGCCAGCATCGAAGGAAATTTACTTTCTTGGGAAGTAAAAATTGCTGGCGCTCACTGGGTTCAAAATAGTCTCGCAGTAGTAGCTGCTGTGCACGCTACTGGAGGTGATATTCGCAAGGCTGCAGCGGCAATCTGTAAAATGGACGCGCCGAAAGGAAGAGGTAAGCGCCATCAGTTCTGCGGAATAGACGTTATAGACGAGACCTATAATGCAAGCCCTGCTGCCGTTCGAGCAGCGTTCAAAACACTTGCCCTTACAAATCCAAAACCAGGCGGCAAGAGGATTTTTATTCTTGGCGACATGCTCGAGCTGGGAGACACCGCAGCAGCAGATCATGCAGCGCTTGCAGGCGACTTTTTAGAGGCTGGCCTTGATTGCGCGCATGGAGTTGGCCCGCTAGCTCGGAACTTTCTCGAAGCACTCCCAGAAGCTTCTCGCGGACGATGGGCGCCAGACTCTCAGGTGCTTGCAAGAAGCGTCAAGAACCTCGCCAGTGCTGGAGATGTTGTGTTGATCAAAGGCTCATTCAGCACACATATGGAAAAAATTGTTGAGGCGATGAAAAAACAGCAGAACAAACCAGAAGGCCAGGCAAATGCTTTTTAATTTACTCCCGGCCTTTAGCGATGACTTTCAATTCTTCAATCTTTTCCGATATTTGACGTTCCGAGCAGCTGGTGCCGTTGTCACGGCCATGTTCATCAGTTTTGTGCTGGGACCGTTTATTATTCGTTCTCTAAAAGCCCGGCAGCACGAAGGTCAACCGATACGTGAAGATGGCCCTGAGAGCCACCTCCTCACCAAACGCGGCACCCCAACAATGGGAGGTGTGCTCATAATTCTATCCCTAACAATTTCCACTTTGTTATGGGCGGACCTGTCTAATTCTTATGTTTGGACGGTACTTCTTGTCACCGTCGGATTTGGACTGATTGGCTTTGGTGATGATTTTCTTAAGCTCACAAAGCGTAATTCGAAAGGCCTTTCCAGCAGGCTAAAATTTCTAGCGCAACTGATTGTTAGCGCTGTTGCCGCGACAGTTATTTTTTCAACAACACCCGCCCCCCTTAACGAAGGGCTAGCAGTGCCTTTTTTCAAAAATCTTTTGATTGATCTTGGCCTCTTTTTTATCCCTTTTGCTATGATTGTAATGACTGGCGCTTCAAACGCTGTAAATTTGACAGATGGACTTGATGGGCTCGCAATCGTACCCGTAATGATTGCAGCAGCAGTTTTTGCCCTTATAGCTTACCTCGCCGGAAACATAGTTTTCTCTGATTATTTGCAGATACTCTACGTACCTGGGGCAGGCGAGTTAGCAATTTTTTGTGCAGCTCTTTGCGGTGCAAGCCTCGGCTTTCTCTGGTTCAATGCCCCTCCTGCAATGATCTTTATGGGTGATACGGGAAGCCTTGCTTGTGGTGGAGCATTAGGAGCAATCGCTGTCGTCGCAAAACACGAAATTGTGTTGGCAATTGTTGGCGGGCTTTTCGTCCTAGAAACAGTATCCGTGATAGTACAAGTGATTTCATTTAAGCTTACCGGGAAGCGTGTCTTCCGGATGGCTCCTCTTCATCATCACTTTGAAAAGAAGGGTTGGGCAGAGCCTACAATCGTCATCCGTTTTTGGATCATAGCATCTGTACTAGCCCTCATTGGCCTCGCAACTCTGAAATTGAGGTGAAGAAGGCAATGATCGACTTATCTCATCTAAAAGGAAGGCGCTTCGGAGTATTTGGTCTAGGTCGAACAGGCATGGCCACTGTTCGAGCACTCCTTGCTGCCGGGGCTGACGTAATTGTTTGGGATGACAATCCAGACCTTCAGGTAAATGCTGAGAAAGAGGGCGCAGAAGTAGTTGACTTCAAAGTAGCACCATTATCCTTTCTCGAGGCAATAGTATGGAGCCCGGGAGCACCATTTCTCGCCCCCAAACCTCTTGCAGCTGCCAGCGCAGCTAGACGTCAGGGTGTACCTCTGATTTCTGACATCCAACTTCTTCTGGAAGCCGGCCATGGTGCTGGGGTAATCGGCGTGACAGGCTCTAACGGCAAGTCAACGACAACAGCTCTTATTGGTCATATTCTTGAGAGAGCTGGTAAGACTGTAGCCGTCGGGGGAAATTTAGGCCCACCTGCTCTTGGGCTTGAGCAATTAAACTCAAATGGCTTTTACGTACTAGAACTCTCCTCATACCAGCTCGAGCTAACGCCAAGACCCCGTTTTGATATTTCCATTTGCTTGAACGTAGAGCCTGATCATCTAGACCGCCACGGCGGCTTACATAATTACGCGGCTCAAAAGCGACGTATTTTTAATAATTGTGGCATAGCAATTATTGGAACTGATGATGCACATGGTCGCTGGTTGCTTACGCACCTGATGCGAACAGGCACAACGACAGAAATTTCAAATGAAAAGATACTTCCTGAAGGCATCTCAGCGCACGAAAATTGGCTTTATGACAATGCGCGCCCCGTCTTTGATTTTCGTCTAGCAAGAGCTTTGAAGGGCCAGCACAATGAACAAAATGCCGCTGCAGCTTATGCCACAGCACGAGCAGTAGGCTTATCAGCTAATGAAATTATCCCATCACTTCAGAGCTTTGATGGACTACCCCATCGCCAAGCATTAATTCGACAAATCCAACACGTTTCTTATGTCAATGACTCAAAGGCCACCAACGCAGCGGCTGCAGCCAAAGCTCTTTCCAGTTTTGAAAGAATTTATTGGATTGCCGGCGGGCTTCCTAAAGATGGAGGCCTCAAGGATACTAAAGAGTGGTTGGGTCGTGTCGTAAAAGCCTACCTTATAGGCCAAGCGAGCGCCTCTTTTAAAAGCCAACTGAGCCAGATGGCGCCAGACCTAAAAGCTATCGAGCTTCACACCATAGATGCTGCACTCGCTGCAGCTCATAGTGATGCTCAAACGGACCCCAAACCATCTGTCGTTCTGCTATCCCCGGCCTGCGCCTCTTTTGACCAGTTCAAGAATTACGAAGATCGCGGGAACGCATTTGCAGGCTTGGTCAATAACCTGAAGAGCCCAGAGCCTAGGGGGGCCGCAGCATGAACGGGATCGCACGAGGAGATAATAGCATTGTTGGCCGTTGGTGGTGGACGGTAGACCGAGGCCTTTTGTTGGCCCTTCTAACGCTCATGGCCGTGGGACTCGTCTTGGTCATAATAGCGAGCCCAGGCGTAGCTGAGCGCATAGACGCACCAACATTTCATTTTGTTAAGCGTCATCTGATGCTTCTTCCGATTGCAATTATATTGATGGTCGGTTGCTCCCTTTTAACCCCCAGACAAACCCGCCTTTTAGCGCTAGCACTATTAGCTTTGGCAGTTATCGGGCTCGTCGCAACATTATTTATTGGTTCAGAAATCAAAGGCGCGAGACGCTGGATTTCAATTGGCGGTTTTTCCCTTCAAGCAAGCGAGTTTGCTAAACCAGCGATGACAATCCTCGCTGCCTGGATGTTAACGCAGTTCCAACGAAAGCAGATGAAGGGTTATCTAATTGGCGCGCTTTTAGTCTTCATCATCCCTCTTTGTTTGACGGCAATTCAACCAGATGTTGGCACCAGCGCAGTCATGTCAGCGGTGTTTGGTGCACAGCTTTTCATTGCGGGGATTTCATTGTGGGCTGCTGCAATCATTCTCGGAATAGGCGCTGGTGGATTTTGGCTCACGTACTTATTTGTGCCTCACGTCACGAGCCGCGTTGATCGCTTCCTAGATCCCGCAACTGGAGACACCTATCAAATCGATATGTCCCTGAATGCCTTCCATACCGGAGGATTAGTAGGTCGAGGACCAGGAGACGGTGTAATAAAAAACGCGTTACCTGACGCGCATTCTGACTTCATATTTGCCGTAGCCGGCGAGGAGTTGGGATTGATCGCCTGTCTCGCTATTGTCGGAATTTTTGCCTTTATTGTTCTAAAAACGTTTTTACGTTCACTCTCGCAAGGTGACCTATTCACAATGCTGGCTGGGGCCGGTCTTGCTTCTCTCTTTGGCGCTCAAGCAATTGTTAATTTAGGCTCAACTTTAGCTCTCATTCCTACAAAAGGAATGACCTTGCCATTCATAAGTTATGGCGGATCTTCTCTGTTTTCTCTGGCCATCGCAATGGGTTTGGCTCTTGCAATCACCCGTCGCCGCACCAGCCTTGGGGACCAGAAAGAATGAGCAAGCAACTCACCATCATCCTTGCCGCCGGAGGAACAGGTGGGCACGTCTATCCAAGTCTCGCCACTGCAGAGGCTCTTAGCAAGCTGGGAGTGCCAAAAAATGGCCGACAACTCATGCCAAAACTATCAAAGTACTCGATCGAAGACAATTCTTTTGGCTCAGCCCGCGGCATCCGGAACGTGATTGAAGGCCGCAGGACGACGAAGGTAA
>JAURGE010000036.1 GCA_030833925.1 Alphaproteobacteria bacterium
GCAAAACCTGCTGCGAAACGATAGAGCCTTGGATGAAGTGCAAAATAGGCCCACATGTTCATAAGCCAGCGAGCACGCCCCTTAACCATTTTATGTCGCCATTGCTGCTCTCTTAATGCTCGCATCATATCTGGTAATGGGATGTCTACAGGACAGACCTCTTGGCACCTGCCATTAAGCGTACAAGCATTGGGAAGGTCTCCGGCTTCCTCCAAGCTATTGAGCGCGGGGGTTAATACTGACCCCATTGGTCCGGGGTAAGTTGAACCATAGGGATGACCACCTATCACGGAATAAACCGGACAGTGATTCATGCAAGCTCCACAGCGAATGCAACGCAGCATCTTTGCCATATCCCCGCCAAGCATGGACGTGCGACGGTTGTCGACCAAGACAATATGCATTTCTTCTGGGCCGTCTTGATCCCCAACACGCTTTGGCCCGTTGAAGAAAGTCACATATTGCGTGAATTCACTACCCAACGCTGAACGGGAAAGAAGCCTCAAGAAAACTCCGGTGTGTTCCAAGCTAGGAACGATTTTTTCGATGCCAACAGTTACAATATGACAAGGGGGCAAGGCAGTGGTTAGTTCAGCATTACCCTCGTTTGTGACGGTGACAACGGTGCCGCTGTCGGCAGCTATAAAGTTAGCGCCGGAAATTCCTACATCAGCCGCAACATATTTTGGTCTCAGCTCGTGTCGGGCGCTTTCCACCAATGCTTCAACAGTGTCAGATGATCTTTCGCGTGTGTGTTTGAATGCAAATAAATCAGCAACTTCTTCTTGGGTTTTGTGAAGCGCGGGTATGACAATATGAGAAGGGCGTTCATTAGCCAGCTGAATGATATGTTCTGCTAAATCTGTTTCGACCCGTTCAATTCCAGCTTCTGCTAGAGCAGCGGGCAAACCAATTTCCTCGCCTAACATAGACTTAACACGGGTAACGGTTTTTGCTTTCCGCGCCTTACAAATTTCTATGACAACGCGTGTTGCGTCTTCAGGTGTGTCCGCAAAATGAACTTTAGCACCAGAGGCTTCAGCTGAATTTGTGAATTGCTCAATATAGTGGTCAAGATTTTCTAGCGTGTGATCTTTAATTCGAACGGCAAGTTTTCGAGCTTTTTCAAATTCAGGGTAGTTGGCAATGACATCTGCTCGACGGCCTTGGAGTAAATTTGTTGCACGATCCAGCGCAACTTTGAGTTGAGGTCTATGAAGAGCGTGTTTTGCTTCGGTCTTGAAAGCAGAAGGGGAGGCGGATTGCAAACTCATATGCCTTCTCCATCTGCTAGTCCTGCAAGAACTTCAGCGATGTGAAAACAGCGAATTTTTGAATTCTCGCGGGATAATTTGCCAGCCATGTTCATGAGGCAGCCTAGATCGCCAGCAAGGAGGACTTCGGCACCGCTCATTGCTATAGATCTTGTTTTATCAGCGACTATTGCAGTCGATATATCTGGATACTTTATGCAAAATGTTCCGCCAAAACCACAACAAGCTTCCTCGCCTGAAAGGGGCTTTAGTTCTAACTCAGCGATCTCTGAAAGCAGCGCACGGGGCTGAGCTTTGATACCAAGCTCTCTCAGACCAGAGCAGCTATCGTGATAGGCAACTTTCGCTGGAAATGACGCTGAAGTCGGTTTCCAATCCATCACGTCAATCAGAAATTGTGTGAGTTCAAAAGTTCTAGAAGCTAAGTCTTCTTGGCGAAGACGCCAACCTGGGTCATCTGGGAATAGCTCAGCGTAGTGTACCTTTATCATACCTGCGCAAGACCCAGATGGCGCCACTACATAATCGAACGCTTCAAAAACTTGGATTACCTGCTCTGCGATGGCGCGGCTCGCGTTTTTAGCGCCAGAATTATATGCAGGTTGCCCACAGCATGTCTGGGTAGCAGGAACTACCACTTCACAACCTGCTGACTCCAATAGTCGAGCAGCAGCAAACGCCACATTCGGGCGCATCGTATCTGCGAGGCAGGTTACAAAAAGTGCTACTTTTGGTTTTCCGGAATTCATGGCCCGAAATTACTGCCCGTTATTGGGTGAAGGGATGCGCGCCGCCGCCGCAGTGCTCGAATGCCGCAATTTACATGAAATAGTTCAGAAACTTTTAAGCTTGAATCCTTGCTTGAACGACCCACCTGAATTTAGTTGAAATTTCTAAGGCTTTGAGGTTGAGCAGGAACTAAATTGCCAAGGCAAAATCATGTATCACTGCCCAAAGTGCACTTTTTTTAAAGCTCTTTCAGAATTTCATTCCAGAGGTTGGATTTTAATTCAAATCCAACACCAGGGACATCTGGCAGAGTGATCTGTCCGCTTTTAACTTCGGTATTATCGGCGAAACCTCCAAAAGGTTGGAAGACGCCCGGGTAGCTCTCATTGCCGCCCAATCCTAGGCCTGCAGCAATGTTGAGAGCAAACTGATGCCCGCCATGGGGGATACACCGCCGGGCAGACCAGCCATGATCTTCCAGCATCTTAAGAGTATCGAGATATTCCACCAGGCCATATGACAATGGTGGATCAAATTGTAACCAATCTCTGTCACTGCGCATGCCGGCGTAGCGAATTAAGTTTCTAGCGTCTTGAACAGAAAACAAATTTTCACCAGTGGCCATAGCTCCTGGGTATATTTCGCTCAAAACAGATTGAATTTGATAATCGAGGGGATCTCCGGCTTCTTCATACCAAAATAGATCATAAGGCTTTATCATCTCTGCATATGCGATAGCCGTTTTGAGATCAAAACGGCCATTGGCGTCTACTGCCAGTCTCTGACCATCTCCAACAACTTCCAGGACTGCTTCAATCCTTGCCTTGTCGGCATCAATATCCTCGCCACCGATCTTCATCTTTACGATATCATACCCAAGATTGAGATAGCCCCTCATTTCCTGTTTCAGGGCTTCTAATCCTTTTCCTGGGTAATAGTAGCCACCGGCTGCATATACGAAGACGCGTTTGTCCGATTTGCCATTATTGTACCGCTCCGCAAGCAGGTGCCAGAGTGGAACTCCATGCGCCTTCGCAAGTGCGTCCCAGAGCGCCATATCTATTGTTCCGATAGCAACAGAGCGCTCTCCATGTCCCCCTGGTTTTTCATTCACTCGCATAGCTTGGTTGATTTTTAATGGATCTAGAAAACCATCGGCACCAATCCAATCTTTCTGATTGGCGGCTTCAATTCTAGGGATAAAACGATCGCGCATTAATGCGCCCTGACCGTATCGGCCATTGGAGTTAAAACCGTATCCGATGACTTGTTTTCCGTCTTTGATGAAATCCGTCTTAATCGCGACAACGCTGCAGGTCATCTGACTGAAATCCACATAGGCATTCCGAATATCGGATTTTAAGGATACGGTCTTTTCAACTATGTCGATGATTTTCATAAAAATTGCTTTCAAGCCAATCGATTCACAGTTAGTCCTAGATAACTAACCCTATCGAATGCAATAGGGTGATAACTGGTTATAATAAATTCTTTCCCGTTAGGGCTTGATTAAATATTCAGAGTGCTCCAAATCAAATCGGATTGATTTAATACGAATTGGATTTGATTTGGCATGTTGCGCCTCTCAAAAATGACGGACTACGCGGTGGTGGTGATGGGCCAATTGGCCTCCAGGCCGGACCATCGTCAATCGGCGACATCAATTGCTGAGAAAACAGGAATACCACAGGCAACTGTGGGACAAGTCTTAAAATCTCTCAGTATTGCTGAACTAGTGGATGGTACGCGTGGTGCGCAGGGAGGATACATCTTGTGCCACCCAGCAAGTAAGATTTCCGTTGCAGAAATTGTTGTTGCAATGGATGGCCCGGTTGCGATCACCGCCTGTGTAGATGGGGCGGATGATCCCTGCAGTGTCCAAGCTGGTTGTTTACTGCGCGGCAGTTGGGATGCGGTAAATGTGGCGATTGAAGATGCCCTCAAAAACGTAACTCTTGAAGAGATGCTGGCGCCTT
Source organism: Alphaproteobacteria bacterium (assembly GCA_030833925.1). Taxonomy (GTDB): domain Bacteria; phylum Pseudomonadota; class Alphaproteobacteria; order Bin95; family Bin95; genus VMCJ01. The sequence goes on from JAURGE010000036.1 coordinate 3,980, forward strand.
TATTCCGCTTTTCCAGCCCGGATTTTATTCAGCAGGAGGCGAGATAATGAGTGCTACCGCGCAAACGGTTGCGGACGTTGAGCGTCTAGCTGAACGATATAAGTATGGCTTTGTAACAGAAATAGAGTCTGAAACCGCCCCCAAGGGGCTATCGGAAGATGTAATCCGCTTTATCTCAGCCAAAAAAGACGAGCCGGAATGGCTGCTTGAATGGAGGCTAGAGGCATATGCTAAATGGCAGAGAATGAGTGAGCCTAATTGGGCAAAATTAGGATATCCCCCAATCGATTATCAGGACTCTTACTACTATTCGGCACCAAAACTGAAAGATGCGCCCAAGAGCCTTGATGAAGTAGATCCGGAACTGCTTCAAACTTATGAAAAACTGGGTATCCCGCTAAAAGAACAGGAAATGCTTGCGGGTGTTAGAAATGTCGCCGTTGATGCGGTCTTTGACAGTGTCTCTGTTGCCACCACGTTCAAAGCAAAACTTGCAGAAGCTGGTGTAATTTTTTGTTCAATTTCAGAAGCGGTGCGCGAGTATCCCGATCTAGTAAAAAAATATTTAGGTTCGGTCGTTCCACAGGATGATAATTTTTTTGCAGCATTGAATTGTGCGGTCTACACGGATGGTTCATTTGTCTACGTTCCGAAGGGCGTAAAATGTCCGATGGAGCTCTCAACGTATTTTCGCATTAACGCTGAAAATACGGGTCAGTTTGAACGTACTTTAATTATTGCCGATGAGGGCTCTTACGTGAGCTATCTTGAGGGCTGCACCGCTCCAATGCGCGATGAAAATCAGCTGCATGCTGCAGTGGTAGAGCTAGTTGCTCATAAGGATGCAGAAATTAAGTACTCGACAGTGCAAAATTGGTATCCAGGCGACGAGAATGGAAAAGGCGGTATCTACAACTTCGTGACAAAACGAGCACTCTGCCAGGGTGATCGATCAAAAGTCATGTGGACGCAGGTAGAAACTGGCTCTGCCATAACTTGGAAATATCCCAGTTGCATTCTCCAAGGTGACGATAGTCAGGGAGAATTTTATTCAGTTGCGATCGCGAATAACATGCAGCAGGCTGATACCGGCACGAAGATGATCCACATGGGCAAGCGCACGCGCTCGCGCATTATTTCCAAGGGAATATCTGCAGGCCGTGCACAGAATAGTTATCGTGGCCTCGTAAAGATGTTGCCTTCTGCAGATAGAGGCCGAAATTACACGCAATGTGACTCGCTTCTTATTGGAAATAAATGCGGCGCACACACCTTTCCCTACATTGAAAGTCAAAACCGTTCTGCACGGATAGAACACGAGGCGACAACCTCAAAAATTAGTGAGGATCAGCTTTTTTATTGTCGTCAGCGGGGAATTGGCGAGGAAGAGGCAGTTGCTCTTGTAGTGAATGGCTTTTGTCGTGAAGTGCTGCAGCAACTCCCAATGGAGTTCGCTGTTGAAGCACAAAAACTTGTCGGCATAAGCCTTGAGGGATCAGTGGGTTAAAATCATGCTTGAAATTAGTGATTTACGAGTAAGTGTTGACGGTAAAACCATCTTAAATGGTCTGAATCTATCGGTGCCTGCGGGGGAAGTGCACGCAATAATGGGCCCCAATGGCGCTGGGAAATCAACATTAGCTTATACTTTGGCTGGACGTGACGGCTACGAACATTTGGGCGGTACAGCAAAACTGTTAGATCAGAATATAATTGGTTTAGATCCTGAGGATCGGGCAATGCTGGGATTGTTTCTCGCGTTTCAGTATCCAGTGGAAATACCTGGCGTTGCGGGTATGACATTTCTAAAAACGGCTTTGAATGCCCTGCGTTCGGCTAGAGGTCAGGAAGAGCTCTCAGCGCTAGACTTCCTAAAACTCGTTCGAAGTAAGTTGAGTAGCCTTGGCATAGACGAGAGTATGTTGAAGCGGCCAGTAAACGTTGGATTTTCTGGTGGGGAAAAGAAGCGAAACGAAGTTCTGCAGATGGCTATGCTTGAACCTAAATTTTGTGTTCTTGATGAGACAGATAGTGGGCTTGATATTGATGCTCTTAAAGTTGTTGCGGACGGTGTTAATACCCTTAGATCGCCCGAGCGCGGAATGCTGGTAATTACGCATTATCAGCGGCTTTTAGATTATATTAAGCCTGACCGGGTTCATGTTCTTGCGGCTGGAAAGATTGTAAAATCAGGTGGTCCAGAATTAGCGCTTCAGCTTGAGGCTGAAGGTTATGGTGAACTCTTAAAAGCGTCTGCCGCGTAATGACAATAACAGAAGCTATGGCTCCGGGCGTTGAAGCATTCCGACCTGCCTTTCGCCAATCCACAAATGAGCCAACATGGTTGGCAAATTACCGTCGTGCGGGGGTTGAACAATTCTCCGCGACTGGATTGCCGACTACTAAAGATGAAGGCTGGAAGTATACAAGTTTAAGGCCATTAGCGCGGGAAAAATATCTTCCTGCAGGACCGGGAGAGATATCGGCGCCGGAACGAATGCTAGAAGGTGCCGCTCAAGCCGTGTTTGTTAACGGCTGTTTTAGTCATGAGTCTTCCGACCTCTCAGGCCTAGATGGTTTTGTAGGGTCTTTTAGGAATATGGTCGGTGATAATTGGATAGAAGAATTACTCACCAGTACACCTTTTGCGTCTCAAGCTATGTATTCTCTTAATTCTGCAGCCTTTGTGGATGGGCTCGCAGTAAAATTGGGTAACAACGTTCAGCTCCCTCGGCCACTTGAGATTGTTTTTGTTTCAATGCCGGGAAATTCTCCTGGAATGTGGCATCCACGTGTTGCAGTCGACCTTGGATGTGATTCTGCTGCAACTATTGTCGAGCGGCATATTTCCATAAGTGATGGATCCTATTTTGCTAATCACGCAACAGATATTCGAGTTCGTGGCGGAGGTCGGTTGGTACACGTGAAGGTTCAACAGGAGGGGACTGATGGCCGTCACCTTTCTATGGCGCGTGTGAGGGTCGCCAAAAATTCGCTTTATGACAGTTTTACGCTGACTTTAGGCGGTTCTTTAAGCAGAAGTGAGACTGAGGTTCGGATTGAAGGAACCGGAGCCGAGGTTCGTTTAAATGGGTGTTATGCAATAAGCGGTAGGCAACACGCGGACCACACAAGTCGGATTGATCACCTCGCACCAGGAACTACGTCTCGACAAGTGTATGCTGGTGCTATTGATGGGGCTGCACGGGGGGTTTTTCAGGGACATATAGTGGTGGATAAGGCGGCTCAGCAAACAGATGGGCACCAAATGAATAGAGCTCTGCTTTTATCCGATAGAGCGGAAATAGACTCAAAACCAATTCTTGAAATTTACGCGGACGACGTGAAATGCAGCCATGGCGCTACTGCAGGTGATATCGATGAAGATCATCTTTTTTATTTGAGGGCCCGGGGAATTTCTGCAGCTGCAGCGCGCAATTTAGTGGTTCGTGGCTTTTTAGCTGATCCAATTGAAAATCTTTCTAATGAATCTGTTCAGGCAGCTCTTTGTTTAGCGCTTGACTCCCATCTTGGTCTGGAACGCCTATGACTGTCGCCAAAGAAATGGTTAGACAAAATTTTAATGTTGACGCTGTACGTGCAGATTTTCCGATTTTGCACCAACAAATTAACGGGCATGACCTTGTCTTTTTGGACACTGGGGCTAGCGCACAGAAACCGCGTCAAGTGATTGAAGCGATGGTTAGCGTGATGCAAAACGATTACGCTAACGTGCATAGAGGTGTCTACTCTTTGTCTCAGCGTGCAACAGATCTCTTTGAAGCCTCACGCCATAAAATTGCCGAGTTCATCAATGCTCCGAATGAAGATGCTGTCATTTTTACCCGTGGCGCTACGGAAGCCATAAATCTTGTCGCATTTTCCTATGGGCAGCGTTTAGGACCAGGGGATGAGATTTTAACAACCGAGATTGAGCACCATTCAAATATTGTGCCGTGGCAGCTGTTGGCGGACCGTCAGGGTGCCAAGGTCATATTTGCACCGATCACCGATAACGGTGAGCTTGATATGGATGCTACTCGGGACCTGATCACCGATCGGACTAAGATTGTGGCGGCTGCTCATGTATCTAATACCATGGGCACTATCCTTCCGATAAAAGAGCTGGCTGAATTGGCACACAGGGTTGGTGCTGTGATATTGGCGGATGGGTGCCAGGCAGCACCGCACTTAAAAGTAGATGTTCAAGACTTGGGTGTCGATTTTTATGCCTTTTCGAGCCATAAAATCTATGGGCCGACAGGAATTGGAGCTCTGTATGGACGCCCTGAAATTCTAGCGGACATGCCGCCATACCAAGGTGGTGGGGAAATGATTGAAACTGTCGAAAAGACTGGTTCTACTTTTAAGCTTCCTCCCCATAGATTTGAGGCAGGAACTCCGGCAATTGTTGAGGCGGTTGGATTTGGGGCAGCCATAGATTACGTAAATTCGGTGGGGCTTGAAGCAGCTGGGGCACATGAAATAGAGGTTTGTTCTCACGCAGAAAAACTTCTTCGCTCTATGCGCGAGGTGGAGTTATTAGGCAGGCCAAACTCAAAGACGTCAGTGCTATCTTTTAACGTTAAGGGTGCACACGCCCACGACGTGGGAACGATTTTGGACCAACAAGGCGTGGCGATCCGTGCTGGGCAACATTGTGCCCAAACCGTGATGGATCGATTTGGCCTTCATGCAACAGCACGAGCAAGTTTTGGAATGTATAATACCATGGCTGAGGCAGAAGCGTTGGCGAAAGCGGTTGCAAAAACAATTGAAATATTCGGGTGAGGGCAGGTTTATGAGCGACCACATAGATAGGCCGTTCCCCATGTTTCATGACATGGATATGCCAGGTCTTGGCGGTGATCCCTCTGAATTTAAAGCCAGCCGAGGAGCGCCTTTAGCCGAAGGGCAGGCAGTGGGTAGTAGGGACGATGCCATTGCTGCTTTGAAGACAGTCTATGATCCTGAGATCCCTGTAGATATATGGGAATTAGGTCTTATCTACGAGATAAATATTGATGAATCGAATGGTGCTGTCAGTGTTGAGATGACACTCACTGCTCCTGGTTGTCCCGTTGCAGGAGAGATGCCAGGGATGGTGGCAGACGCTCTTGTCGCTGTGCCAGGCTTTGGTGAGATTGAGGTTGCGTTAACGTTTGACCCGCCATGGTCATCTGAACTCATGTCGGACGAAGCCCGTGTTGCTCTTGATTGGTTTTAAAGGGGAAATGAAATGAGTAGCCGCCCTCCTATGATTTCTCTTACAAAGAATGCGGTGGAACGCGTTAAAGAATTAGTTTCTAAGAATTCGGAGCCTGTGCTTGGGTTGCGGATAGGGGTCTCTTCGCGAGGGTGCTCCGGACTTTCTTATTCTGTTGAATATGCCTCTGAAGCAAAACGGTTTGAGGAAGTCATAGAACAAGACGGGGTCAAAGTGCTGATTGACCCTGCTGCCGTGATGTTTCTGATTGGCTCAGTTGTCGATTATGAAGAGAGTAAATTCACTTCCGGCTTCACCTTTAATAATCCAAATGCGGTTGGAGCATGTGGTTGTGGTGAGAGCTTTTATGTTGGAAAAGATGCTCTTGCAGCTCAACAAAATAAGATTTGATGCCGAGGCCGTTCTGAATTTTTATTAAGTGCTTCCCGCGAGAGCCTCGGCTTCCTCTGAGGTGTAACCAAGGTCACCAAAAACTCTTTTCTGGTCTGCAGCAAGCGCAGGTGCGGGATCCGATCTTGGTTTGATTCCTGGCTGTCGAACCCCAGGGCCAACTGATCTAATAGTTTTACCACTTGGCGTCCGGTATTCGATGACTTGATCCGTTGAGTGGAGGAACTCACTGTTCAGCGCTTGTGCAATATCATTAACCGGAGCAGCTGGAACAGCGCCAGCAAATATTTCCATCCATTCAGCAGTTGTCTTCTTAGATAAGACTTCGTCTAGTAGACGCGTAATAAGATCGCGATTAGTTAACCGGTCGGAAAAAGTCGCAAATCTAATGTCTGAGCCCCACTGGGGTTGGCCTATACAGTTGCAAAGGACCGGCCAGAATTTTTCTTTGTTACACATAAGAAAAATCCAACCATCACCTGTTTTATAAAGCTGACTTGGAACAAGATTTGGATGCGCTGACCGTTCCTCTCGACCAATTTTCTCACCCAAATTTAAATACCAAGACCCCGCATAGCAGAGGTTTGTCATAGCTACATCGAACAGGGACACATCATAATCTCCACCTTTACCAGTGGCTCTTGCTCCTAGCACGCCGGAAACCAGGGCGAGAGCTGCTTGCAAGCCGGTGGAAAGATCAACAATTGAGAGCCCCATCCTAGATGGTGGACCACCTTTTTCCCCGGTAACGGAGAGGTAACCGCACTCGGCTTGCATTAAAAAATCATATCCAGGCCAGGATGACCTGGCCCCTTCACGGCCATACGCAGATAAATGAACACAAACCAACCGAGGATTTACCGATTTAAGGCTTTCGTAGGTTAACCCCAGCTTTGATGGAATATCGCCGCGTAGGTTATTGAAAACTGCATCGGCCGTTGCTGCCAGTCGGCGCAGTGCTGCTTGCCCCGCATCACTTTTTAAGTTTAGGGATGTTGATCGTTTTCCCCGGTTAAACGATTGGAAAAACAGACTGTCGCCATTAGGAAGTTGCTCATTGGCGTGCCGAACATGGCGGCCTACATCGCCGCCATCGTTAGCATTTTCTACCTTGATTACTTCTGCACCAAGGTCTGCCAGTTGCATCGTGCTATGCGGTCCGGCGCCGTATTGTTCCACCGCAATAATACGCACACCCTCAAGTGGCCGGCCGGCCATTGGGATCATATTGGATTCCTCTCGACAAGTTGCCGGGCTATGAGAATTTTCTGCAGCTCATTAGTTCCTTCCCCAATGGTTAGGAGAGGGGCGTCACGGTAAAAACGTTCGACTGGAAATTCTTTTGAATAGCCATAACCACCATGAACGCGCATGGACTCCATTGAGTTAGTGAGAGCTGCTTCAGTGGCAAATAGTTTTGCCATGCCTGCTTCCATATCGCAGCGTTCACCGCGATCGAATGCTTCAGCGGCTGCACGTGTTAAATGTCTCGCTGCTTCAACATTGGTTGCCATATCTGCTAGCTTTATTTGTATAGCTTGATGTTGGCATATGGGTTTGCCGAAGGTCTCACGCTGTTGGCTATACTTAACTGCTTCTTTCATGGCAGCTGATGCGACACCAACGCCGCGGGCGGCGACATTTATCCGACCAAGCTCGAGGCCTCCTAAAGCATGGCGTAGCCCGAAGCCTTCTTCACCTCCGATTAATCTATCCGCTGGAATTCGGAAGTCATTGAAAACTAATTCTGCTGAATCAATGCCTTTGTACCCTAATTTCTCAAGCTTTCGAGAAACACCAAACCCTTCACCTTTTTCAGCGAGAAATAAACTTGTTCCGGCGTGGCGCGGTTGCTTATCCGGATCAGTCTTCACGAGTAATGCAAAAACTGTTCCGTGTATCCCATTAGAAATCCATGTTTTTGTTCCGTTGACCACGTAGTGGTCTCCATCTTTCTTCGCAACGGTGCGAATTGCTTGGAGGTCAGTGCCACAGTTTGGCTCAGTAAGCGCTAAACCTCCCCGTATTTCGCCTGTGGCAAATTTTGGCAACCACGTTCGTTTCTGATCTTCAGTGCCATGGCGAATAACAGCCGAGGCCATAATTAAGTGTGAGTTGAAAATTCCTGAGAGAGACATCCAGACTTCAGACACAGTTTCAACAATTTTTGCATAGGTGGTGGTGGGTAATCCAAGTCCACCATATTCCTGCGGTATAATTGCCCCAAATAGACCAAGGGATTTCATGCCCTCAACCATATCAATTGGGTATTCATCGGCATGTTCCAGAGTCATCGCATAGGGACGTACATCTCTATCTAAAAATTTATTGATAGATTCTAGAATTTGGCGTTCGTCTTCTGCCGTGATCCGATTGTGAGTGGATGCGATGGTCATGGTTCTAAAAAACGCCTTTCGATTTAAGTGCTGTTGAAGTTTTCTGGAAGGTGATGAACGAGGTTACTTTTGTTGCTAGAAATTCCTGCAATTTCAGTTAATCCAACCTAAAAAACGCACAGTGGGCTAGTGGTGAGCTGAAATTATGGGATTGCGTCTTCATCTTTCAACATTGCTACTGAATTACGGAATGCGAGCACCGTTTCTTCTAATTCCTTTTCAGTATGGGATGCTGAAATTGTGCCACCGGGCCAGCCATTTATATCTACTCCATTAAGCAGCATGGCTTGTCTTAGCTTCGGTACAACGCCAGTCGCGTTTTCTTTCAACTCCATAAATGGAAGTTTCAGTGGATCAAAGTTATCTGGTGTTATTGATCGACCTTTAGGATTAGTAAAAATGTGAAGAGCTGAATGTTCACCATAAGCTGCCCAATTAAGGCCTAAATTTAAAATTTCATTGTTTAATCTTTTGCGAAGAGCGTCACCAAATGCATTTGCGTTTTTGCAGATATCTTCGTTCTCAATGATCTTCAATGTAGCAATACCTGCTGCCGCTGCTACAGGATTGGCATTGTATGTTCCCTGATGACCTATCTTCTCGAAACCCTTTGCAGCCGAAGCCTCAAAATCTAAAAGATCAAAAATGTCTGCTTTTCCAGTTACAGCACCACCTGGTAACCCACCGGCGATAATCTTGGCGAAGGTGGCAAGGTCTGGAGTAATGCCATAGGCCGCCTGAGCTCCCCCAGGAGAAACCCGAAAACCGGTTACAACTTCATCAAAAATTAGCAGACTCCCGGCAGCTTGGGTCTGCTGCCGCAAAAAACTCAGGAAACCCGGTGCTACTGGCACCATTCCGGTAGATGAACCGGTTGGCTCAAGCATCACAGCAGCAACATCACCAGCAGCGAGTGCATCTACTAATCCATTTTCGTCATTTGGATCTACCAGCACTACGCTTGCTGCAATACCGCTGATAACGCCTGTTGTTGGTGTCCCATCAAAGTGGTTAGCCTGACCTGGTGCCATATGATCGTTCCACCCGTGAAAATGCGTGCGAAACCTCACTATTTTTGAACGGCCAGTATAGGCACGGGCCAAACGAACGGCCATTAAGGTTGCTTCGGTGCCTGAAGAAGTGAACCGAACCTTTTCTGCGCATGGGACCATGCGTGTTACTTGCTCGGCCCACTCGACTTCGAGCGCGTGACTTGCTCCAAAGTGAGTTCCTTTTCTGTAAGCACTTTGAACAGCATCTGTAACAACCGGATGATTGTGGCCGAGGATTAACGCTCCATGGCCTCCAAAGTAATCCACATACTCATTACCATCGACATCCCATTTCCTGGGACCCTCAGCATGATCGACATAAATCCCGTAGGGATTCATATGTCGAGAGTCGTGTGTTATTCCGCTGGGAAATACATTCCTTGCTTTTCCAGCAAGGGCAGCCGAGCTCGGTGTCATTGCTCGGTATGCTGCTTCAATCTGTGAATTAGATAAGGCAGATTCAGGCATATTGGCTTCTTGACTTCCCTATATCTTACTGATGAGTTGAATGTGCGCCTTTGATAAAGAGAGTTTAAACTTAAAAAACTTCAGTGTCAGTTTGTAAATTTGAGTTTTGCATATGGTTATTTCAGTGCCTCGGGGCTTTTTGAAGGTGCCGGTAGCACCTCTCGAAGAATGCCAGGTGCAAATGTGCTTAGGCTGTTAAATGTAAACTCTGGCTCTTCCAAACGACCAAATGCCCGATAATTTGTAGCAAAAATGCCTTCCTGATTAGTTCCTATAACCATTTGACGAAGGACGGGCAGGAGGTCGAATACGGGAAATGAGTCGATGGCGCGAGTGATACCGTAGGCGGGCGAAACAGCCCCTTCTATTTCAATTGTATCATCGTTCAAATCAATAAAGCCCTTAGCAGTTAAACCCAAAGCTGTGCCTTCGGCCCTGGCGTTATGGATATTTAGCCGACCTGATTTGAAATCACCATTTAGTTCTAATTGATCAAATCGGATGGCATCACCCCCGTCTATTGCCGACAGGATAAGAGATCCAGCAATGCCGCCAAGCTCTCTGAGCCCGGATAGGAGACCAGTATCTTTTTCTCCTCCAAATTTCCGGATTTCTTCTTTACTAATGTCAAAATCCTTAGCTTCAAAATTGGTGCCGTAGAAGCCGTCAGGTTCTTCACTGACAGTTAACACTGCCGTGCCAGATTCTGCTCCAGAAGTTATGCCCACTGCGTTTAGAAGATGTCCAAAGTTCGAAGCAGTTGCTGTCAAGTTTCCCTTGCCATCGGGGTATGCAGTTACTTTTAATTCACCACCTTCATAATCTGCATGAATATCTGCGCTGATCGGCAATCTGTTGCCTGTTTGAATGTTTGCAGCCAGGTTCCGAATGAAAAACTTTTCCGAAACCCTGGCCTTAGAAATATCAACCTTAATATTACGGGTTCTTAATTGCGGTTCGATACGATTGTCTTGAACATCATTAACTTCAGCCTGTTTGTTTTGCTTTAATAGGGGGCGAATGTCTAAACTAGATCCTGAGATCTGGACATGCTCTTGGCCGTCCTTAGAGACGCGGAGGTCAGCTTTCAGGTCGTGGCCTAGACCAAAAAGCTTATGTATTTTTGCGTCTATTAACGACTTACCAGTCTCATCAAATTCAAGAACTGCTTCAAATTCTACATCTGGCGAAGCCAGTTTAATTTGATCAATTTTTTGTAGTTTATTGTTCTGAATATTTAATATTGCAGAAAGATTTCCGGAAATGCCCCGTGGTTTAAACCATCCAAGTTCATGAATTGATACTTCTGCATTCTTCAAGTCTGAGTCGACTAAAATTTCTGTAGTGTTGTTTTGCCCTACGGTAATATTAAACTGAGCGGGAACGATACCTTTTACCCGTTCCTCAAGGGCATTTACGCTCGGGAAAAGGTAATTTCTTGCTTTTTCGTTCAGTGCCCAAACACCTTTGAACCGACCTTGTTCTTTGGTGGCACCAAAGGTAAGTTGGCCTTTGAAGTTAATAGGGGCATCAAGAAGCTGTCCTTCGCCGTCAAGCTGCAGATGATTCTTGCCTACGGTAACATTCATTACGTTTGTTGCTATGTCCCAGCTATTAATTGCACCCGGGAATAGGCCATTTATAACCCTACCAGCAGCAGAAATATTAAGATCATTAGGCGTTAAATTTTGGGTCAGTGGGAATGAAATATTTAGACGACCGTCTACTGTCCCACGTGTATTCGCGGAATTAACACCAATCCTAATAGGGTAATGCAGCGGTTCTGCTTCAAGAGCATTCAATAAATTTGAGACTGGTCCAACAATTGCAGCATTAATTGATATTGCACTAGAGGGGGTGGCAAGTTCAGTGAGACGCAAACTTATATTGTCAGATGACATTCCACCCGAAAATGCTTGGGTAATGTCTATTTCAAGGCTATCTCCGCTCAATTTGCCAGAGCCAGTCACCTTGGTAGCTAACGGCATAGGGCGCCAGTATTGGACAGTTAAACCTTCCGCAGCAAAGCTGCCGGCAACTTTAACATGTTCATTTAACGCCTTCCTGAATGATAATTTAGCTTCTTTGACCGAGCCAACGGACAGATTATCTCTAACCCAACTCCTTCCCGCCGGTGATAAATGTTGAGGCCAGAGCTTGGTTAGCTGTTCAATGGGAAAGCTACCAGTTTCTAAAGTTCCAACAAACTCTGAGATTTTGCCATCGGCGTTTAGGGTTATCTGACCCTCTCCTTGGATTATTGCTCCGTCGATGTCTGCGCTGGCATCGGATACATGAATTGAATGAGTTCTCTCCACCAATCGGACGTTAGCCCTAGCTTCGCTAAATGCTATGGACTCACTAAAGTGATTATTGTTTTTGATCTGGCCGCTGGCTTTGATATCTGCCTCAGCGGTAATTAATGCCTCGTTATTAAATTCAAGCTTTAGATTGGCACTAAGAACCCCTTCCAGCCCATTGATTTCCTTATTATTTAAACCGAATAAGTCTATTAAGTACTTAAAATCTGCATGCTGAATGTTGCTATCGATTAAATACGTCAGCTGGCCGTTTTGCTGCTGCTGTTTGATAATTAACGGGTTTACAACAATACCATCCCTCTTATTACTCAAACTGAGCTTTTGGAACGTGATTGTTCCAGTTTGGAAATCTGCAGTGGCGTTAGCTCTACCTTGTTCAATTTCGACATATCTTCCGGTAGCTAAAGTTAGCCCTGCGTCAGTTACGGTAATAGATGCATTTCCTGATAGCGGCTGGAGCTCTTTATTGAATTTGAGCAATAGTTCTGCGTTTGCTCTTCCTTTGAGATTCCCCAAGTCTTCATTAAAAATTCTGCTAAAATTTGCAAAGGCCTCTAAGTTATTGTTTTGCATTTGAACATACGCTGATCCGTCATCTCCCATATTGAGAGTTACGGACACCCGAAGAGGTTTGGTAGATATTTTCTTTTCTGTAAAAACATCCGCCCAAAAGATTAAACGCTCAGGCGTCAAGGTGACACCAGCTGTCGCTTTAGCCTCAAAGAATTTTAATTCAGTACTCTCATCGACGGCTGCAACCGAAGCGTCCTGGAAAAATATTTCCATAGGTTCGGAAATTCGAATGCTTCCGGAATTCCACTTCTTTGCTACATCAAAAATATCGTAGGAATTTTGTTTCGAGGTCCTTTCTTCTGCAGACCTCAAAACTTGCATTGATATTGTTTTATTTTCTCGCTTGATGAGCATAAGCGATGCTTTTTCAACATCTAAACGACTTGGTTTTAGCTTGCCTTGGGCGAGGGCCTGCAAATTCAGACGAATTTCAACTGTATCTGCGGAAGCGAGATTAGTGCCTGATGGGTCCGCAAGTTCTGCGCCCATAGCCAAAAGCGCCAGACGTTTTTCTTTTAAGCTCAAGTTTAGTTGTCTGAGAGCTACGTTCAGACCTATCGCATCACCAAGAGATTTTTCTAATTGGGGCTTAAAGAACGTAACATCAATTGGCCCCGCACTCAGTCGGATAGCTATTACTATCGCGATCACTGCAGCCGCGGAAATCAGTCCGATAATTACCCTTAAAGCGCGATAGATAATCTTGTCTCCCTAATAACGCGCTCAATTCGACACTTCGAAAAATCGCAAACTCCTATTATCCTGTCACGCATGCAGTTCCTAGACCTAATGCAAAACTCTCCGCTTGTTTTCGACGAAAAACAAGCTTCTCAAGCTCTAGAAGCCGTTATTAGAAGTGGCAACAGTGCCATCGCTGATTTCGCGTCAACCCCGGACGGCAAAGCCTTCCTATTAGGTGTTTTTGGCGGCAGCCCTTTTTTAACACGGGCTTCTGAAGTCATGCCCAAGACATTGAAGCAGATTTTAGTTGAGGGGCCTGAGGCGTCGTTTAAGCATACCTTGTCCTCATTTACTGATGCAACCAATGTTGAAGATCGCAATTTATTTATGTCTGGCCTCAGGAAAGCGAGGCTGGCAACAGCATTAACCGTTGGTCTTGCTGATCTTGGCGGTGTTTGGAAAACACTCACAGCTACTAGTGCGCTTTCTACGGCTGCAGATGCCGCAATATCCGCGGCTGTGAACTGGCTTTTCCGGGATGGTGTTAAGCGTGGTGTATTTACGAAGGCGGATGCATCTGGGTTTATCGTATTGGGAATGGGAAAGCTGGGCGCTTGGGAATTGAACTACTCAAGTGATGTTGATTTGATCCTGCTCTACGATCCTGAAATTATTCCAATAAAAAACCCAGATAATATCCAGCAGGAGATGACCAGGCTTGCGCGCGGTCTTTCTCAACTTTTAGAGGAACGGACATCAGACGGGTATGTACACCGAACAGATCTGCGCCTCAGACCAGATCCAGCTTCAACGCCGCCTGCCATTAGTATTGAAACGGCAACTGTTTATTACGAAAGCATTGGACAGAATTGGGAACGGGCAGCAATGATTAAGGCAAGACCCATTGCCGGTGATGTTGATGCTGGTCGGTCTTTTATTTCGTCGCTTCGACCGTTCGTTTGGCGTCGAACGCTCGATTTCAACGCGATAAGGGATATCCAATCCATAAAACGTCAAATTGACCGCCGTGGTGGACAAAAGGCCCTTCAGGCAGAAGGTCACGATGTTAAACTTGGTAGAGGTGGCATTCGCGAAGTGGAGTTTTTTACCCAAACACAGCAGTTAATCTGGGGTGGACGTAATGCCAAACTTAGAGCCTCCGGAACAGTTGATGCCTTAAAGTCATTGGCTGAAGCTGGTTTAATTACCCAGTCTGCGCAAATCCAAATGTCTGATAGCTATTTAAAGTTGCGCGATTTCGAGCATAGGCTTCAGATGGTGAATGATAGGCAAACCCATAGGGTCCCTAAAGGTTCTGAAGTGGAGAGGTTTGCTCGGTTTGCGGGTTACGAAAGTTCAGTTGATTTCTCGGAAGATCTTTTAAGCACCCTGCAAATTGTAGAGAAAAATTTTGCGGATTTATTTTCTAATCAAGAAGGCCTTGGTGGTGACTCTGGAGGCGTTCTGGTTTTCACGGGAAATGACGAGCACCCAGAAACTATAGAAACCCTCTTGGAAATGGGGTTTGAAACACCCTCCCGGGTAATCTCAATCATCCGCAGCTGGCATCATGGCCGTGTTAGAGCCTCTCGTGCGTTACGAGCGCGAGAGGTTCTTACGGAATTAACACCTGCTCTTTTAAAAGAATTTGCGAAAGCGCCAAATCCAGACACAGCTTTTTTAGCTCTAGACAAATTCGTACAGAGCCTACCTGAGGGTGTTCAGTTTTTCTCGTTGCTTCAAAATAATCCACGTGTGATGGCATTTTTGGCGCGGGTGCTAGGGCAATCGCCATACCTAGCGGGCTTGATCAGCAGTCGGCCAAACGTTCTTGATGTAGTTTTGACAGATGAGTTTGAAGGTCCGCCAGGTGATCGGGATAAGTTAAAAGAGACATTAGAACGTGACGTTAGAGAGGCTCACGATTTTCAAGATCTACTCGATTCCTGCAGGCGTTGGTTGAATGATTTACGTCTCAGATTAGGGGTTCAGACTTTAGAGGGGCAATTAGAGCCAGGTGAAGCAAGCATGGCTTTGGCAACAGCAGCAGACATTATTTGTTCAAAGCTTCTGACATCGATTTTATATGATTTTGCAAAAGAGCATGGTGAACCTCCAGGCACCTATGCTGTGATGGCGTATGGAAAATGGGGCAGTAATGAATTGAGCATTGGCTCAGATTTGGATTTAGTTGCTGTTTACGATGCTGATTTAGATGCCAAATCGATAGGTCAAAAACCTCTATCAGCTCCTGTTTATTTTATGCGAGTAACCCAACGCTTGGTAACAGCATTGACTGCGCCAACTGGTGAAGGGCGGTTATTTGAGGTTGACCTTCGTCTTCGACCATCAGGCGCCGATGGGCCTCTAGCAAGCCAATTTGATAGCTTTAAAAAATATCTCTCAGAGTCCGCGTGGACTTGGGAATTAATGGCGTTGACTAGATCCAGAGCTGCTGCTGGCAATGATAATCTGATGTCACGGCTTGAAGAACTCAGGGCTGAGGTGATGAGAACAGCGGTTCTCAGGCCTAAAATAATTTCGGATGTAATCAAGATGAGAAGGCGCATTTCTGCCGAGAAGGGGAATGGCGGTGTTTGGGATGTGAAGCGTCGGGCTGGTGGAATGCTTGATCTTGAATTTCTCACCCAAGGATTGGCTCTCATTCACGGGAATATGGACGAGGTCATAAACTCACGATCGCCTTGGGAGCAGGCAAGTGCTCTAAAGTCATTAGAACCAAGGTTTCCCTCTGAGGGGCTACGCGAAGCGGCGCATTTTTGGCATAAAATCCAATGGTTGTTGCGTTTAGTGGCGCATGATCAAGAAAATAGCGGCGAAATTATTCATGTTGAGACACAAAGAACATTAGGGATAGCTTTAGGGCTGGAAGAGTATGAAAGTCTGACCCATATGAGAGAAAGGGTTAGCTCGGCTGTCGCCGATGCGTTTCAGAACCATATACTTGACCGTTTGGTTTAATTAATGAGGAACTTAAAATGCTCGAAATAGGCGATATTGCACCTGATTTTACTTTGCCAACCGATGGTTCTGGTGAAGTAACATTGTCGAGTATTCGTGGACAGCAAGTTGTTCTTTATTTTTATCCTAAAGATGACACCTCTGGTTGTACAAAGGAGGCCTGTGATTTTCGAGAGAAAATACAGGAGTTCGAAAAGGCGGGAGTGGTTGTTTTAGGACTTTCACCAGATAGCGTTCAACGCCACAACAAGTTTAAGGCAAAATATGATTTGCCATTTTCTCTTATTGCAGATGAAGAAAAAATTGCATTAGAGGCATACGGGGTTTGGGTTGAAAAAAGTATGTATGGTCGCAAATACATGGGCGTAGAACGATCAACATTCCTTATTGATGCTGAAGGGCGGATTAAAGCGTCTTGGCGGAAGGTCAAAGTCCCAGGTCATGTAGACGCTGTTCTATCGGCAGCTCAGGGATAAGCTTTTATAATTAATTATAAACAATTAGTTATCACGCTATATTAAAGTAAATTATATTTTATTTGTGTTTTATAACCATTTGAACGTTTTGTAGCAGTGGTGATTAATACTTTTCCGTTCGGTAAAGGTTGTCTGAAACGTGGCTTTGATGGATTGAATGGCGGTATGTTACCTGTCCATCCCAGCCTTCTCCGCCAACGAAGCGGCAAGAAAATCTCCGATATCGCCATTGAGGACAGCATCAGGATTTCCTGTTTCTACCCCGGTACGGAGATCTTTAACCATCTGATAAGGTTGCAGGACATATGACCTGATTTGATGTCCCCATCCGATATCGGACTTCTGAGCCTGTTCTTCTGCTGCTGCCTCCTCACGCTTTTGCAGTTCATATTCGTATAGGCGAGATCTGAGCATATCCATCGCGGTTGCTCTGTTGCGATGCTGTGACCGGTCATTTTGGCATTGTACAACAATCCCTGTTGGCGCATGGGTAATGCGAACAGCTGAGTCTGTTCTATTAACATGCTGTCCTCCAGCACCAGATGCACGGTATGTGTCGATCCGGAGGTCTTTTTCTTCAATCTCAACTTGAATTGAATCGTCTACCACTGGATAGATCCAGGCTGATGCAAAACTCGTATGCCTTCTTGCCTGGCTATCATATGGGGAAATGCGAACAAGCCGATGCACTCCGGACTCGGTCTTGAGCCACCCATAGGCATTTGTTCCAGTAACTCTTATCGTAGCTGATTTAAGGCCTGCTTCTTCGCCTGGGCTTTCTTCTAAAAACTCTAGTTTATAACCTTCTTTCTCCGCCCAGCGTGTGTACATTCGGAGGAGCATTTCGGCCCAATCTTGGGCTTCTGTTCCTCCAGCGCCGGCATGGACTTCTAGATAGCAGTCATTACCATCCGCTTCACCTGATAAAAGGCTTTGCAGCCTGGCTTTTCGCGCCTCAGAAACAAGTGATGTTAGTGCAGCCAGCGCCTCTTCAATGACTTCATCATCGCCCTCCGCTTCGCCTAATTCAATAAGCTCTGCATTGTCTATCGCGCCATTTTCCAGTGCTTTACACGCTTCAATTGATTCAGACAGCTGCGTGCGTTCCCTCATTACTTTTTGAGCTGCAGCTGGATCATTCCAGAGATCTGGGTTTTCTGCCTCGGCGTTTAATTCATCAAGGCGTAGGAGAGCGTTCTCCCAGTCAAAGATGCCTCCGGAGTAATGCTGCTACTTCTTGAATCTCATCGACAAGAGTTTGGGCCTCAGCACGCATTAGTGTTCTCCAAAAAAGGGCGATGCCGTTAATTAACGCCAGATGGCGTTACTGCCAAATCCGGCAATGCGACGCAGCTAAAATATTATAAACTTGAGCGCTGACAGTTTTTCAGAGCATGATATTCTGACTAACACTGTCTTTGGGGAGAAGTGCCATGTATGCGGTACATACTAGGGACACGACGGAAATCGAAACTTCTAGGCCTGAAGGGGTGGGGCGTCGAATAGATTACATAGGAAGCCCTGGCCTAATTGATACAAATCCACAGGCTTTTTATGTTGATCGTTTATACCCAGATGCGCGGATTGATCCACACTTTCACGACATTGACCAGTATCAAGTCGTAGTAGATGGCGCCTGTAAGATGGGTAAAAAAGCTGCAGATCCAGTTACCTTTCAGTACGCTGATGCCTACACGCCATATGGTCCAATTATTGAGACTAGTGGTGAGGGCTTTGCTTTCTTCACACTGCGTCCAATCGCAAGTGGTGGTTTTTTTGCAATGCCTGGCAATCGTCACAAGATGCCAGGCCGGGCAGGGAGAAATATAGCGGGCCGCTTTGATACCTCCCAAGCATTGCCTGATAAGGGGCAGGCTACGATTGAGCCACTTATGGAAGAACAGGCAGATGGGGTTGCTGCATTCGGACTTAGAATGGGGCAGGGGGGAGAATTAAAAGGCCCCCCATCTAATGCAGGCGGGCAATATTTCTTGGTCTGCGAGGGAGATGTCGAGGTCGATGGGAAGATGCTAGATAGACGCAGTCTTGTGCATATTAGCCCTGGGGAAAAAGCACCAGCGTTCAGGGCGGGTGAGAACGGAGCTCATATCCTTTGCTTACAATTCGCTAAGCCTTCTGAACGGCCTGGGTCCGATCCTAAAGAACGGGCTAAGCGCGATCCCAATGCTTATATGCGGAGACCTGACGAACAAGGTTAATAATCGTGAAGCAAGTTCGTTTACACGAGAGCCTTCGTGCTCTTTTTTACACGCCCTACTATGCAGCTCTGGAGCGTGGAGGACATGAAAAAGAAGGCCTTGATGTAATTTTGTCTCAGCCCAGTGGTCCAAATCGAGCCGCCAGTGATCTCTTTGATGGGTATGCTGATGTTACCTGGGGTGGCCCAATGCGCATGCTACAGCACATGAATCAAGATCCGGATCCAGATCGTCGATTGATAGCCTTTGCAGAGGCGGTCGCAAGAGATCCATTTGTTTTAGTGGGAAACAAACCTCGGTTAGATTTTCGATTTGATGATTTGAGGGAATGCCGATTAGCGACAGTATCAGAAGTTCCTACACCTTGGATGTGCCTACAGGAGGATTTGAGACGTGCCGGGATTGACCCGGGAGAGATTGATCGAGTTACAGATAAAAGCATGTCGGAAAACGCTGATGCTTTACGTGAAGGCAAGGTGGACGTCATTCAGGTGTTTGAGCCCTTTGTTCAAAGTTTGATCAACGAGGGCGTCGGGCATGTTTGGTATGCGGCAGCCTCGAGAGGATTAACCAGTTACACCACCTATTACGCGCCCATTTTTTATTGTCGACAGGAGAGAGACACCTTACTTGGATTAACACGAGCTCTTTATGGTACTCAAATTTGGCTTCATGCGGCCTCATTATCAGAGATTGCAGCAACGGTTCATAAGTATTTCCCAGAACTTTCGGCCCCAGTTCTAGAAGGGTCAATTTTTCGCTATCGAAAATTAGGCATCTGGGGCCGGGATCCACGACTAGCCAAGACCGGTTTTCTTAGGCTTAAGATGGCTCTTATCTCTGGTGATTTTATAAAAAGAGATACGCCTTACGAGGAGTGCGTGGATCCTAGCATTGCCGAGGCAGTGATGGCCGAGCGCTAAGTTAACTAGCGCTTTTTAGCCTCGGCCAGGATAGAAAACTCAACTTTGGTATCAGCAGTCGCAACTGCGACTGATCCATAAATAGGTCACCTATGCTTCCAGGCCTTGACGAAATATTTAGCATCTTCATGCGAAACGCCCCAAAGTTCAAAATTAACGCGGACGGCGTCGTAAAGTGAGACTTCTCCTTGGGGTTTTTCTTTGTTTCGATAAAGAGAAACGTTTACTTCGAGCCCACCGAGGGATTTGCCTTCCTTTAAGGCTATCGTTTCGACCATGTTGACTGCACAGGCTGAAATAGACGCACAAAAAAGTTCGCCAGCGCCCACGCTTTCTCCACCAGAGTTTTCTGCAACCCAATGATGATTTCGTGCATTGCAAACTGACCGTCCAGGGATTCCAATGCTATAGCTTTTGGCTTCGTAGGCTAAATCCATATTAACACAGTCCTTTGGTTATCAGCCGTTAACAAGATCTTGCAGATAGCAAGCTCCTGCTTTGTGCTAACGGGGTATAAAACGTGAGCGGCGCTCTTCAACGTTGGCAGCTACTTCTATCAATACGGTTTTACCTGCTGAATTCAGGCGTTGTGCTTCAACCAAGGCCGGTTCTAATTCTGATACTTTTGAGACCTTTATACCCACTGCTCCCATTCCCTCCGCTATTTTGGCATAATCACCATGCATAGTGGATACACCATAAATTTCGCGGGCTTCTTTACCAATCGTGCCTTGGGTTGGACCTGAATATGTCGCCATAGCGCTATTATTTAATAGCAGGGTAGTAATGGCGGCACCGGAACGAGCAGCCGTTTCAATATCGGTGCCGGACATTCCAAAGGCCCCATCACCCATGAGATTTAGGCAAAACTTATTTGGTTCTGCCATCTTTGCTCCGATCATGAGCGGAATGCCAAATCCAAGATGGGTTGTTTTACCCCACCCTATATAACTGTGAGGTGTTGTAGCCCTATAAAATGGCACAATTGTATCTCGAGGAGCACCCGCATCATGGGTTATTATGCTGTTGTCAGGATCAAGAACATCATTCAAGGCTTGTATTACCCTGTAATAACTTATGGGTTCTTCCTCACCGTTAAGGATTGGACCCCACTCTGACATCCAAGTTGATTTGGCCTTAGCGACCGCGGCCTCGGCTTGAGCTCTATTCCCTGACCCCTTGCCAGAGGTTTTTACCTTAATTGCATTGATAAGCGCTTCTATTGTTAGCTGGGTGTCACCAACTAAACCAATGTCTGCCGCTTCATCTTTATTGAGATCTTCCGGATTATTTGTGTTGTGAATGATGGTTTTTCCAGGATGCACTTTTTGAGCATAGGGGGAGCGCGTTAGGCTTGCTCCTAAAGCTATCAATACGTCGCTTTCGAGTAACCACTCGTGCGCAGGGTAGGTTGTAGTGCCACTGCCTGCCCCTAGGCTTAAAGGATGACGTTCATCAATGGCCGACTTACCTGGCATAGTGCAAAAAACTGGTGTTGCAGTCAGTTCAGCCAGTTCGCGCAACTGGTTGGTCGCTTGTGAAAAAAGAACTCCCGCTCCAGCCCAAATTACCGGCCTCTTTGCCGCA
>JAURGE010000037.1 GCA_030833925.1 Alphaproteobacteria bacterium
TCACATCAACATTTACATCTATAGCAGTAACCACTGTTACTGCAGAGGCCTGAGCCGTTCCTTGTACTCCAACAACGCTTACAGAAACGTTTTCGCTAGTTTGAACAGTTACTGCCCCAACATTCCCAGAACCAAAAATTCCAGTTACGTTAACCGATACACTTGCCCCTCCTCCCGCAGAGGGAAGGCTAGAGAACGGGACTTGGGAAAATGAGGATATGCCAAACATGATTTATCCTAGCTGAACGCCCCTGGATTGCAAGCGCCACGCAGCTCTTCGTCGGACATCTGATACGTGAATACACGCAGTACCTTAAGGCAAATATGCCCGCCATTCCCCCCTGCGTAATCCGCTCCAACCCTAAAATAATTGAATGTCGGCACGCTACCACTTGTACTGGTGTATACGGTTCCGCCATTTGTACAAAGCTTGAAGCTGTTATTTTTGTAGGAAAAAGCGACTAAATTCACTGTTCCAGGTCCATAAACAACCCCTGGGGCATCAATGTCCTCTTGCACAGATCCGCCACTGTTTAAAACTGTCAAATTATGGCTTAAGTCATTTTGATAACTCAAACGCATAACGTTAACAGTATTCGACGAATTGCTTATATGCATTAAAACCCTAGAATAGCTGGAAGCTAGTTGATTTAATGCAGGTAAGTTGTATGCAAGAACTATAGTTCCCTCACTACCATTCAGCATATTTTGCGCATTGGCAGTGCTAGATGATGAAAAAAAACTAGCGCCAAGTGTTACGTTTACGGTAGCTGTAGGAATAGCGCTACATAGGTCTGGAACAGAGGCCATTGTTGGATAAAAAACCACTAAGCCCTTATTAGTGCTTCCCGTATAACTTGACTGACCTGAATCGTCTAAAACATAAATATAAAAATTTGCGGTACTAAGCGTTCCTGCTACCCCGTATATAGCTACGCGAACAAGCCCAAGACCTATGTACTCTATGTACGTTCCTTGAAGCGCTCCATCTCCAGTAGAACCAGAAGAAATAACCGTAAGAGTTTCTGTATTGAAGTCTGCGTAAAAGTTATGCGTTCCATCTCCAAACAAAAGACGCACATTCTTTCTTCCAGCAAAAGATTGCATTACATATACGGAACACGAGTACGGTTGGCCAGAGGTTATAGAAGCATAGTTTTTGTATACATAATGCTCCCCGTTAGCAGTAGTCTCAAAGATGGTTCCGGGTCTAGCAGTAGCCGTAGCAGAATTTGAAACAACATATACATTTCCAGATGAATACGTGGTATTTACTTTAGTCCACACCGCCGATGAAAGCTCTGGAGTAGGCAATGCCGTTGCGGACCCCTCTAGCAAAAGTCCTTCCACATAGCGTAAAGTTGGGTACTTTTTTGAAGGAGAAAAATTTTCTCGCCATATTGGCACGTAATTGCTAGCAGACGCAGATAAACTTATAAACGCTTGGCTAAAATAAAATACAGAACTGGAACGAGTAAAGGTTAGCCGCCCATCAACTATTGCTAGAGAGCTTGATGCTGTTGTGATCCCACGAAAGTCATAGTTTATAGCTGCTTTAGTCCGATATATTGGGGATACTAGAGGTAATTTTGGAAGCATTCTATCTGGAGGATACAACGCGGACCAAACTCCAAAAGTAGTTAATAAAACTGGCCCTAGACTAGCAGTAACAGGAACAGTAGTGCTGATTAAGCTTAGGTCTGTACCAGTTGGCATTAGCCCCGTTCCTATAGCACTTATACCCTCTACATTAGCACTTATAGCATAATTATTTTGTTCTATCCGTACTGCAACGCCGTACTCTTTATACTGTTGAAGTTTTTCCAAACCCCCAGATTGAGGTGAATATACGTCAGCAACCGAAGCTGTTCCGTACCAAACATTTAACCTAGCGCCCGTAGAAGAACTATTTGGGAACATACACCCAAAACCATTCCCGCCAAGGTAGTTTCCAAGCAAGCCTCTCGGTCTATTTGTGACAGAAAGAGGGCACGCATCATTTGCCATAAACCTCATGTTTAAAAGTAAGGTCACATTATTTTGTGCGGAAGCAAAAGTTATTACATCGGGTTGTCTGGTTATTGCACTAGAAAACGTATTTCGAATATATGAGCTAACTTCTAATTCGGCAGAACCAGATGTTTCCTCCAACTGGGCGCCCCAAAAATACACACCCTTAGTCGCGTCTCCGACGTAGGAAAACCCGCCGTTATAAATCCCGAAGTCTATTCTCCTAGGATTTATAGAAGAAGGGCAAGAACCGCACAAAGCTATCCTGTACCATCCAGTTTGGTATGGTTCTATATAAGCATAACTTATGGCAGCAGAGCCAGATGTGCTGGTGGTTATGGTCCCGTTAGTCAAATCAAAAATTGCATAATAAGAGCTAGTGCCACTGTTTACTCTTAAATAGACATTATCCCGCCCTAAACTAGGTTTTACGTAAATTGATTGCCCAAACGTAATCGTAGATGTTACAGCACTATATGAATACGACAATAAATGTTCACCATTTGCAGTGGTTTCATATACTCCATCAGCATTTTGCGTTCCATCAGGAGAATTTGTCTCATCAGTAGCTATGGTAATGTTTGTCCGATCCCCAGAGTTCCAACTAGAAAAAGCTTCGGAATAAGAGATCTGATTTACAGATCCAGGCTCAAAAAGACAACCTAGCCTCTCTAGAGTATATGGATGGTAGTAGGGTCGAAAAATATTCGTGTTTACAAATTCAATATATCCAGACGAATTAATTGTTGACCTGATATTGCTTCCAGTTGCGTTAGAAAACGTTAGTCTATTGTCTAACGCATGCATTTCAACAAAATTAAAAAAGGAACGAGGAAAAGGGTAGTTGTATAAAGAAGGCCATGTAGCGGGATCGTTAAACTTTTCTACATCGTCAAGCGTCCACATGCCAGAGGCGGCAATATTTGTCGGCTCTGTCTGATCCGCAGTTATTACATTTTTAAGATATTTAGACATTGGTGTACCTAGGCCCAAACTGTGTGCGGAGTTGCAGGGGGATCAAGAATAAGAGGTGTGATGTGGTGAAATTCTTTTTCGCCATACAAAGACCTGAGGTTTAAATGATAACCCTCAACTCCCGGTATTTGTCCAATCGCGTCAATTGCGTATTCTTCGGCTAGATTGTTTTCCCAACAAGACGAAACCAATCCCTCTTTCTCCAGGAGCGAAAACATCTCCTCTTTAGAAGACGCCCTTAAAAAATAATCAAAAATATTAAGTTCCATACGCGGTGGGGAAATCTTCTGTGGGTACTGTATAACTGCTACCCGTATACCTGTTTATTCCAGCTGTTAAGCGTATTGGGCCAAGATAGCTGTTCCACGAAACCGAACTACCACCCACAGTCCCTAAAAAATCAAGGGTTGTAGAAGAAACAACAATATCTCCGTATCCGGTATATGTCCTAGTACCATCACGATAAAAATCAATCCCAGATCCCGTATTGACTAGAGCAAAATGACTCCATTGCCCAGTAACAAAAGTTCCCACCTGTGTTCCAGGTGACAATCCACCCGCCAGTATTTGTAACGTTCCGACGTCGTTTTTAAAAAAAAGACCTAAAGAATCGCAAAGAGCCATGTCAATAGAACCGGAGGTATTTGTTAGGTAATACCACAACTCCAAAGTACACTTGGCACCGGTCCGAAATAAACGTTGAAAGTGCGTGTTATACTGAGTAAATAAAACACTCATTGGACGGTCAGCTGCGACACTAGGAAAATACAGTGTTGGTTTGCCAAACAATAGCTGCCTATTAGAAAGAACAAAAGCACTATTGCTATAACTCACAGCTTTTCTAGCTTTATCTACATAAACCCCATTATTCTCTACCCCAAAAAGTAAAGTGGACTCAGTAGCGTAGTTTTTATAGGTGTCTAAAGGATCAAATCCTGAGGTATAAACGGCTTCGTTAGATACTTTTATGCCAGCGAAAAAGCCATTATTATACGTGGTTCCAGAAACCCCAATACCGAAAAACTGAGACCCACCCCCTACAATATTATTTACTGTAGCTAAAGAATTATTAGTGCCAACATTTCTGCCGTTTAAATAACAGGTTAGTTCCCCATTTTGGCGCACCAAAGCCAAATGCATCCAGTTACGATTGTTCCCTTGCCCCGTTGTTGGGCTAGTTATTACAGTATTAAATGTGTAGCTAGCATTAGCAAGTGTTATTGAAGGAAACCCGCTAGTCAATCCAAAAATTATCCTAAAACCAGTTGCAGTAGTTAAATTGACACTATCTGTGTATAAATAAGTATTTACCGCGTTTGTTGATACGTTGCTTGAAAACCAGCCCTCAATTGTAAAATCCCCCGCTAGCGTTCGGTGCCCATCCCCAACCGAATCTGCAGAATAAGGCCATATCTGGCCGGTTGGAGTACACAATGCTCCTAAGTTTGGAAAAGCGTCAAAGCCATACAAATTTACAGGAAGGTTTTTATCAAACGGGGAAAACGGAACTTGTGGATTTATAGCAGTAGTAGAATTAAAAACGGTATAGTTATTTGGGCCATCGTCTTTGTAAAAAAATCCGTTACAAATAAGCGCGACAGTATTTGTCTCCGTAGGGCTTAATGGTTCTGAAGGAACAGTTAAGGAGGCTCCTGTGTATAAGGCAGTGCCATTCAATATTCTGAAATTTGAAACATGCCCAGTCAGGTAGTTTGCGGCTACTGATCTATTCCCTAATCTCCAAGTGTTTGTAGTTATGGAGGTACTGTTAGTGGCTATGTTATCTAATAAAACACCGTCAATATATACGTAATAAGTGTTCCCGCTAGTTCGACAAACTGCTATGTGAACCCATTTATTTCGTTGAAAGGTACCGTTTGTAGCAGAAGCCACTATATCCGTACCGTTTACGTAAACTAGTAGTTTGTTTGTGCTGCTTGTAAAAGCAACGGCTAGTTCTGCTGTTGTGGTTGTTGGGCTTGTAGTAAAAATATATGGCGTTGCAGCTGCCACATAATCTATGTAGATAAAGAACTCAACAGTAAAATCATTAGTGTTTAGAGCTAAAGATGCTTGCCCTGTTGGCAAAAATAAGTATGTGTTTGCGCCATAAAACTGAGTAGACCAATACCCGTTTTTTTGTTCTAAAGGGAAACAAGGCCCTTGCGTTATTATTACGTTGGAACTACCTTGCGTTGCAAGAGGGTAATAATTTTCTTTAAAATAAATTGAGCTATTGGTTGTGGCGGGAAATTTATTATTGTAATTATCGACTACTGTTGCATTTGGGTTTGTGCTAAAGCAAAACATCACATAGTCCCAATAAGGGTCTTTTGGTATTCCTCCATTTTGCTCTAAAACCGCTTGGTCAACTAAATTTAGTTTAGCTGGGGCATCAACCGCCAAATCAGAAGACTTAGCTGGTAGGAGGGAGTAACTTCCCTCTAAAGACATTAGGAAATCTCCTCATAAGAGCACACGATTTTTATATCGTTGGCTGTGGCGGCAGTAGCGCCAATGCTCTTGTCCTCCTCTAGGTATATGGGGGTGGTTTTATCTACAACAATTAATGAAGCATTTGCCGGGATATAAACCGTTTTCACTAATTCAGTGGCTGTCCCGCCTATGTCATCCTGGCTGTAAACAGATACCGTAAGTTGAGCAGAGCTACTTCCGTCAACGTTGCTAGCAACAATTGAGTTAACCTTTAACACTTTGCCGCTACTGGCCGCATTGCTTACGACCGCAGTAGCATTTGTGGTTGTAAGGTCAACAACCGCTGTTTTTCCAATAATACTGGAGACATTTACAATATTTGGGGCAGCCATGTCAGACTCCAAAAACGAAATTCAAGGCGATAGTCCTTCCTTTAGTGGACGAAAGACCTGCCGGATAGGTTACAAAAACATCCTTGCTTCCAGCCCCCCAATTAACAGCAGATCCGCTATTTGAAGAGGCAAGAATCGTATCCCTGCTTAACGTCGTACCACTTGCGGTGTAGGTACCAATCCCTACTTCCCAGTCCGTGCCATCCGTGATGGTGTAGTACGTAGAGTTTCCGTCACCAACCACCGAAAAAGATTGAAATCCAGTGGACGCCCCACCAAGGGTTACGGTCCCCGTACCAGTGGTCGTAGTCGTTTCTTGAACGCGATCAGCTAGTACGAGGGCCATTTTTTACTCCTTAGGCGATACGAATGATTGCGCCCGTAGCCGTAGCTGCAGGGAACACAATTGTGAAAGTACCGGAAGTCGAGCTCTTGTCCGAACCAAAATCCAGCACCGCAACCGTAGGATTGCCCGTTGCCGTGTCGTTATAAATCAAAGCACCACGTGCAGTGATCGTAGCAGTGGTAAACGACAGATCAGAAAAGTCCGTCAGAGCGGTCGTTCCCGAAGTCGTAACACCAAGCTTGGTCAACGTACCGCCACCCGCCGTATAAGAGCCAGAGGCAGCCACTTCGTTGGTGGTCGTGTAAGCAGTGGTTGCAGCAGTAAACGAAGCACTGTTGGTGTACAGAGCCAGTTTAAACGTGCTACCTCCAGTTGCAAAGTTGTGTACGGCTTGAAGGATTTCAGCCTTAAAAGACGTACACATATAGTTGCCGGTAAATGCCATTTCAGATTCTCCTTAAAATGTCGGCAGCGTCCATGTGGCCGCCCCGAGCACAAATTTGAATGCAGCGAGCCCTCTCGGAATGTGCTGCACGATTAAAATATTCAAGAAGTACTTTTACAAGATTTTCCCTGAATAGCCTTGCTTGCTCCCGTATCTCTGGGGGCGCAGAGTCTGCAATCTGAACAATTCTGTCCGCGCAAATCTCTGATAAATCTTCCATTGGAAGACCACCGTAGTCGCTGGTCTTGACCATGGGGGTCAGTAAAGAACCAACCTTCATCTCTACCATTTTAGCTCCTCACCGCTTCTGGAGGAAGCAAATATTGACGCTCAGATTCAATAACTTTAGCTACTTCTGAGTAGGCATGTTTCTTGAATTTGCCGTCTTCTTCCATGGAAAAGACAAAGGTGTCCGCCAGCCTATGATAGCCATACAGCTTTTCTTTCGGATGAACGTTGGTATCCAACAAGGAAGACTCCTTTGCAATCCCCACTTGGATACCCTTTTCAATGGCTTTTGCGAGCAGGAATTCACAACAAGCTCTTCCAGACTCTGCAAAATGCACGTTCCCACGATAAGAGAAATCAACCCCGTAGACCATTAGTTTTTTTACTTTTGCTGCAATTGCAAAAGCGATTGTAAAAGCTACGGTGTTGTTTAAATACCATGTTCCAATAGAGTTGACAACCTCCTCCAGTGGGTACTCGACAAGTCCTGGGCAGCGCTTGTCCAATTCGCAGGTATACACAGGACCAGGATGGCGCTTTAAGACCTCCCGCATGATTCCAGTCTGTGTTCCTGCATCTTCGGAATCTAAAAAACGACTAGCCGGATCCAACATGAACATCCGGTCGTGATAAATCACACCTCCCATGGCATTAATAGCCCAAACTTCGTCAATTTCTTGCGAATGGGTTTTTGCCAATACAAACTCCTTGTGGCTAAGACCCATTGCCACTATTGCTACTGTCTTTCCAGATAAATCAGGTACTTTCGTCATCCTTTAGCCTCATTTGGACTGATGGGGTTGCTGGCAAGGAGCTCGGTACGGATAAGTCCATCGCGGTACTCATCACGTCTGCGGCGACCTTGTTGCTCAATACCCAGGCCTGCAAGAGCCTGCTGGTAAGAGTTCTGGAAAAACCCAAGCATCTCCAACGGTCCTTTCGTGTAGCTGTACGCTTGCACAAGGCAACCATAAAGAAGGACTTCCGGAGCATTAATGCTGAGCCAAGTGGTTTGATTCGAAGAACTTAGCCCTGCAGGCTTTCTTATATAACCAAGTTCCACGGAATACGACACATCTGGTGTTGGGGCAACAACAAATGTGTTTTGATTCCACACCGCATAATATTTTGGTAGACCAAGGACAGTGCTGTTATCCCAATATTCTTTAATAAACGAAACATCCCTAAAATCTAAAAAGGTCTCTTCGTTTGTGGAAATGTTTCTAATTAACATGTATCGATGCGTTAAAATATCTGGCGGCATCGTAAGAAATCTATTACCTGCTGTTAAGCTTCCAATAGAACTTTGACGAAATACTTCAAGGTCAATGTCACGAAGAACACGGTTTTCCGTCATCAAAATAAACGTGTTAATGACGGAGTTAGACAGGACGTTACTGTCCGTTTCCATGTAATTTCGAATGTTCGTTACAAGCTCGTCGTAAGTCATGTGATCACCACTAGTACAGTTCCGGCGCTTGCGACGCCCACAATAGGCTGATTAAGGGGAGCAGGCATCATGCCTACTGAAGTGAAGAAAGTATCCCCTGGTACAGCCAAATAAACATCCATCGAAGCCTTTTTGTCGGGTCTTGGCTGATACAACGCAATGGCATCACCATTGTATTTTAGCGGCTCAAGCTGCGGTTCTTTAGGCTCATAATCCGCCTCGCAAACCTTAAACCCACGCCAGTTCTTCTTGAGATCACGCAGCATATACTGCTGACCACAATAATCACAAAGTCCAAGGGCGTATTTACCAGCCGCAAACGCCACTTTAATACTCCAGTTGCGGAACGAACCTCACACTAGCGCTGTCACGATCCTCGGCAGCAGCCCTAGCAAATTCTTCTTCATAAAGCATCTTCAAGCCTTGCGACCTCTCGGGTGCAAACTTCAACGACAAGTGATACGCCAATCCCGCTGCCAAGCAAGGCAAGAATCGAAAGTTCACATCTGCCGTATTTGTGTAGTCCCCAGCATCCTGAATACGCTTGATCCGATAGTGGAAGAAGGTATACCCAATGTCTGGCGCAGGATAAAAATAGACTCGAGGAGTGTTCGTGCGCTCAACATAAAACTGAGCAGGACGAGCAGTCGTAGTCTTGTCAGGAACGTCCAAGTACTCAGCACGACTGATTCGATCAATGCTGATATCTGTGGACGGCGACTGAGTGTTATCCCTAATCACTGCCTCCAGAACGTTCACAACGTTATCATCCAGGTCAATGTAGTTCTGACCTGGAATTAGCGGAGTAAAAGCACGCTCAATGGTCCAAAGATTCAAGCCACGGTTGGCCCAATCCAAGAACATGAGGTTCAACGACCTACGGGCAGACGAGAGCTGATAACCGGTTGTGACACGCATGCCACAGCGCTCGAATGCCTCTTCTACCAGCTCATCAATGGCTAGGTCGAAGTCGTAGGTGTTTGAGGTTGCCATTTACTTGCCTTTACGAGCAGCACCATAACCACGAGTTGCTTTGCCACAGGTGACATCGCCACCGCCAGCATAGCCCTTCATCATTCCGCCACCCATCATCTTCTTGGGAGCTTTTTTCGACATCGCACGACCCTTAGCATCGGCATCCGTCTTCTTCATGGCACGACCAGTCTTGTCCGCCATTCCACCATCTTTAAATCTCATGCCCCCAATTTTTTTGGCTATCTTGCCCATCATTCCACGAGCACGATCCGGGGACGCTGCTGCAGGTTTAGCAGGAGAAGCTACTTTATCGGCTACTTTTTTAACGCTCTTCATGATTCTCTTGAACGGCATGATCTTTCCTTTCATCTACCGCGAGAAGCGGTTCTCATTGCACGACCCCTAGTGTCAGGGGTTGGTTTTTTCATAGCACGGCCGACTTTGTCAACCATGCCTCCAGTTTTCATCTTCTTAAGCTTTGCTCGCTCTTTAGCTCGCTTAGCAAAATCGTCCATGTCCTCTTCAACCTTGGACTTAGGGCGGTCCATTTCTTTTGATGCCTCGTCGTACTGCTCTTTGGTTACGCGACGCCCAAGGATTTCATACACAGCCTCGCCTTTTGGGCCAGAACCTTCTGAACGTTTGACGGGTTTAGCCGTCCGTGCAGACTTGATGAAATCCATCTTTGATGGAGCACCTTTGCTTCCAGGCTTACGCATCTTTTCCCCAGAACCGGCGGCAATACGAGCCTTCTTTGCATTGATATTTGCGTACAACCCGGGTTTACTAGTTTTTGCCATCACTACCTCCGTTGCGCAAGCGCGTCAAGTTTGTCTTCAAGGCGCTTAAACCCTGAGTCAAAATGGTCACGAATTTTTTCCAGATCGGCTCTAACTTCTGCACGAGTGATGTGATCACGTGCAACCTCCTCTCTCGTCTTGTTCAAAAGAATGCTAAGGCGCTGAATCTCATCAAACTTGCCCTTAAGCATGAACATCATGATCCCCACTATCGCACTGAGTACGACGTTCCAAAGCATCATTTCCATTTAGCACTTCCACCGTTTTCTAGCCTGTCGAATGCGGCTGTTTGGATCGGCTGCTGCTTTGGGAAACTTCTCCATCTGCCCAGCAGAACGGGCACAGAACGACTTGCGCCGCGCTGCCCGCTTGCCAGTAGGTTTGTCTTCCGTCACTGCCGTCTGAAGTTTGGAGCCAGGATTGGCCTTGCGATAAGCCGCAACACCCTTTTTGGTCATGCCAGCGCCCTGCTTAGTCGGGCGAAAATTGCCCGACTTCACAGAGGTTTTGATGCCCATGCCCTTAGCCATTTAAGCCGCCGCACCGCCGCAAAATAGCAGCGTCACACTGGTCACATTGGCATCTGCTACGTCAACGTAAATGCCGTTTTCGAACAGAATGCCGTCGTTTGGCATGATGATATCCGCACCGCCAGCCGAAGCAGGAGTGTAGATGGTCAACCGACCAGTACCAGACGATGTCGTGCCATCTTTAAGAGTGAATGAAGAACCCGTTCCAGAGTTCGTAAAATACAAACCCTGAAGACGAGTCCTCCCAACAACAGCGGAGGCATCGGCAGTCTTAGTGACTGCTTTTACGTCACTTGAGAAGCCCATGTCGACCTCCTATTAGGAATCAGCGAACGGAGTGGCGGGAGATCCCGTGCAATTCACAACGCCTTGAACCATGTACTTGGCACTCGACAATGCAGTGATCTGGATGTAAGAGCCAGCCACGCCACCGGTAGTGCTACCGTTCAGGTTGATTGCGTCATTGCTAGATGCAGGAGCAAATCCAGCCATAGCACCCGAAGAATCGGTATCAACGGTCAGAATCGAACCAACAAACTTGTCCGTGCCGTCCGTAACAATCTTCAAAGTGCTGGTCGCAACAGTCGTTGGAACAAAAATGGTAAAGACAGCACCCTGATTGTTGGGGCTGTTGCCGTCGGCGCCAGGGCCAGAGACACTGGAATAGGCCGAAACATTAATGGCCGGAAGAGTGATCGTCAGGTTAGCAGCAAGAGTGCCACCAGCAGTGATGATCTTGCCAGCATGTGCCGCAACGGTGAGCGCTGTGCTCGAAGTAACGTTAACGACGTTTTGGGGGCCCTGCGTAATAAAGCCGTTCAGAGACCGAACTGGCCCTTGAAATGTAGTCTGTGCCATGACAGTCCTTTCGTGTAGTAGCACGCCCCTGCACCGTCTCTACTAAGTCTGCTAGGCCAGTCGGTACAGGTGAAAATTCCTAGACTTACAGCCAGTGTACAACGAAAAAGGGGCCCTGGGGCCCCTTTTTCACTGCTTTTTACGCAGCACCGGGAGAGCCAAACATGCCCCGGGGATCCGAGAATCCGAAGCTGTAGCGCTCACGAGCCTTGTACCGCACGTTGCCGGTGTCGAAGTCGCCTTCGAAAGCGGTTTTGAGCTGTACACGCTGGAACATCTTCATGCCGTTGGGGGCGTCGGTCTTGATGAACCAAGCGTCCGTATCGGTCAGGAAGTGGTTGACAACATAACCCTGAGGGATCATGCCCATGTTGCGGATAGCGTTGATGTCGTTATCAGCAGTTCCAACACGGTCTTGCGACTTCATCAGACGCTCGGCCGTAAATTGGAGTTCTTTGGGGATGATCAGCTTCAGGCCACGAACGGCGATCTTCAAGCCACGCTCGTCGGTGAACGCGGCAATGTCGATCAAGGCCTGCTCAAGCGAGGTCTCGTTCAGGTCTGAGGCAGTCGTCAAGGTGTTGCTGAGGTTGGGGCCGCCAAGAGTGGGGTGAGAGGTGCTGAAAAGAGCAACGCCGTCGCCACCGATCGAGGTCGTGAAACCGTTGTTGAGAACGGAAGCAGCCTTGATTTGCTTGGTTTGAGCCATGGAGCGGGCCAGAGCCTTGGTATAACGAGCCGAAAGCTTGTCATACAGGTTGTCTTCGATGGCCTCTTCGGTAAGAGCGAAGGCCAAAGCGACGGTCTGGTGGGTATAGCGAGCCGTGAAGACTTCCTGAGCGTCGTCATACTGAACGCCAGCACCTTCGGTTTTGACCGGAGCCTCACCGAAGCCAGAAAGCATCACTTCCTCTTCGAACGCACGATCCGAGGACTCAGTGTCATAAATCTGAGTGTGCTCGCCTTCGTAGTTCTTGTACTCCATGCCGAACAGGGCATTCAATCCCGGCTCAAGCTCTTTTACTAGTTGGGCACGTGAAATTGCCATGATTAAGCTCCTTGACCGGCAACGCCAGCGCTGCCATAGAGATGTTCGTTAATCTTGACAACCACCACAGCATTGGTGCCAAACGAGTTGCCAGGAACGTCAAAAAGACCAACGATTTTGAGGTTCAGAGCAGCCGTATTAGCGATTGTGGAGGAGTCAAGTTCCATGGTGGACTGACCAGTGGTCGAGCTACCGCCTGTACCAACAACGTCAGCATTCTTGCCAATGTCGGTCTGAGCAACGCTCTCGTCAACCTGAATGGTGAACAGTTGGTTGGGATCATCAATCACGTCGGCTTGAATAGTACCTGCGGTAATGTTCACCGAACCGGGATAGAAGTTCTTCCAGGTGGGTTTGCCGGTCGAGGGATCGATGTAGTTACAGCCATTAAATACGCCCAGGGCAGCAGTGTGCGTGCCGGGAGCGAACTTAACAACATAACCATCATAAAGGGTGACTAGGTCGCCCTGATAAATTGCTCCGGACTGATTGTCAGCAATTTGATAGCCATACTGCTTCTGGGCACCAGTAGCAGAAAGGTTACCTTGCGGACGCAGACCAAAGGCTTTATCAACGTTTGCCATTTGTTAGTTCCTTAAAAGGGGTTTCACTCTTCCCCGGAATCCTGCTTAGGACTGCCGAAAGAAGTTCGAGATTTACGATCTGGACGCTGAATAACCATCGACGAATGCGCATTTGCCTTCATCAGATCATTATCCACCGCATTAATTTGATCTCTCGTCTGTTGTTGATAGTACGCGTTCCGCTCTTCCACAATCTCTACTGGAATTTTAGCTAAGACGAGGCCACCAACGCCGATTACACCGGCGTGCCTGCCATCATCAACTGTAGGAATCACGAAATCAGGGTGGTCTTCCGCTCTTACGAGCTCATAACCTTCCCGTATCTTTGAAGCAATGTTCATCCGGTCTTCTCTACCGGCTGACTCTGCGCGAATCCAACGGTGCTTAAACCCTGGAGGGGCTGGCGGTGCATCTAAACGATTAGGACGAACCCACGACCGTTTACGAGACTCGGTTTGACGAGTGCTACGAGGACTTTTATCAATACTGAGTTGTTCGGCCATGATTTATCTCCTAACGTGTTTTGCGTACTCATCGAGAGGTACACCTAAGCGTCTTGCGATACTGACTTCACTTGGAGTCAGCTTGACGGATCTGCGTCCACCGTTAACCGTGCTTCCACGGGTTGCAGGCGCGACACTTGGGACGTTTGAGGTGTCTGCCCGGGGCCTACTAAATTTGTGCGGAAATTCCTTGCGGATTCTCCGATTCAGCTCATCATAATACTCGTCAGATTGCAAGTCAAACCCTTCTTCTGACAATTTATTGTGAATTGCGAATGCTGCGGTAGTCATGATTTCATCGCTACCAAACCATTCATTTTCCTCGGCCCAAGTTTCCGCCTTTGGATCTGGCCTAGCCACCTGTTGCTGGGGCTGAATAGCTGGCTGGTATACCGGTTGAGGGGGAGGAGCTGTCGTGCGCTGCACTTTGGCGGCTTTTAGCCTTTCCTGCTGAAGCGTCAGCTGATTAAACAGCTTTTGCGCCTCAACGACCGCTTTTCCATCCCCACGCTCCACGGCATCCTGGAGATTAGCCTCCACAATAGCCAACTGGGAGTTAATACGGCCCTCAGTCTCAGTCAAATAGCTATTATCTAGAGAAGCAGCCCGCCTTTGGGTCTCCTCCAAGCTCTTTTGGACATTCTGAGCATACGAAATAGCCGCCTGCTCACGCCTTTCAGCCTCACGAAGCTTGGCCGTCAGTTTATCCAGGCGTTTTTTGACTCGACTGCTGTATTCCTCGTGTTCCTTTGACTCTTCAGGGAACAATTCTTGTTGTTGAGGTTGTGCAGATACCTCTGCGGTACTGCCATCCTCCGAAAACTCAATGGTCGTTTCTTTGTCTTCCTCAGACAACTCAAAACGAATCTCACCATTGGGATCTGGTACAGCCAGTTCATTTTCTTCCAATTCAGGCATGGTTTATCTCCCTTATACCATGTGCATGATGTCTTCTGGGTCAGAAATCGTCGCCAAAATCTCATCATCGTTAAGAATGCGTATCTCACCACCTTCGATATTGATACGAGCGCCTGCATAACGGGCAAATACCACCCAATCACCCTTCTTGCACCAAGCCCCGTCAGGGAACTTCTCGGTATCGGCATACGCCAGGGGTCCTGTATCGACCACATAGCCACATACCGTCGCCACTTGCTGCTTTTCAATCGCCTGCTCAGCCAATAAAAGGCCGCCTTTGGTCTTTCTAGGGGGTTTGAATGGCAAAACCACTAATCGCCAGCCAGTCGGTTTGGGAATACGGTCAATTACAGACTGATCCATGTTCTTTGGATCCAACTGATCACGCATTTCCTGCTCTTCCTGCGCTGTTTGCTCTGCCCACTTCTTTTGCAGTGCAGTCATTTCTTCCATTAATGCTCTCCTATATTGCGTGGGATCGCCCCACGAGGGTTGTTAGTCGTCTTTCTCTGCCTTCTCCAGTATTTCTATGATCATGTCTTCAATGACCTGATATGCCTCGACATTACCGACCATCTGCCGGTAATGTTCCATGTTCTTTACGTTTCCGTAGAGCATCGCCTCCCCAAGTTCTTGCTTGCGGCTGCGGATGTATTTCAATAATTTTTCCATTAGCAAATCTTTGTCAGGTTATCTGCGTCTTTTCGTTTGACGTAAGTCACCCTACCGCCAGTAGCCATCTTTTTGGCCTTACCAGCAGTAGAAAGTGCGATTGCAACAGCCTGTTTCTGAGCTTTTTTCTTAGATTTCGGCTTCGAAGTACCGATTTTCCCGGTCTTCGAGAACTTGCCCATCATTTCACTGACGTTGCTGCTGATTGTTTTGCTGCTGGAACCTTTCTTGAGCGGCATTTTGATTACTCCTTTCCACTTGATTGATCCTTTCGCGCGCGATCGAAGCCTTTTCAGCCGCAATCTCTTCGTTCGATTGGAGTTTTTGTTGATTAAATGCAGCGTCCTGCTGCATGTCTTGCGCTTTTAGCGCCAAGTTTTGCTGATCAACCTGTGCTTTCCTCTCCGCATCTTGCGCTCTGAGCTGGAGTTCTTGCTCTTTGAGGGCAACGAGAGGATCTGGCGCGTTGGCTCCTGACATTTCTTGGGAGAGTTTTCGGAGTTCGGCCATTCCTTGAGCAACAAACATGGCGACTTGAGCCTCTTTTTGTATATCAGAGACAATCGACATTCCTTCCGGGCCGTATGAAGCAAATATCTGCGCCTCAACCTGCTCTTCCGCCTTCAACCGCACGTGATCCAAGATGTGTTTGGTCAGAATTGCTGCCGCCAATGGGTTTCCTTGCACAATCGGGGACATACCTTGGATCAAATGGCACACAATGTGCGCATCGTGCTGCTGTCCAGCAAAAGCCGTAAGGTTCTTGCCGTCCAATGAGTCCGCGTTTTCGCTTGCGGGATCCTTCGGGCGCGGATGCAACGTGTCATCAGGCTTGAGCAGCATGTCAATATCCTTGGTTCCCAAGGCCTCGTACATGCGGCGATATGCTTCATATATGTTGTGGATTTGAGGGGCACTCTGAGCCAGCTGAAGCTGGGTCTGAGCCATCATGATCTTCTGAGCAGTCGAGAACACATTGGGATCTGCGACTGGAATGACATCTACGCGCTCATCAAAGTCCTTCTTGAATACCTTTCTGTCTCCACCAACCACGTCATACGGGTACTCATCAGGCAGATACTTGGCAAAACAATTCGCCATGAGTTCAAACTCAAGCTTCTGAGCGTAATGCAAGCGCTTGTGAATACCAGACATGACCATCGCGCCACGCTCGAGCAACGCAATCGTCGTTCCAACAGCAGCCTGCTGATTGCCATCACCCACCTGCATATCAGCAATGCTGGCGATCCTACGGCCCATGTCGATACAGAAGCCCAGAAGCGTAAACAGCGTCTGACTCGGCTCCTTGTACGGCAAAGGCAAAAGCGCTGAAGCCAGCTCAGCACCCCCCGCATCAATATCCCTGAACTCCCCAGGCTGCAACGGCTTGTCACTGTCCGCAATCCGCAGACCACGTGCCTTGAATCCAGCCGGCAGATTGGAGAACGTACCCGCATCAATCAGCTGCTGGAGCGCTGCGGTTGAGGCCCGATTAAGGTTCCCAAGTAGATGGACCAAGCCATACCCCATACTGCCAGGGCCAGGGAGGAACATGTAGTGAACGTAATAATGTGAAGGGGCGTAGGTATCATCTTCTTCATCCCAGTTGCGGTAGATCGACAAAACCTTCCCGGAATCCTTGTCCACCGTAATGATGTACGGCAGCTTGAGCCCATCCTTGTGCTCATATCCCGGGATGTCATACAGCATGTGCGCTTCGATGAGCGTGAACTCCTCATCTAGCTCATTTGGCGAGGTGCCGGATACTTTGTCCTCTGCATCCTCAATTTCACTGCTATCTCCCGCCGCAGCCGACAGCTCAATATCCCGATAAAAGCCGTTTACTTGGTTAGTCCTAAGCGCATTGGCCGACATCGGCACAATCTGCAAGGACCGCTCGTTCTCCCAAGGATTGCTCGAGCCGTTGTACGGCATGACGAAGTTGTCCGGGGTGATGAACGGCGATACACAGCGCATCTTCGAGCGGTCAAAATAAACCTTCTTAAAAGCCGACCCACCGTAGCCCACGTACCAAAGCATCTGGTCGTAGTCAGGGGTGTATTCCTTCATGACCGTCGTGATCTGGTAGTTCATGAACTCTTGCACCCGCTCAGCCTGCATCTCACGGTTGCGGTTGCTCTTTCCTACTACCTGCGAGCGCACGGGCCCGCCCGCAGGCATGAGCTCTTTCATCGCCTGGGCAGAGAACTGGATGATCGCCTCAGCCAAAAGAGGTACATGGGCACCAGAGGCACCCCGGAACGGCTGGGTTTTCTCTTCATACTGGAAGCCAAGCAGCTTCAT
This sequence comes from Alphaproteobacteria bacterium, assembly GCA_030833925.1. GTDB lineage: Bacteria > Pseudomonadota > Alphaproteobacteria > Bin95 > Bin95 > VMCJ01. The sequence goes on from JAURGE010000037.1 coordinate 17,475, forward strand.
ACCCTTGGCATAGGTGTTGGACCACTCTTCACGGCTCGCCAGATCAGCGTCCAAAAGCAGCAGAATGTCCTGACCAATCCGATCAAGCTCGTCCTCATCAAGGCGCTCGGCCAAGTTCTCGGTGTGCTTGCTCTCGTATTCGTCTTCCTCAGGGCCCAAATTAATCGTGGCCCCACCGTCATCGTCCATCACAATCTCAACATCTTCCTCATCCATAGGGATGAGCGCTTCGGTCATTTCGACCTCCATCTCACCTTCCGGCGCCATGTCTTCGCCAGTCAAGGCTCGCTCAATGTTGTTGAACGGACTGCTCTTTTGTTTTTTAGCCATTATTACGCTCTATCATAAAGTGGTTTGTCCACCAGTCCGCCTTTAGAAAAGCGGATTCCTTTTTGAGGCAAGTTGGAAGCATCGTCTGGAAGCACTATACCCCAACGAACAACTTCATCACCTGCTTCATTTATCGCCTTAAACTCTCGAGCCTCGTAACCTTCGCCAAGATCTTTGGCGACTTTTTTACTCACCCGTTTCATGATTGAAGGAGAGTACTGGCTCATGTCCTTTGCTTTTTTTGCTTCTTCCGTGGCCCAAGTGCCATATATTTGTGGCTGTCTTGAGTCTGACCCCGGGAATAAGACAAGTTTTTTATTAAGCTGTGCTGCCCCGGCTACTGCTGACTTCATCATTAGCTCAGACGCGGTATCCTCATCCGTAGCAAACCCAGGGTAGGGTTCTTCTATTCCTTTTCGCTTGCCTGCAAACAAGTCCTTCCTGCGATCTGATTGAAGCTCAGTAAACAATAAAGCTTCTCCTGGTTTTAAGTTTGCGGGAGGATCGACAATATCCGACGGGTTTAGCTCTACAAAACGAGCAAAAGAAACTGGATTTTTTCCAGCAATCTTAGCGTGCAACAAAGGCTCGTATAACTTGCCGCTCTGCAACGTGTCGGAATCAAGCATTCCTTGCGTCAAGTTTCTTAGATCCTTAATAACTTCGTTTTTACCGAAATTTAAAACCGTATCGTAATCGCGAAGCACCCCATTTACTTCGGTTGCAAAGTCTTGCATTCTTTGTGCCATGTACTGTGACTTATTTGGATCACTTGCTTCGCGATAAAAATCGTCAAGGCCAATCTTTAGCGCATCTGGAGAAGACGACAATCTCCCTAACATGTCTCGTTCATACCCTGATAGTGTGTTTCTTAAGAGCGTGGCATATGAACTTCCTGAATTAATTGTTTTATTAAGCTCTTTTAAGTAGTTCACTGTTTCTATTTCTTTGGCAGCCATTGTGGCTACTTCTGGTGTAAGCGTAGTAACGCCTCTTTTTCGAAGAAGATCTTTTACTTGTTGCGGCACAGTTTTTTCAGGGTCATTCCAATTAACTAGCCATTTGTTTTTTGGATCTAGCCCTGGAGTTGTTACATATCGCCTAGCTAATGCCAAATCAACAATCGGTCTAGCTTCACTGGCTATGTCTTGTGCTGCCATCTTCACCGACCTAGCTACTTGTGTATCAAACTCATCCACTCGATCTGCAAGGTTCATCACTTCACGTGCGTATTCGGCTATGTACGTCGGGTCATTGCCAAACACAGTGGCAGTAGATTTGTTGGCCCTAAAGTCTTGAATGTCTTCAACAATAGAGCCTATTTGTTTTTGCATTGCCCCTGGCTCAAGCAATAGATTTACTGAGCCTATGGGGCGAGCTGGGTATGGATTATCAATGTCCCTTGAAAATCCTTCCCTCCCAATATCACTTGCTTGTAGCACTTGAAGCTTAAGTCGCTGAGGAGAAGTCCTCTTCAACGCCGACATGATTTGATTTGGCGTCACTTTGTCCGTGGACCCAAAGTCTTCCAGCGCTTCTTCTACTCGCCTTATCTCATAGCCACGAGCTTTGTTTTTCAACGAATTAAGAAACTGCCCCTTCTGTACTGGGCCAGGAAGGTCTGCAACAAGGCGCTCAAGCTCGCCTACGAACGGGCGCTCAGGAGACGGCGACAACAAACTCCTATCAACTTGTTCCTTTTGTTTAGGAGTCGAAGCACGTTTAAAGTCATCCAAAGACCACCCAACCGACGTGTCCACAATAAGTTCTTGCTCGCCCCTGTGACCAAATCCAAGTACATGTCTTGGAGTCAAAGGCACTTCAGCCAAAACTAAATCTTCTCTTCCCTGATTTGGAGCAAATCTACGGAATGCGTTTGCAGCGTCTTTAGAAAGCGAGAAGGACAACAAATCGCCCACATCTCCGGCTTTTAGCGCTTCAAACTCTTCTTTGGGCATGAGCCGATATCCCATGAACTGATCGCCAAAGTACTTTTGAGCTATGGCTTGAGATTGCTGGGTATACTCCGGTCCGCCAGGAACTTCTCTCAGGTAATACTTCGCATCTGCATCACCAAGATTTCCCACTCCACCAATGTGAGCAGAAAGAACATTGTCTACCTCTGAGCTAACTGGAAACTTGTCCAACTCTTCCGTAGCACTCACAAATAACCCAGGATTTATTTTTGTAGGCGCTGCAGCTGGAGCACCCAATGACGCAATGCCCTTCGTGTCGGCCATCGCCCTGTAGACATCGGTTGGCTGAAGGGCCTCATTGCCCGTGATCTTCCGCACCATCGCCGTCGAGGCTTGCTCCACAGGCATCTGAATGCCCTGGCCCACAGCACCAGGACGCAATGCAGCACTGGCCGCATAGGTCTCCGGCAACGCCGCATCTAATTTACTGCTCTGCAAAAACTGGCCGATATTCTGTAGATACTCTGGGGCTACCTTGCCACGCGGCACATACGTGCCCGCCTTCATTACGTCCGCAGCAGCAGCTTCAGCCTCGCGCACACCCGCCTGCGTGCCGTACTTGTCAGAGGTCAGGCCCTTGAACGCACCATACGCAGCACCCGCCGGCCCAGACACCATGCCACTGAGCACAGACAGGCCAGCCTCACCCGCACCTTTGATCTTTTCCAGCAAACTAGCCTCTTCGACAGTCTGCGGCTCACGCACTACACGGCCCTGCTCATCCAATAAAGGGACTTCACCTAGTGGACCACTGCCCTTAGCGCGGCCCACCACCTTTCCCGATTCACGCTCCGCCTGCAATTCCCTCAAGGCGGCCAGCATCTCTTCCTCATTGGCATTAAGCGAACTAGGCTGTAAGGCCAAGCCCAACGGAAACCCACTCTTTGTCGCCAATAAAAAGTCCGTGGGGGAGATCTCATTCTCCTTGAGCCACTGCCCCACCCTCTCCATCATCCCGCGCTTGTTTACGTCCCCACCGTCCTTAAATCCAAAGCCAGATAGGTTGTATTTCCCCGGATCTTGGATCACGTCCAATGCCAACTGCCTCCCGGGCGCCTCTCTTTCTACCTTCTTTCGACCTTGCTCTACCTGTGCGTTCTTTAAATCAACATAAGCAGCAAACGACTCCGGGTCAAAGGGCAGTGTTGGCTCTTTGGCCTCGAACTTCACATTAAACTCCCCCGGATTTTTCACCGTAGGGTTGAAGTTGGACGTCCTAGGGCCCGCGTTCCACGCCTCCGCCTGCCGGTTGTACTCCTCGGCCTGCTTTTGCCACTGATCCAACAAGCTGTTGTACTGATCTACCTTGCTCTGATACTCCTCAACCGCTTGGTTATACCCAGATAGCAACTGCTGATTGCGTTCAATAAACTCTCTATCCCCTGGGGCATAATCCGCAGCGGGATCTAAGTACCAATTAGGCGCCGCCGGTAAACTCGTTCCTCCAAAAACAAAGCCACCATCAGCAAAGCCCTGCACCTGCGCTATTTGGGTCCGTGGTTCTTGTTCCACGGGCTGTTGCATCCCAGCCATGATGTCAAATGGCGATACATACTCCTTCTCCGACGGCGTAAAAGTCTTCGCTAACAACGCTCCACCGCCAGAAGGGCCCGCCTGCGCGTATTGCTCTTCCTCCAACAACCGCTCAAGCTCCTCCTGAGCCCGATCCACCGGATTTCCCTCCGGATCTGTGTCCGTGAAGTACTGCAAAGACAACGCCGCCTTATACGAAGCAGGCAACATCGACACATCCGTCAATGCTTCACGTGGTGTGGGCGCTAACTTACGTCCAGATACTGCTTTATTCTGAGTTTTTGCGAGTTGCGTCTTGAATTTTGGGTCTTTTCGGGCCAACTGAGCCCGCTGCATCACCTTTTCACGGTACGCAGCCGTCTGACGAGACTTTCCAACAAGGCTTGGACCACCGTTATACGCTTCAAGCGCCTTCCCAAGGTCACCATTGAACTGTTTTAGGTTGTCCCGCATCAATCTTGCCGCTGCATCGACAGATTTCGCCGGATCAAAAGGATCATCCAACCCATACGCCTTGGCCGTGGCCGGCACAAACTGCATCATCCCCTGCGCTCGACCACTCCTGGTCCTTGGACCAACAGCATCGGGCCGAAAATCCGACTCCACCGACGCTATCGCCTTCAAAATTGCTGGGTCTACACCATACTTGGACCCAGCTTCCTGAAAAAGCGGGTCAAACTGCGTCGGTTTCGAGGCCATACGGTCCCCTAATAATAAGAAAATTGGGCAGGAGCGCCCTCTTCATCAATCCAGTCCGAAGGAATAGTCAAGAAGTTGCCCTGGCGGAATCTCATGACCGCCTGCACCGCACTGTCGACCAAGTCATCATTCGCACCAAACGGAAACTCCGCCATCTCTTCAACTACTTCGACAGCCCAGTCCTCATCCGGGGCCCATACATACCCCGCTTCGAACACCGGTGAAACAGCATTGGCACGCGATACCTTGTCCGTCGCCCTGTTTCGACCACCCGGAGAATAGTTTATCACCGGAATACCGGTTCTGCGCAACTCTTGAGATAAAGACATCCCAGCCGCCTTCGCCTCAATCAGCACGCAATCGGGATTCCAATACCTGTACAACTCCAATGCTACACGCTTTAACTCCGGAAAATCCCACCGACCCTTCTTCGCATCAATCAAGATCAACTGCTCAGGATCATCCGGACTCGGACGAAATACCCCCCACGTCGTAATCGCAGAAAAGTCCGCCGTCTCCTTCTTCGAATACGCCGTGTCATAACTCTGAATGATGTAATGCAACTCCGGAACATAATCCTTGTTCCATACCTTCCACCACTCACGCTTGAATATCGCCCCCTCTTCAGCCGTAGGATTCTGCTGCCACTGCGCATTCCACTTGTTCACCGGCAACGCAGCTTTGACCGACAACAAAGCATCCACCGTCCAAAACTCCGGCCAACACGGCTTCCCACTCGGCATGATCGCCGGAAACTCAATCACCTCCCACTTGTCCGCCCTCGGATCCTTGGCCTGATCCGTCAACACCATCCCCGTCAAATCCGTCTTCGACCAACGAGTCATAACCAACAAAATCTTGCCCCCAGGCTGCAACCGCTGACGAGGACCAGACGTATACCACTCATACGCCCGCTCCATAGCCGTCTCCGATAATGCATCCTGCTCCGAATGCGGGTCATCAATAACCAAATAATTCGCACCACGACCAGTCATCGCTCCACCAACACCAGCCGCAAAATACTCCCCACCCTTATTCGTCTCCCACCGCCCAGCCGCCTTACTGTCCGCCGCTAACGCTACATTCGGAAAAACCTCCTTATATTCCTCCGAATCCATCAGGTTCCTCACCTTGCGACCAAACCGCATCGCTAACTCCGCCGTGTGCGTCGCTTGAATGATCTTGGCATCCGGCTCACGGCCCATGAGCCACGCCAGAAAAAGATAACTCGTGAGTTCCGACTTTCCATGACGCGGTGCAATATTAATAATGATTCGCGTGTGATCGCCCTTGATTAACTCTTCAAACTTTCTTGCCATGATTTTGTGATGCGGGCCACATATGAACTGGGGCCACACATAACGGACAAAGTCTAAAAAGTTCTCACGCGCACGCTCAAGAATTGCATCCTTAAGCTGCTTGTACTCCAGCCTAAGTATCTCGGCTTCCGGATCTTCGATCTCAACAGTCATAAGACTTTCCAGTTGCCCGAAAGCGCTTTGTCCACCATTCCACCTTGAGCCATCTTCAACGGACGCTTTCCAGGAACCTTTTCAATATCCATTGGATTCATCCCCCCACCGCCTCCTATCGCTTTACTGGCAGCCCTTTCCTTAGCCCGCTCTACTATCTCCGTAATTTTTGAACCAAAATGAATTCCACGACCCTTATCCCCGATTGGGCTATCCGACCTCATTATTTCTACTGGATGCATCCCTACAGCAGGCTTTGTTGAATACGGCACTTCTGCCAATACCGTGCCTGCCTTCAATAACTGAGGCTCTCCCATCACAAACTTTCCTTGCACAAGTTTCGAGGGCCGATAAGTGTGATCCTGTGTCAGCTCTAATTTTGCTCTGCCAGTCGGTTTGTTTTCACTATCCAAAATGGGCAAAAACCTTGTTGCTACATCTTCCCGCTGAAACGTCATACCAATCTTGTTCATCGAATCACGGTCCAGGAAAACCGTTTTCCCTGACCTCTGCTGCAACCCAGTGCTCTTGTCTTCATGGTTTGCACCACTCCGATTACGTTGCGTGGTCTGATCTTCAAAAAGCGCATACGTCGAACCACGGTCCGTCATAAACAACGCTTTTGCGTCAGGCATGTCTTGGAAAGGTGTGTAGTCCATAGGTTTTCAAATTTTTATAAATTGGGTGGCCCAAAGTTGTTTGAATGATACCGGGGGGTTCATAGGTTTGGCTACATGACTGTTTGCCGAAAACTAGGCCCAAGGGGGAAATTTAAAACTGACGGGTGGGAAGAGGGAAACGGAGAGAAGCGAAGCGAACGAAGTGGAAGAAAGGTCCAGGGACTCCGACCTGGGCTGTCGCCCAGGTCGGCAATCTGTCAAGCAAAAAATTACTTGACACGCGCGCCCTCTTCTGTTATTGCGAGCGCGCGTGTTTATGTTCGTGTTTGGCAAACAAAAAGCCCAGCTGCTCGCGCAGCTGGGCTCGTTGCCTGGGGCCGAGGCCCCAGCAGGAGAGACTAAGCTTCGATCTTCAAGGTCGTTGCGTCCTCGAGGGCCGGGGCCGCGATCGCGGATTCGATCGCGGATTTGGCGAGTGCGGCCGTTGTCTTGCATTTGGCGACAGTGGCGTCGCGCACCACTTCAAGGATTGCAACCA